>JANXAE010000006.1:11807-45740 GCA_025062235.1 Bryobacteraceae bacterium
CCGAGGGTGGCAGCGATCGCGCGGTCGTGAGGCGTGCCGGCGACGAATCCCAGCTCGAGGCGCGCCCGGCGGGGATCGCACAGCCACTCGCCCGCGCGAGCTTCCCTCAGCTTGTCGCGCGAGATGATCGCCGGCTTGCCGCGCATTCGCCCCGCGATCTCGGCGGAGGCGGCGCAGAGCCACGCCGCCGCGAGGGGCGCTCTCAGGATCCGGACGCTGCGGCCGAGAGCCTTCCCCGCGAGATCTGCCAGTCCACGCCAGGACAGACCTTCCTCGGCGGCCAGGAAGAAAGTTCTCCCTTGGCCCGCATGGGAAGCCCCAGCGGCCAGCAGCCCATCCACCAAATCGTGCACGAAGATCACGCTGAAGCGCGTCCGGGGATTGCCCACTACCAAGATCAAGCCCTTCGCGGCCATGCGGAACAATTGGTATACGTCCTCGTCGCGGGGACCGAAGACCACCGGGGGGCGCAGGATGACCGCGCGGGAGACCACGCTGGAGTCGAGCACCGCCCGCTCGGCCTCCAGCTTGGAGCGACCGTACAGGGAGACGGGACGCGGCTCGACATCCTCTCGCACGGGGGTGCCATCGGGACTGGGCCCCACGGCGGCGAGACTGCTTACGTGGACCAGCCGCGCCGAGCTTCGTTCGAGCGCGAGGACCAGATTGCGCGTGGCCAGGACGTTGCCGCGCACATACTCGCTGGGCGAAAGGGCTTTGGTTACGCCGGCCAGATGGAAGACCAAGGCGACCTCGCGCAAGGCATCGGCCAGCCCTTCGCCCGTGGCCAGATCGCCACACGCAAGCTCCACGCCTTGAGGCAGCCGGTCCAGTCGGCTGGTGCGCCGCACCAGGCAGCGCACGCGCGCGCCCATGGCGACGAGCCGCTCGGCCAAATGACTGCCGATGAAGCCCGTGGCGCCCGTCACCAGCACGGGCAATCCGCGGTAGAAATCCTCGATCCTCACAGTTGGCCGGCGCCCGCAGCGGGCACGCAGGGGTAGATCTGGCAATCCCGTCCGAAGCGGCGCCGGTAGGCTTCGCTGATCTCGCGGTGGAAGCAATCCTCCGCGCCCGCTTCCAGGAGGTTGACGGTGCAGCCCCCGAAGCCGCCACCTGTCATGCGCCCTCCCAACACGCCCTCGATGCCAAGGGCCGTTTCCACGAGGAAATCCAGCTCGTCGCAACTGACTTCGTAGTCGTCGCGCAGACTTTTGTGCGAGGCGACGAGCAGCCGACCCATCGTGGCGAGATCGCCTTCGGCGCAGGCCTTCATGAACTGCTCGACGCGGAGGTTTTCCGTCACGACGTGGCGGGCCCGCCGGTAGACGACGTCGGGAAGCTCGGCGCGGGCCTTCTCGAGCATTTCCAGCGTGACGTCACGAAGGCTTTCGACGCCGAGCCGCGCGGCGGCCTGTCGGCACTGCGCCACGCGCTCGGGATAGGACGAGTGGCCCAGCTCGTGCTTGACCATGGTATTGACTGCGAGGACGGCGATGCCCGCGGGCAGTTCGATCGGCTGGTGTTCGAGGCTGCGGCAGTCAATGCGGATCGCGGCGCCCTTTTGCCCGAAGACCGCCACATACTGGTCCATGATGCCGCATGGCGCGCCGACGAAATCGTTTTCGGCGCGGCGGCAAAGTTGGACGAGCTCGAGGGGCGCGATGGGCCGGCCGTCGAGCAGCGCGAGGGCCACGGAGACTTCCAGCGCGGCCGAGCTGCTCAATCCCGAGCCAGGTGGCACCGTGCTCCACACGAGCAGGTTGGCGGGACGCACCTCGTAACCGGCTCGCACCAGCTCGCGCGCCACGCCCAGCAGGTAGTCGCTCCAGTGCCCGGCCGGTCGCGCGGCGGCCAGGCGGCCCACGGGCCACTCGCGCGCCTCGCCGTAGTTTTCCGAAAAGACGCGGAGTCGGTCATCGGAGCGGGGCGCTGTCGCCGCGTAGCAGGCCAGCTCGAGCGCCATGGGCAGCACGAATCCGAGGTTGTAGTCGGTGTGTTCGCCGATCAGGTTCACGCGGCCGGGCGCCCGCCAGATGCGCAGGTTCGAGGCTGGGCCGAACACGCGCAGGAACGCTTCGCTCAGCAACGCCGCAGCCCCAACCACAGCATCACCCCGCCGAACAGAAGCATGCCCATGCCGGCGTAAAGGTTCACGTTGAATTCCGTCAGCGGCGCGCGGTAGCCGGGAGCAATCAGCGCCGTGAGGCAAAGGATCGCTCCGACCAGCGTGAAGAACAGACCGGAGGGAAGCCGCAGGTCATGCATGGCTGCTCATCCGAACCAGATGTTGAGCAACAGGCAGGCGGCGCCGACCGCCACCGCGAGCACCACGGGACGTTCGAACCAGCGCGTCCCGGGCTCGGGCGGCGGCAGCCGCGTGATCCCGTAAACCAGGTTCACCAGCTCGGATTCGGGCCGCGGCTTGGTGAGCAGGCTGACCGCGATCGTCATCAGGAAGCACGCCGTCCAAGCCACGATGGCGATCCAGAAGTTCTGGGCCATGGTGGAGGGAAACTCGTGCAGATGGCCCAGCCAGGCGCCCTTGCCTTCGGCCAGCGTGAGCCCGTGGGTGAGGGCGGCCGCGGCGGTGCCGGCGAGCAGGCCTGCGAAGGCTCCGTGCCCGGTGGCGCGTCGCCAGAACATTCCTAGCAGGAATGTTGCGAACAGGGGGGCGTTCACGAACCCGAAGACCAACTGGAGCAGATCCATGATGTTGTTGTAGAGCTGCGCCAGGTAGGCTGTGGCGATGGAAAGGCCGGTGCCCACCACGGTGGTGAGCCGCCCGACGAGTAGATAATGACGGTCAGGGGCGCCAGGCCGGATGTGGCTCTGGTAGATGTCGTACGTCCAGACCGTGTTCAGCGCGGTGATGTTGCCCGCCATCCCGCTCATGAAGGAAGCCATCAGGGCAGTCAGCCCCACGCCCAGCAGTCCGGAGGGATAGAAGGAAGCCATCAGGGTGGTGAGCGTCAGGTCGTAGTTGTAGCCGGAGCCCTTCGGTGGCAGCGTGTAGCCCACGTTCATTTGCATCAGGGCCATGGCGGCGATCCCGGGCACGATGATGATGAAGGGAAACAGCATTTTGGGAATTGCGGCCACCAGGGGCGTGTTGCGCGCGGCGGTCATGGAGTTGGCGGCCATGGCCCGCTGCACCACCAGGTAGTCGGTGCACCAATAGCCGAACGAGAGCACGAAGCCCAAGCCCATGACCAAGCCGAAGACCTCCACGCCCATGGGGTTTGCCGAAGGGCTGTGGGTGTAGGCCCAGGAATGGGTCATCATGGGAGACAGCCGCTCGCTGATGCCTTCCCAACCTCCAGCGCGCTGGACCGCGAGGACGGCCAGTGGGGTGAAGCCTAGCACGATGAGGAAGAACTGGAGGACCTCGTTGTACATGGCGCTGGTCAGCCCGCCCAGGTAGGTGTAAACGAGCACGATGCCGGCCGAAAGCAACACCGAGGCGGTGAAGCTCCAGCCCAGCACGAGCTGGAACAGCAGGCCCAGCGCGTACATCGAGATGCCGGAGCTGAAGATGGTCATGGCGGCGAAGCTCACGGCGTTGAAGGTGCGCGTCTTCTCGTCGAAACGCAAGCGCAGGTATTCCGGCACGGAACGGGCGCGGCTGCCGTAGTAAAACGGCATCATGAAGACGCCCACGAAGATCATGGCCGGGATGGCCCCGATCCAGTAAAAGTGCGCCGTCATCATGCCGTACTTGGCGCCCGAAGCGCACATGCCGATCATTTCCTGCGCCCCGAGGTTGGCGGCGATGAAGGCCAAGCTGGTGATCCACAGCGGAACCGATCGGCTGGAGGTGAGGAAGTCCTCGCTGGTGGCCACCCGCTTTCGGATGAGCCACCCGATGCCGAGGACGAAGGCGAAGTAGAGAGCTATGATGAGGTGGTCAACCGGCGCCAGCTTCAAGGAACCAACGAGTGTACCGCGTCCGCCCGCTGGGGTGCAAAAGGGCCAGGGAAGCGCCGGGTGCTCAGGGCTCGAGCGGCGGCACCTCGACCCAGGCGCGCCGGCGCCAGGATTCAAGGCCTAGCTCGGCCAGTTGCACTCCTTTGGCCCCCTCGAGCAGGTTCCATGGGAAAGGCCGGTCCTTCACCACGTGGAGAAGGAAGAGCTCCCATTGGGCCTTGAAGGCGTTGTCGTAGGTCTCCTGGGCGGGAACCTTCTGCCAGTGATCGAAGTAATTGTAGGGGCTCTCGATGTCGGGGTTCCAGACCGGCCGCGGCGTCGCGGCCAGAGGCTGAATCCAGCACTCGCGCAGCCCGGCCACGGCCGAACCGAGCGTGCCGTCCACTTGCAGCGTGAACAGGTCGTCGCGGCGGACGCGCGTGCACCAGGAGGAATTGAAGTGAGCCACGATCCCGCCCTCGAGCTCGAAGGTGGCGTAGGCGGAATCGTCCGCGGTCACTTGGTAGGCTCTGCCCTGCTCGTCCCAGCGGCGCGGGATGTGCGTAGCGCCGAGGCAGGTGAGCGCCTTGACCGGCGCGACCAGGTTGTCGAGCACGTAGCGCCAATGGCAGAGCATGTCCACGATGATCGAGCCGCCGTCCTCCTTGCGGTAGTTCCAGGAGGGGCGCTGGGCCGGGACAATGTTGCCCTCGAAGACCCAGTAGCCGAACTCACCGCGGGCGGCGAAGATGCGCCCGAAGAAGCCGGCCTCCTTGAGGCGGCGGAGCTTGATGAGGCCGGGCAGCCAGAGTTTGTCTTGCACGACGCCGTGCTTGACGCCCGCGGCTTTCGCCGCCCGGTAGACCTCGAGGGCGCCGGCGAGCGTATCGGCGCTGGGCTTTTCGCAGTAAACATGCTTGCCCCGGGCGATGGCCTTCAGCAGGGCGGGGACGCGCAGCGCGGTGGCCTGCGAGTCGAAGTAGACGGAGTATTCCGGATCGTCCAATGCCGTGTCCAAGTCGGTCGTCCAGGGCAGGTCCCCGCATTCGCGCGCGATGGCCTCGAGCTTCGCCGGGTTCCGGCCGACCAGCAGGGGCCTGGGCATGATCACTTCGCGTTCGTTGACGCGAAGACCGCCCTGCTGGCGGATGGCCAGGATCGAGCGCTTCAGGTGCTGGTTGAGGCCCATGCGGCCGGTGACGCCGTTCATGATGATGCCGATTTCGTGCACGATCGTTCCGCTCATGATTTGCTCGACCTCCTCTGGCATGCTTGACGGGGACATCAGGTGTCCGCCGGCTTCTCGACGCACTGCGGCCAGGCGCCTTCGGGCAGGGGCGGGGCTTCGATGCCGGCCCTGGGCAGCGTGCCCTCGAGTTCCTGGCGCCAGTGCGCCACGTCGCCAGCGGGAGCATAGCAGTACAGCATGCGGCACACCGTGTCGCCGACATTGGTCAACTGGTGGAAAACGCCCGGCGGGATGTAGACGGCCTGTCCCGCGCGCAGGACGGCGCGTTCCTGGCCAAGGCACATCTCTGCCGTGCCTTCGAGGATGAAGTAGACCTCTTCCTGCTCCTGATTGTGCCAGGGGACCTGGCCGCCTCGGGGCTCCAGCGTCACGTAGCCCATGCAAAAGTTCCGGGCCTGGATCGGGCTGGCGCCGCCCACCAGATTCTGCGTGCGGCGGCGAGCGGGATAGGTCCGGCCGGCGATCTGCGCCAGATCAGCGATGATCATCGGACACCGCTCCTTACCTGGATTGTGGCAGCCGCCGGCTGCGAGCCGGGGCCGCTTTCCCAACATAGCGGTTTCGCGCCGGTCGCCGCCAATCGGCCCGCACGTGCTCCGTGCTATCGTGATGGGTTGTGTCGTCGCCGCTGAACGTCCGCCTGGAGCGGTACGAAGGGCCGCTGGACCTGCTGCTGGACCTGATCCGCAAACAACAGATTGACATCTGGGACATCCCTATCGCGCGGATCACCCAGCAGTATCTGGACTATCTCCAGCAGGCCGCGGAGTTGGACATCGAGCTGGGCGCGGAATTCATCCTGATGGCGGCCACACTGATTCACATCAAGTCGCGCATGCTTCTGCCGCGCGATCCGGAGCTGGCGCGCATGGAGGACGAGCCGGAGGACCCGCGGCGCGAGCTGGTCGAGCGACTGCTCGAGCACGAGCGCTTCAAGAACGCCGCCGAGATGCTCCAGCAAAAGCGGCTCATCGAGGAGAACATCTGGTCCAATCCCCAGGTGCGCGTCTTCCTGGACGGCGAGGACCCGGGGCTTGCGGTCACGGTTTACGACTTGGTGGCCGCCTTCCAGGCCGTAATGGAGCGCGCGCGCAACAAGCCCTCGTTCCAGGTGAACCACGAGCCCGTCACGCTGGCTGAGATGATCGAGTTCCTGAAGGCCGAGCTGCTCAACCGACCCAGGGGAGAGGTGATTCCGGCGCGCGAGCTTTTCGAGCGCCAGCGCAGCCTGCGCGCCATGATCTGTCTGTTCCTTGCCATTCTCGAGCTGGTGCGCTTGCAGGCTGTCGCGCTGGTGCAGAAAGAGACGTTCGGCGAAATCGGCATCCGGCGGCACAGGCGGTTCGAGGAGGTTGTGGCCTCCCCGAACGGGCTGGACCTCGAGAAGGAGTACACCTGAGCGGCCGGGCCTTTGCGCGACGACAGGCCGGACCCTTCGGTAAGGAAGATGCAAGAGATCGAAGCCACGCCGCCATCGCATCGGGAGCCGACACCGGCGGAGCTGCCGGAGGGGCAGGGCGCGTCTGCGCAGCCCGAGCTGGGTGAGCAGGCGGCTGCCGGCCCGGACGACGCCTCCCTCAAGGCGGTCCTGGAGG
Organism: Bryobacteraceae bacterium; assembly: GCA_025062235.1. Classification (GTDB taxonomy): domain Bacteria; phylum Acidobacteriota; class Terriglobia; order Bryobacterales; family Bryobacteraceae; genus DTHT01. The sequence goes on from JANXAE010000006.1 coordinate 18,558, forward strand.
CGATCGTCTACGTGACGGAAGAGCCGGCCACCGCTGCGCAGATCGCGGCAGCCATCGCGCAGCCGGAGGCGCGCGTGCGGCGGTTGCTGGCCGAACTCGTCGAGGAGTACGCGCAGCCCGGCCGGGGCATCATGATCCGCGAAGTAGCGGGCGGCTTCCAGATGACGACCAAGCCCGAACACCACGAGGCCATCCGGGCTTTCGTCAGACGGCTGAAGCCGCCGCTCAAGCTCTCGCTGGCGGCACTGGAGACGCTGGCCGTGATCGCCTACAAGCAGCCCATCACTGCGCCGGAAATCCAGGCCATTCGGGGGGTGAGCGGCGTGAGCGCGCTCAAGACCCTGCTCGAGCGCAAGCTCATCACGACGGCAGGGCGCAAGAACGTGCTGGGCCGGCCCATCCTATACAAGACCACCAAGGAGTTCCTGGTGCAGTTCGGCCTCAAGGACCTCAGCGAGCTTCCCACGCTGAAGGAGTTCGAGGAATTGCGCAGGCTGGCGCTGGGCGAGGACGAGCCGCTGCCGGCGCCGGTGGAGACTCCGGGCGGTTCAGGCGAAAATCGAGAGTGAAGGACGGGCCGGCGTGGCACTAGAGCGCCTGCAAAAGATTCTGGCCCACGCAGGCATCGCCAGTCGGCGGAAGGCCGAACAGTTGATCCTGGCGGGCCGGGTGAGCGTCAACGGGCAGGTCGTCACCGAGCTGGGCAGCAAGGCCGATCCGGAGCGCGACGAAATCAAGGTGGACGGGCGCCGCGTGCGGTTGCCCGTGGAGCGCCTCTATCTGGCGGTCTACAAGCCACGCGGAATGGTCAGCACGCTGTTCGATCCCCAGGGCCGCCCCCACCTGGCCGATCTGCTCAAGCGGCTGCCGGCACGCGTCTACCCGGTGGGCAGGATGGATTACGCCAGCGAAGGACTGCTGATCGCCACCAACGACGGCGAATTCGCCCAATCGCTGCTGGCCGCCTCGAAGCGCATTCCGAAAACCTACCTGGTAAAGGTCAACGGGATGCTCTCCGGCGAGCAGCTCCGCCAGTTCCGCGAAGGCGTGCCGCTGGCCGGGCGGCGCACGCCGCCAGCCGAGATCCGCCTGCTCGAGCGGGCCGCCAATCCCTGGTACAGGGTGACCCTGACCGAGACGCGCAGGGACCAGCTTCGACTGATGTTCAAGCACTTCGGGCGGCTGGTGGAGAAGCTGCGACGCATCCAGATCGGGCCGGTGGAGCTGGGCAAGCTGCGGCCGGGCGAATTCCGCCCTCTCAAACCGGGTGAGCTGGCGGCCCTGCGAAAGCTGCTCGAGCAACCCGGCCGATCCGCAGCCGGCGAGCGCCGAGCCTCGTCCCGCACGCACTCCCATGGCAAGCATCGCTGAAATCCTCAGGTCCGCGCGGACCATCGCCGTCGTGGGTCTGTCCAGCAAACCCTGGCGGCCCAGCTACGGCGTCGCGGAGTACATGAAGCGGGCAGGCTACCGCATCATCCCTGTCAACCCCAACGAGCAGGAGGTCTTGGGCGAGAAGTCCTATCCGGACCTGGAGGCAGTTCCGGAACGGGTGGACATCGTCAACGTCTTCCGCCGCTCGGAGTTCGTCCCGGAGATCGTGGAAGCGGCCATCCGCATCGGCGCGCGCGTGGTCTGGCTCCAGGAAGGAATTCGCCACGACGAAGCCGCCGAGCGCGCGCGTGGGGCGGGTCTGCAAGTCGTCCAGGACCGCTGCATCCTCAAAGAACACCGGCGATTGCTGCACTGATCGCAGCCGCCCTCAGTGCCGGAAGTGCCGCATGCCGGTAAAGACCATGGCCAGGCCCAGCCGGTTGGCCGCTTCGATCACTTCCTGATCCCGCACCGAGCCGCCGGGCTGGATTACCGCAGTGACGCCGTGCCGTGCGGCTTCCTCCACCCCGTCGGGAAACGGGAAGAAGGCGTCGGAAGCCAGAACGCTCCCTGCGAGGGGCAGCAGGGCCTTCAGCGCCCCGAAGCGGACCGAGTCCACACGGCTCATCTGGCCTGCGCCCACGCCCAGCACCTGGCCGGCGCGCGCGTAGACGATGGCGTTCGATTTGACGTGCTTGACCACTTTCCAGGCGAACTCGAGCGCGGCCATCTCCTCCTCCGAAGGCGCGCGTTCGGTCACCACGCGCAACCCGTCGCGATCGAGCGTGGCCTCGTCCGGCGTCTGCAACAACACGCCGCCGCTGATCGCGCGCAGCACGGGTTCGGGTCTCCAACCGAAGTCCACCTTGAGCAGCCGCAGATTCTTTTTCGCGGCCAGGATCCGGCGCGCGCCGGCGGTGAAACCCGGCGCAACAATCGCCTCTATGAATGTTTTGACGATCTCGGCCGCCGTCTCCTCGTCCACTTCGCGGTTGAACCCCAGCACACCGCCGAAAGCTGAAACCGGATCGCACTCGTAGGCCTTGCGGTAGGCTTCGACGAGCGTCGCTTGCTCGGCGCAACCGCAGGGGTTGGTATGCTTGATGATGGCGGCCGCGGGGGCGGCAAACTCGCGCACGAGCTGGAAGGCCGCGTCCAGATCCACCAGGTTGTTGTAGGAAAGCTCCTTGCCCTGGAGCTGCTCGCCTCCGGCGACGCCGCCCGAACCGCCGTACAGCGCCGCCTGCTGGTGCGGGTTCTCACCGTAACGCAGCCTCATCCGGATCGGCAGGCGCAGGTCCAGGACCGGCGGCAACGTCTCGTCGCGTTCGCGGAACTCCCCGTCGGCGTACTCAAGACGCGCCAGGCGCCCGGCGATGGCGCGGTCGTACTCCGCCGTCCGGCGGAAAGCCTCCACAGCCAGCCGCCAGCAGGTGGCGCGCGATACCTCGCCAGCCGTAGCTTGCATCTCCTCGAGCACGGCCTGGTACTGGCTGGGGGAAGTGAGCACCGCAACGTCTTGCCAGTTCTTGGCTGCAGCCCGGATCAGCGTAGGACCGCCGATGTCGATCTGTTCGAGCAGTTCGCTGACCGCGATGCCCGGCCTGGCCGCCGCTGCTTCGAAAGCGTAGAGATTGACCGCAACCAGATCGAAAGCCGGGATGCCGTGCTCTTCGAGGGCTCGTCGGTGTTCAGGCTTCTCGCGGACCGCCAGAATGCCGCCCGCGATCCTGGGATGAATGGTCTTGACTCGGCCCTCGAGCATTTCAGGGAATCCCGTGATCTCGGCAACGTCGCGCACCGGGAGGCCCGCCTCGCGCAACAGCCGAGCCGTACCTCCCGTGGAGACGATCTCTACGCCGAAACCTAGCAGCCCGCGAGCCAGTTCCAGGAGACCGGTCTTGTCGGTGACGCTAATCAGCGCGCGCTCGATTCTGGGCATGGCTTTCCATTGTCCCACACGGGCCGCGCCTGCCTGCGCCGTCATGGCTGTCGGCAGGATGCCGGACCGTTCGGGCGGGCCTTACAGTCCCCGGAATCGGTGCGACGATGCGGGATTCCACCTCCTGGCGGAGAGGAGCGCCATCGTTGTGGTTCGTAATCGGCCCTCGAGTGGCGGTAGCGGGGTGTGCGCTGGGAACCGGACCTTGATGGTTTCCGGCGCTCGAGTGCGCTCCAGCAAGCGACGAACGATGGGCGAGGCGGTGTGCACACGCGACCGGGGCGATGGTCAACGCGGGGGCCCAAGGGCTATCGAGGCGGAGTCCTCTTGCGATCGGTGAGCTGGCAGAGGCGAGAACGGGCTCCGGACTGGATCGCCAGAGCCATACGACGGAAAACAGTTTCCAGGGATTGTCGTGGTTGGGACCGGTGAAGGTTGCGTCGGATCGTCCCGGTGCCGGGCTTGGCGGGTTCTAACGCCGCAGTACGAAGTAGATCACGAGCATCAATGCAATGACCAGCATGGATCCGGAGATGATCAGCAGCGGGAGGTACGAGTGGCTGGCGGCCGGCCTGGTCGGAGGATGGATGGGGGAGGCCGGCGCAGCGGCCTCGGCCGTTTCGACGGGAGCCGCTTGGACGACCCGGGTGAACTCGCTGGGACCGAAGGGGGTGCCCGCCGGAGCAATGGGCTCTGCCGACGCGCCGGGAGCTGGCGTCGAAAACAACTGCGTTGCGCCCCCCATAGGCCCAGCCGGGCCCGTGGGAGCTACTTGGGGGGCGGACCCGCTTGGGGTGCCAAACAAGCGCGTGAACTCGCCCGCCGACGGCGCCCCGGTTCCGCCCAGCGGTGGGGTAGGTTGAGGAAGCGGGACCCGCGATGGAGCGGGCATACCAGCCGGACTGTGCCAAGGCGCAGAGGCAGCCGAGCCCGGACCGACGGGAGGTTGGATGCCGGAGGCAGGTAAAGCCTCTTCCAGCGGCGTGGGCGTCAAGGGCGACTGGAACATACGGGTGAATTCCCCGGGTTCGGGACCGACCGGGGGCACGGCAGGTAGCTCCGGAGATGCCGGAGGCTGCACCGCTTGAACGGTGCCGTGCACGGGTTGCTGGAACATGCGGGTGAATTCGCCTGGCTCCCTCGCCGGTACCGATGTCGGGCTGGAAGAGGGGGAGGGATCCTGCGGAGGCAGCGGTCCCTGCGGGGATGGGAAAGCTGTCCAAGCCGGTGGCGGCGCAGGTATGTGCGTCAACGGCGACTGGAACATGCGGGTGAATTCGCCAGGTTCGCGCGAGGGTGGCGTGGGCTCGGCGCTGAAGGCCGGGGGCGGCTCCGTTTGCAGGGGCGGAGGCGAAGGAGGGCTGGGAGGGACGGTTTGGAACATGCGCGTGAATTCGCCGGGTTCGGGCGCGCCGGCGGGCGCTGGCGGCTGCAGTGGGGGCGCTGTGCTGCCCAGCGCCGTCCCGCTTTGAGGTTGGGCAACGGCCTCGGCGGGCAGGGGTGTCACTGGCCTCGGAGGGTTGGAACCCGCCCGCCCCGCGCCGGGCAGCTCACCCATCACTGCCTGAAAAAGCTGGGTGAATTCCCCGGGATCGCGTCGCGTCTCGGGACGGGACGGCGAGGTCGCCGGGAAGGAGGCCGGTCGCGGTGGAGCGGCCGAACCTGCATAAGCCAGTTCCGCTTGTAGCCATTCGCGCAGCGTCCGAAAGCCCGGAATGATCTCGGTGACTACGAAAGGGTTGCCTTCGTGTTCGCCGAGGTCGAGGATCTGGAGCCGCCCCGGCGAGGCGGGCCTCTCCCGTGTGCGCAGGACGAGTTCGAGCAGGCTGATGCGGGTCGGTGCGGGCAACAGGATGTGGACCATCACCATGCGGACCGTGGATCGCTCCCGGGCCAGGTAAGTGCGCGTCTCGTTTTCCGCGATCACGTCGAGCAGGTCGTATTTCTCGAGGAGATTCATAAGCGGGCGGCGTGCCTGCCCTTATGATGGCACCTTCCCCCTGGCGGTTCAACCGCGCTTGCGGGGAGGCGAGCCCGGGGCGCTCAGTGCTCGGCGGGATCGCCGATCATGGGCGCGGCAGGTTGTGAGGCGGAGATCTGCCTGCTGCGCGCATCCTCGCGCTTGCGCTGGCGGTACCAAGCCACGGGGTCGTCTGCGATGCGCACCACGCGTGCGATACGGTCCGCTCCAGCGGCGATTTGCTCGAGGTGCTCTGGCATGGCCGGCGAGGGATTGATCTGGCGGAAGTCGCCGAGATGCGCGCGGATGGCGTTGACCGCGTTCGCGGATTCGTACGCCATGCAATGCAGGGCCTCCCTGAGGGCGGCCAGTTCCTCGCGATGGCGGCGCGCGCGGATCTTCCAGTGTTGCCAGCGCCAGACGGCGACGAGCAGCAGCCCAAGCAGGGTCAGGAGCGCCGGCGACATTCCGCTCATCGGCTCGCGCCTCGCACAGCCTGTGCAGTGGCCGCGGCTGCGAGTCGCCCGTTGCCGCCGGCTACGGCGGAAACGTTGTTCAGGATGACGAATCCGTCCGCAGTCGCGTGCGAGATCTCGTTCCAGAGGTGGTAGTTGAAGGAGCAGCCCGGATCCCCGGCGGTGACGTCTCCCGTGTAAGCTAGGGCGCGCGCGCGACAGCCGCCGCAGTAGTTGCGGTAGTCGCAGACGCCGCAGTGGTCGCCGCGGTCCTCGCGGTCCGACAGGACGTCGAACAATCGGTTGTTCCAGATTTCTTCGAGCGGAGCCTCGCGTATGTTGCCGACCTTCTCCGAGGACATGTAGACGCAGGGCGTGATCGTCCCATTGGGCTGGACTGAACAATAGCAGCGTCCCGCGCCGCATCCTCCGATGTAGCGCGAGAGGACCATCGTCTTGCGGCCTTGGCCCCGGCCGGCGTGACCGGTGGCGAAGACCCCATCCTGCCAGCCGTAGATGACACAGGAGCGGCCGAACTGCGGTGCGGTCGAAATGACGTTGATGTAGCCTTCCTGCAAGTGATGGGTGAGACGCTTCATGAGCATCTCGCGCTGGCCGGGCGTCAGGTCGGCTTCCACGATTTCGCGCCCCCGGCCAACCGGGATGAAGTTGAAATGCGAGAAAGTCTGGCAGCCCAAGTCGATGGCGAACTTCACGACGTCGTCCACCATGTGCGCGGTGTGCCGTGTGAAGCAGGTGGCCAAGCCTGTGCGAATGCCTGCCGCCACCGAGTTCTTGATTCCCTGAACGGCGCGCGCCCACGCGCCTTTCTGTCCGCGGAAGGCGTCGTGCTGTTCGGGATCGAGGCTGTCTATGGACACTTCGATGTACTTGACGCCTACTTCCTTCAGCCGCGCAGCTCTCTCCGGCGTCAGCAAAGTCCCGTTGGTAGCCAACGTCAGATGGATGCCGCGACGGTTGGCGTGTTCCAGGACGGGGAACAGGTCCTTGTGGACCAGGGGCTCGCCGCCCGCGATGGCCAGGAAAGGTACGAAGTTCTCGGCGAGCTGGTCCACCAAGTGAATTTTCTCTTCCAGGGTTAGTTCGTCGGGATCGGGCTTGTGGCGGGCATTCTGGTAGCAATGCTCGCACCGCAGGTTACAAGCCTGGGTGAAATTCCAGACGACGAACAGGGGAGCGCAGAAACGTTGCGGCGTGGTCAGCCCGTAGCGGGCGATACTGCGCGCCGTCAGCGCGAGGGCTCGGACCGTGGGCCGATGGTGGAAAAGCTTGAACTTGATGTAGTCCTTATCCAGCCCGTGGCGCTCCACCCAAATCTTGTCGATCAACCACGTCGCCAGGCGCCAGTCGCCGTCGTAATTCTCGCAGAGCCGTTCGAAGAAGCACTTGCCGTCCTCCCCGGGCACGGTTATCCATCGGAGAAGCTTGCGGGTGAGGGGGTGACTGAGAAGATCTTCGAGAATGTGGTGGGGACTTGGCGGCGCGGTAGTGAGTTTGGCCACCTGGGGACGTTGATACGTCTTAACCTTGGCAGAAGAGTTCCCGACGTACATGGCCCTGAGTCTCTCCCAGCATACCAATGGGTTGGACGCCCCTCAAGAGTTTCCGGTCGAAAGGAGCAAACCAGAGGGTCGAGTTGGGCAACTGCGGCCATAAAAGGAGAACTGGGCCCAGAAAGAGAAATGCCTACCTTTTGTCAAGGCAGGCATTCTCACCCCTAAAGGGCGTGTTCAATGGGAGAATCGGCTTCGACGGAAACGCAACCGCCAAAACCCGTTTGTGATTTGGATCTTATTCCAGCTCGCCCGACAAATCAAGGGAAAAAGCACCCGGCCGGCAGGGCGACCGAACTACCTCAAACTCCAGAACTTAGTGCTCGGACAGTGCCCAGCGGGCAGTCCCGCCAGCAGCCCGGACCGGCCCTGCTGCGGGCCCCGGTTCCAGTCTAAGCCGCAGAAAACAAGGCGAAAGAAACCACGGGAGCATTCAGCGCGGTTCGTCCAGGTGGAGCATGATCATCGGTTCCCCTTCCTTGCGGCGCATGCGCCAACCGGCCACCGCCAGCCCTCCCACGGCGCAAAACAGCAGCAGCAAGCCGACGAGCAGGAAGATGTTCAGGATCAGATCCCACCAGAGGTCCTTGCGCGTCGGCACGTACTGGCTCAAGCTCACACTGGCCTCGTATCTGACAGCGGCCAAAAGCCTTTCCGCAGCGTCGAGATCGGGTGGCGACAACACGACCGCGACCAGCGGACCGGCCCTCTTCACCATCGCCCCCGGCAGGCTCCGGAATGCCTCCGCCCTCTCCCTGGCCAGTTGGGGAGTCGGGTACGAGAAGATCGCCAACCTCATTTCTCCTTTCGGCCCCCTGTATCGGCCGAGCTGGGCTTCCGTGCCGAGGTGGAAAGCCGCCATGGAGGGAGGAATGCCCGGTGCGAATTTCGCCAAGGATTCAGGACCCACCACGTAACGCTCGGAATTGGCCACCAGATCCCGGGCCGGGAGATAGCTGGGCAGGGTGGGCACGGCCGATTGATCCAGGCGGGGCAACCTGTCGAAAAGTGCTTCCAGCTCAGGAACTTGCGGTTTGTAGCCCTCGAATTCGAACAGATAATTCCCGTAGGCGAGCATGGCGCCGTTTCCGGTTTCCACGGCAAGTGCCCCCAACTTGGAGGGTTGAGACTTCGCCGGGCGTTGCCACTGGAAGGCAGCGAGCGCGCCGGTGGGATCCTTCAAGCGCCAGGCCCGGGCACGGAATCGGGCGGGCGGGGCCGCTTGGGAGGCGTAGTCGGCTTCTTCGGCCTGCTGAAAGCCGTACTCGTCCCAGACGGCGGCGTCCTCGAGGGGAATAGGCCGCGAGCTGACCTTTTCGAAGCTGCCGAAGCGGTCCGGCCAGAGGGCTGATTGTCCCTTCAGCACGGTCCCGGTCGCCAGCCAAAGCAGCAGGAACGTCAAGCGCCGCAACATTTCTTGTACTTCTTGCCGCTGCCGCAGGGGCAGGGATCGTTGCGCCCAACCTTGCGTCCCTTGACCACGGTGCGGGCCGTGGAAGGGCCGCTTCCGGCGTATTGCAACTCTGCCAATTCGCGTTCTTTCTTGCGCTGGATGTTGCGCGTGAAATCCTCGATCGTGGTTTCCGAGCTGCGGCGCGGAACGGGCGCCACCGTCACCGGTTCCGGTTCCGCAATCTCCTCGCTCTCCTGCTCGCCCTCTTCAGCGGCGAAGGGCAGCTCCACGCGGGAGGGCTGGGCGGGTTGCAGGAAGAACAGGTAGCGGATCGTCTCGTCTTCGATCCGGTCCCACATCTCCTGGAACAGCAGGAAGGACTCCTTTTTGTACTCGACCAGCGGGTCCTTCTGCCCGTAACCGCGCAGCCCGATGCCCTCGCGGAGGTGGTCCATCGAGAGCAGGTGGTCCTTCCACTGGTTGTCAATGACGTGGAGCATGATGAGCCGTTCGGTCTGGCGCATGACCTCCGGGCCGATGAGTCGTTCCTTCTCTTCGTACTTGGCCACCAGCTGTTGATAGAGGATCTCCTCGAGAGCCTCGCGCGAGAGGCCTTGCAGCTCGGTGGGGTTGATGCGGTATCCGAACTGGCTGTTGACGTCGGTCTGCAATCCCTCCCAGTCCCAGGTGGAGGGGTGCGCCTTCTCCGGGCATCGGCGGTCAATGAAGGAGGCCACGATGCCCCGGATCATCTCGAGGATCCGCTCGCGCTGGTCCTGGCCTTCGAGCAGTTGGCGCCGCCATCCGTAAATGGCGATGCGCTGCTTGTTCATCACGTCGTCGTATTCCAGCAGGTGCTTGCGCGCGGCGAAGTTCTGGGCTTCGACCGCCTTCTGCGCCGCGGCGATGCGACGCGTGATGAGCTTGGACTCGATGGGCACATCCTCCTCCATGCCCAGCTTGAGCATGAGGTTCTGGATGCGCTCGCCGCCGAAGATGCGCAGCAGGTCGTCCTGGAGCGACAGATAGAAACGCGAGCTGCCGGGGTCGCCCTGGCGGCCGGCGCGGCCGCGGAGCTGGTTGTCAATGCGCCGGGCCTCGTGGCGTTCGGTGCCGATGATGTGCAGGCCGCCCAAGGCGACGACCTCGTCGTGCTCCCGGTCGCACTGCGCCTTGTACTTGGCGAAGATCTCGTCCCATTTGGGACGGGGAACCCTGTAGAACAGACCCTGGTGCTGGAAGTAGTAGTAATGCTGGTCGCTGACGTAGGCTTCCTGCCCTTTGGGCAGCGGCTCGGCAATGCGGTCCTTCAGGCAGGCTTCCTTGGTCATGAATTCGGGATTGCCGCCGAGAAGGATGTCGGTGCCGCGGCCCGCCATATTGGTGGCCACGGTGACGGCGCCCTTGCGGCCCGCTTGCGCCACGATGTAGGCCTCGCGCTCGTGGTGCTTGGCGTTGAGCACCTCGTGCTTGACGCCCATCTTCTTGAGGAGAGCGGAGAGTTTCTCGGACTTCTCCACCGAGATGGTGCCCACCAGCACGGGCTGGCCCCGCTCGTAGCAGGCCTTGATCTCTTTGGCGGCGTTGCGGAACTTCTCTTCTTCGGTGCGGTAGACGATGTCGGGATACTCGATGCGGATCAGCGGCCGGTTGGTGGGAATGACGACGACTTCCAGCTTGTAGATCTTTTCGAACTCGGCCGCTTCGGTCTCGGCCGTGCCCGTCATGCCGGCCAGCTTCTTGTACATGCGGAAGTAGTTCTGGAAGGTGATGGTGGCCAGAGTCTGGTTCTCGCGCTCGATCCTGACGCCTTCCTTGGCTTCGATCGCCTGGTGCAGGCCGTCGCTCCAGCGGCGGCCAGGCATCAGCCGGCCAGTGAATTCGTCCACGATGATGACCTGGCCGTCCTTGACCACGTAATCCTTGTCGCGATGATAGAGCACGTGCGCCCGCAAAGCCTGCTGCACGTGATGCAGGAGTTCGATGTTGGCAGGATCGTAGAGGTTGTGAATGCCCAGCAGTTTCTCCACCTTGGCCACGCCCTCTTCGGTGAGCGCGACCGTGCGGTGCTTCTCGTCCACCGTGTAATCGCCGGTGGTGTAGATCTCGCCGGGCTCCTTGCCGCGGATGACCTCGCCCCGCACCAGCTTGGGGATGATGCGGTTGATCCTGTAATACTTGTCGGTGGATTCCTCGCTGGGCCCGGAGATGATCAGCGGCGTGCGCGCCTCGTCAATCAGGATCGAGTCCACCTCGTCCACGATGGCGTAGTGATGCCCGCGCTGGACGCAGTCCGCCAGCCGGAATTTCATGTTGTCCCGCAGGTAGTCGAAGCCGAACTCGTTGTTGGTGCCGTAGGTGATGTCGCAGGCATAGGCGCGGCGCCGCTCGTCATCGTCCAATCCGTGCACGATGACCCCGACCGACAGGCCGAGGAAGCGATAGATCTGCCCCATCCACTCGGCGTCGCGCTTGGCCAGGTAGTCGTTGACCGTGACGATGTGGACGCCCTTGCCCTCGAGCGCGTTCAAGTATGCCGGCAACGTTGCCACCAGCGTCTTGCCCTCGCCGGTCTTCATCTCGGCGATCTTGCCCTGGTGCAGGACGATCCCGCCGATCAGTTGCACGTCGAAGTGGCGCATGTTGAGCACCCGCCGCGCCACCTCGCGCACTACGGCGAAAGCTTCGATCAGCAGATCGTCCAGCGCAGCCCCCTGCGCCAACCGCTGCCTGAACTCCGCCGTTTTGGCGGCCAGCTCCTGGTCCGACAGCTGGCGGACAGCCGGTTCCAGTTCGTTGATGGCGACGACCAGCGGGCGGAGACGCTTCAGCTCGCGTTCGTTCTTGGTGCCGAAAATCTTGGCGAGGATGGCGTCGAACATAAGAGGGGGCTTGCTTTCATTCTACCGCCGGCCGTGGGGATGGCGATCGGGCGACCGGACACAGGAAGGAGGTCCGGGCCGGCGCCGGCGGGCGGGCCCGGACCGTGGGGAGTTGTCAAGTTAGTCGAAGAGCAGCTTCATCTTGCTGCCGCCGAGAGAAATGGCCTGGATCCGGTTCTGCCCGCTTTCCTTGCGGAACTCGATCGCCGTCGCTTCGAACTTGCGCGCGGCGTTCTCGATCCTCACGGTCGCTTCGACGACCGGCTTGCGGGTGCGGTCCAGGAAGATGGCCTTGTCGCCCTCGACCTTCAGCGAGTAATTGCCGGGTTTGAGTTCCGCTCCGGCCACCCGGGAGGGCTCCGAAAGCGTGATGGTGTAGGTCTTGGCAAGCAACAGGCTCGCGCAAACCAGCAGGATGGCGATCAGATATCTGACACGCATATCTCACACCTCCTGTCGGGAATGGGCTTACCTGAAGCGGGCGGGACGCGAAAGGCAGCTTCCCCGCCGCCGGGTTGCGCTCTCGCGCCCTCGCTCACTCAATAATTACGAGCAGCCCTGCCGACACGTTTCCGTACGGCGCAGGGCCCTCCACGGGCGGCCGGCCGGCCGACGCCCGTAGAATAGAAATAGAATCATGCGGATCCTGCTGTTCAGCGGGAAGGGGGGAGTAGGGAAGACCAGCCTGGCCGCAGCCACCGGAGTTCGGCTTGCCGAACTGGGTTACCAGACCCTGGTCATGAGTGTGGACCCGGCGCACAGCCTGGGCGACTGCTTCGATCTTGGGGGCGAGCTCTTCCACGGGCGGACCGCGGATCCGCTCCAGGTCGCTGACCGGCTCTTCATCCAAGAGGTCAACATCCAGCGGGAGATCAAGCGGCACTGGAAGGAGATCTCCTCCTACATCGTCTCGGTGCTGCGCACGACGGGCATCTCGGACGTGGAGGCCGAGGAGCTCGCCATCCTCCCTGGCATGGAAGAGCTCAGCGCCATGATGTATATCAACCGGTACCGGCGCCACGCGCTCTACGACGTCGTCGTGCTCGACGCCGCGCCGACGGCCGAATCCATGCGCTTCGTGAGCATGCCCACGACGCTGGACTGGTACATGAAGCACATCTTTCCTTTCCAGCGCAGCCTGCTCAAAGCCGTGCGCCCCATCGCCAACCGCGTGGCGCCATTCGAGATGCCCTCGGACAGCTACTTCGCAAACATCCAGGCTTTGTTCGAGAAGCTGGAGGGTGTGGACGAGCTGATGGAAGACCCCCAAACGACCAGCGTGCGGCTGGTGACCAACGCCGAACGCATGGTCCTGCGGGAAACACAGCGCGCCTTCGTGTATTTTTCGCTCCACGGGCTGACGGTGGACATGGTCATCGTCAACCGGGTATTGCCCGCCGAGGTGGGAGACGGCTGGTTCGCCGATTGGCGCCGCTCGCAGGCTGCAATCCTGCTCGAGATCGAAGAGTACTTCGCACCGGTTCCCGTCCGGCGGGTGCCGCTGTTCCGCGACGAGGTGCTGGGACTGGAGCGGCTGCGCGAGCTGGCGAACGTCCTCTACGCCGCAGGCGAGGATCCGGCCGCGGTCCTGCGGCAGGAGCGGCCCTACAGCTTCCACAAGCGGGACGGCCATTACGAGGTGCGCGTGCTGTTGCCCTTCGCCGCGCGCGGCGAAGTGAGTCTGTTCAAGAAAGGGGATGAGCTGGTCATCGAGGTCGGCACGCTGCGCCGCCACATCGGCCTGCCCACTTCGATGGCGGCGTTGGCGCCGGCACGCGCCCGGCTGGACAATGGCATATTGACAGTGGAGCTGAGAGAGGAGGTGCAGGGATGAATCAGGCAGCGGCGAGCGCGGAAGCACGGCCTGCAGCCAGCTGTGGTTGCCTGTGCTGTGAGATTCAACGCCTGGTCGAACACATGTTCCGGCTGCCGGAGCCCACCAGGCAGCACCTGCGCAATTCGCGCATCGAGTTCCTCAAGGCGATACGCTCGCTCGTTGACGAGCGCATCGCGCAGCTTTCCCGCGTGGAGATCAAAGGGACGAAGGTTCCGGTTGAGTGACGCACCTCAGCTGGCGCTCAGTCCCAGCGGAACGAGCGGTTTGCGGCCCAAGCGACGCCGGCGGTGGCCGCCGCAGGGGCGAACGAGTGGGGCAGGATCGCGGCGGGGCTCTGGCCGAAGCTCACCAGCCGGTGCAGGCCGTCCATGGCCCAGCCGGTGGGTAGGAAGAGCGCCAGCTTCTGCGCCCACGGCGGCGTGATCTCGATCGGCCACCAGCACCCGCCCAAGGCGGCCAGCACGTCCGCCGAGAAAACGCCGAGGCCGACCACCTGCCGCTCCGTGCGCGCCACGATGCCAAGCAGCACGCCCAGCATGGCCGCGAGCGCAGCGTAGAAAGCGATGAAGCCCACCACTGCCGGCCAGTGCTCACCCCAGCGCACGCCGAAGAGCCAGCGGCCGACCAACATGGCGTAGCCGGCCTGCCCTAGGCCGAGCGTCCAGCGCGCCGCCGCCTTTGCGGCCACCATCGCGCGCGGATCGAGCGGCGTCGCCGCCAGCCTGCTCAGGATGCCTTGGTTGCGTTCCATCACCAGCCAGACTCCCCCGGTGATCAGCAGCGTCAGAATCAAGAACTGAACCATGATGCCCGGGACGGCCTGATCGAAAGCGCGCGGCGGCATGGGTCTGGAGCCCGCGGGCTCTACGCTGAAGGCGAGCGGCCGGGGTTTCGCGTCGTATCGCGCCAGAGCATCCGGCGAAATTCCGGCGCCGCTTCGGGAGACGACGATGAGCTCTGCCAGCAAGCCGTAGACGGCTCGCTGAACGCGGAAGCGATCGTAATCGTTGGCCAGGCCCTCGCCGCCCAGCTCCAGTCGCACGGTGACCGGTTGCGCCTCGAGCACGCGCTGGGTGAAGCCCGGGGGCAGCTCGAGCCGGCGACGATGGCGTGCGAGCGCAGTTCGCTCGCGGACGCGCACGATGCGGTAGTCGGCTTCGAGCTTGCTTTGCAGCCGCTCGAGCAGGAACCCGGAATCGGGCGGCGCTAGCAGGGCTAGCGTCTCGCGCTCCACCCTCCTGCCCAGCCCGCCGGCAGTCGTACCGATCACGTACATGAACAGCACGGGCATCAGGAACGACCACAACCAGGTCTCCCGCGCGCGGAGCATCTGAGTCAGATCGTGGCGCGCTGAGAAGACCAGGGTGCTGATGCTTTAAGCTAATGCTCAAGCCGCGCGCTCCTCAGAGACCGTGTACTCGCCTTGACCAAGGGGACGGCACCGCGGGTCCGCAACCCCTAGGCTCGGTGGACTGAAAACCCCTGCTTGCTGAGTTCGACCCAGCCGGCAGGCTGGCGAGACGCTTTTCTCCAGCCAGACGACCTCCGTCAGCGCATCGGCGGCCTGGACAATGTCGAGTTCGTTCTCGCCGTCCGGCGCCTGACGATCTGGTCCCTCGGCCAAAACGTCCATCAGGAGCAAGGTGTAGCTTTCGCTGCCCAGCTCTCGCGATTCGGTGAGCGCACCCTTGGGCAATCAAGTGGCCGCGGTCCAGCATTGAAAGCCGTATCGCACGATGCCTCGGCCTCTTCCATTTGGTGGGTCGTGTAGAGCACGCACACGCCCGCGCGGGCCTGATCGCGCACGAGTTCCAGCAGGCGTACGCGGCTTTGCGGGTCCACGCCCGCGGCCGGTTCGTCCAGTAGCAGAACGGGAGGCCGGTGCAGGATGCCGCAGGCGAAGTTCAAACGTCGCTTCACTCCGCCGCTGAAATGTTTTATCTGCCGGCGCGCATGGGCCTCCAGTCCGGTCAGCTCGAGGGCCTCGCGCACGCGTTGGCGGAGGGTGCGGCCTCCAAGCCCGCGGGCGCCGCCCCAGAAGGCCAGGTTCTCCTCGGCCGTCAAGCCTCCGTAGAGCGCTACATCCTGAGGAACGAGGCCCAGCCGCCGCCGCGCCTCCGCGCCGTCGCGGCGGACGTCAGAAACCCATGATGCGGATGCGGCCGCTGTCCGGCACGATCACGCCGGGCGACGCTGCGGCGAGCGCCCAGGCGGCCGTATTCCGTCGACTGGCCCCTTCCGTCCAGAAACTCGTAACCGGGGGCGCGAACGTAGTCCACGCGACGTCCGACCAGCTCTGCGGAGAATTCGAGGAACCCGCCCGCTTTGTTCCATGCAAGCCAGCCCGGGGGCGGCAGGCGGAAACTCGCTCCGTCCTCTCCCCGGACTGTCCATGTGCCCTCGCTGGCACGGTTGACCCACACATGGGTCCCGTTTTCGTATTCGACGTGGATTCGGCCGCCGGCCATCGCGCCCGTCGAGTGAGCCTGGCTGGGCTCGAGCATCCTGTCTCTTGGCCCGGCGTACTCGATGCGGCGTGGGCGAACGGAGGCGTACTGTTGCTGGAGTTGCTGGATCATGTAGCAAGAGCTGGCCATGACCGCCACGCCGAATGGGTCGTCCAGTCCCCAGCCCGTGACCAGCCAGCCGAGGCTGCCGTAGGCGATGGTACTTGCCAGAAACAGATCCACTTTTCGCGGCGGCGCGGTGATTCTTTCCATTTGGAATCGAGCCGCTCGAGGTAGTAATCCGTGTAGCCCATCCCATAGCTGGCTTCGAGCGCGTGGATGTTCTAAAGCTTGAAGGCGGGATCGGGCGGGTGCGCGAGCAGGTTCACGTCGGTGTACACCCATCCCTGGCTGCCCGATTCGAGGCCTGCGTACATCCACTGGAGAGTCGCTCCCGACTGGGTAGGCCCATGGATGCGCTGGTCGTCGAGCAGGAGCTGGCCGTAGGCATAGAACGTGGCTGCGAAGGTCCCGGCGCTTGGCACACGGGCATCGCAATCGGTGTAACGCCAGGGCGCCACCGCTGTATGGACGTCGGTGTAGGAGATGCGCACGCCGAATCTCTTCTCGATCCGCGGCGCATAATATTCGTCCATTTCCACGGCTTTCGCTGGCTTGAGCGCGTAGTTTCGCGGCCAAGCTCGCCGCCATTCGCCTTCCGGGGTGCGCTGCACGAAGTCCGGATTCCATTTGGTGTTGGTGGGGGAAAAGTCGGTGTAGTTGGTGTAGACCTTTGGCGCCAGCTCAGGCTGTGCTGTGCGCGGATGTACCAGGTGAGCATCGAGTCGCCACCCTTTTGCGGGGCAGCGCGCAGCCGCATGGTGGGGCTGTCGCCTTCGTCGCGCCAAATGGCCCCGTGGCTTTGCTGGATGATCTCGTCCAGGCCGTAGGAGCGTATTCGGCGCGAGCGTTCGTGGTCCGCACGGAAGCTGCGGGGTTCGGTGACGGTCCAGACGACCTGCTTGCCTTCCTGCCGGCGAGGGGAGGGCGGGTTGGCGATCGTGGGCAGCGTCTCCTCGTAACGCGGGGAGACGGTCACGATGATGCGCTCGTCGAGGTTGTTGCGCAGCCCGTCGGTCTTGTGTATATAGGGCGGGCCGCCGGTTGATTTCGGCGAAGTCGGGTCCGGTCATGGGCTGTGGAGCGAAGTAGGGTTCGGAGGCGTTGGAGCAATACCAGTCGAACCAGACCGACACGGACAAGGGCCGTGCAGGAGAGCCCGCCAGCGCCACCTGCGGGTTGGCGTTGCCGTAGGTCAGGTACGGGACGGTGATCAGTCGCGGGTTGACCAGTCCGCTGACTCGTCCGAAGCCGAGCTCTACAGCCTCGCCGCCGTCGCACCGGACGTCGAGAACCAGGGGCTTCTGCCACAAGCGAAGGTGATACTCGACCAGGCGCGCCCCGCCGCGAAAGCGCGCTTCGACGAGCTCGCCGCTCAGGTTGGAAGAGAGCAAGTCGCAGGCGGGCAGCCGCCCTTCGGGGGTATCGGCGAAGCGTACGCCACCCCCGTCCATCGGTCGGATGGGCGGTCCGCCGTTGACCGCGGCGGTGATCTCGCCGAGGTTTCCGGTACAGGCCGGTACTCGTACGCGATGCGGGTGTCGCGCCCGTCGTAAACCAGGCGAAACGCAGCGGGCGCGAGCTGTTCGGTCCTAGTGCGATACTGCGGCTCGAAGTTCTCGGGAAGAATGGTCTGCTCGCGGGTGGGAAACGGAAGCTTGCGGGGACCCACGTTCAGTCCCGGGATTTGTTGGCGGAAGGGAATCAGGTTTCTCTGCGGCTGGGGTTTGAACTCGAGCGGCCGGAGTTCCCCGGTGAAGAAAGCCAGCGAATCGCAATAGAGGTAGCGCGGCTCGGTGTGTCGGATCCGCGAGATCTCGATCCCGGTGAAGCTGGCTGGCCAGACGATCTGTTCTAGCGTGTTTCTGACCACGCGGCGGTGGATCAACCACCACTGCTTCCAGTGGATGCCGGCCAGTTGGATCGTGAACTCGCGCCCGCGGGCGTCACAGACGAGAACTGCGACCTCGGCGGGCGGGGTCGTTGCTTCGGGCACCCAACCCCAGCGATTGCCGTAACCCCAGAGTTCGATCGAATCGAGTCGTTCGGGGATGGGAATGGGTTTCGGGGGTCGGGCCACGACGTGGCTGCCAGCGGGCGTACCGGAATACCAGAATCGGCATACGTACATTCCCCACATCTGTTGTTCGCGTCTGCGGGGCAGTTCCCCGGTGGCGCCGTCATGGAGCTCGAGCGTCCAGCCGGAGAGCTCCTCGAAGTCCACCAGCGTCTTCGGGTGTGCCTGGCGATCCACCCAGGTCATTTCGTACGGCTGCTGGCCCACTTATTGCCAGGGCTCGACCTCGTTGATGGCGGGCACCGTCTGCGGCGGCTGTGCGGCGGCGACACAGAGAGCGAGGCAGGTCCGGATGATACGAGTCGGCATGGGGCTCTCCGATGCTGGCCATGTTGACCGAGCAGCCGCTTGCCCGAAAATAGAGAAGGTCTTTCGGAGGTGGGCATGGCGGCCGGCTTGGCGACGGCGTGGCTGGTTATGGTCTTGCTCCCTTCCTTGCAGGACCAGCCTCAGATGCTCTGGGAAGGCCAGGTGGACGGGGTGAGCGTCCTGCGCATCCGGGGAGGTCAACTGGACGTCGAAGATGTTCGCGGCCTGCCCGTACAGAGACAGCGGACGCGGTTCTTCGAGCGCTTGCCCGAGTGGCGCCAGAACGTACGCCTGGAGGTGATCGAAGGGCGGGGCCGGGTGCGCATCCTAGAGCAGCCGCGTGCGGAGAACAGCTACACGCTGAGCGTCGAGATTGACGATCATCAGGGCGGCAGCTCGTGGTACTCGCTGGCTTTCTACTGGGCCGGAGGGGGCGATTCCCGGGCGGGGTTTCCGATTCGCGGCGAAAGCGGAGGCGAACGTCTCTGGTGGAGCGGGCGGGTGGACGGCGAGGCGGTGATTCATTGTCGTCGCGACACGTGCGAGGTGGAGACCACGCTGGGCGCCCCCGTCACCCGCGATCGCTACCGATTCACGCGTGCGCTGCCGCGCCAGCGCGTGCTGGTGAGCCTGGAGGAGAAGCAGGGTCGCGGCGAGGTGCGGCTCATCGAGCAACCCCGCGAGGAGAACGACTTCACGGCGCGGGTCTTGATCCGCGACCCACAAGGCGGGCCGGCCGACTATTCGTTTGTGCTGGCGTGGGCGCCTCCCCCGCGGGGAGAATCGCCGATCGCACGGCGCGGCATGATCTGGCGCGGCCGGGTGGACGGCACGGTGCGCGTCACGCTGCAGGGCACGCAGGCGGTGGCGGAGGTCATCAGCGGAGGCCCTGTCGAGGAGGAAAATGCGCAGTTCTTGCGCTCCTTGCCCAACCGCAACCTGCCGGATGCAACGGTCCGCAAGCTGCGTGGGCGAGGCCGCGTGGAGATCGTCGAGTATCCCTCGGCGCGGAACGGTTACCGGCTCGTCTTCGAGATCGAGGATCCCAGGGGCGGATCGGACGGGTACGAGGTCGAGGTGAGCTGGTGAGCTCGGGCTCGTCCGCTCCCGGCGGTGGTCCACGACGTGCAGCCGGGAGGCCGCGGGCGGTGGGATGCGGGCCGACGCTCGCTTTCACAGCGGCACGACATAAACCTGCGCGACGCCGGTGCGGTCGGATGTGAAGGCCACGTACCTGCCGCTGCGGCTGATCGAGGGATGCACGTGCGCCTGGCGCGCGTGGCCTGCGGTGACGGAGGAATCCGGCCAGCACAGGATCTCGCGCCAGCCACTCGGCAGATCAATGTAGATCAGCGGGTTCTCGCACGGTTTCTGGACGTCGGAGACGATGAAACGGCCGTCGGAGGAGATCATCGAATGTCCGAGCATCAAGTCCTCGGAAGTGAAGTGAGTCCGGAAGTCCGAGCCATCGCGCCTCATCGAACAGATCGAGGCCGGTACCCAGCCAGGCACCTTCTTCTTGTGAAAGTAGAAGCGGTCGCCCGAGGCGTCCCAGTATTCGTGCGTGGCGCGCCAGCCGTAGGGCATGACGAGGAACGGCCGCACCTCGCCGGTGCGGAGGTCGGCGATCATGGTGCGCGCCCGGCGCTCCATGGGTAGGGTCATGTCGTTCTGTTCGTCCGGCACGCGCACGAAGGTCAACAACCAGGGAGCACCGGGGCACATGAGCAAGTGGCCGCCCGTGCCGCCAGGAACGCGCACGGCCCCCTCCAGGCGCCCGCTGCGCAGGTCCAGGCGGGCTATGAAATGCTCTCCGCGGAGCCTGTAGCTGACCGGCGTGTGGCGTCCGTCGTGCGAAAACGTGCGGCCGGCGGAGAAGCCACTTGCGTTTGGGACGGCGAGCGACAGATCGGCGACGAGCCGACTTTCCGCCGTAGCCACGGTCGTGGCCCAGATTTGGCTGCCATCCAGATAGATGACCTCCCGGCCGCCCGGCGGAATGGAGAACGACATGTTGGCCAGTTGGCGGGCGCGGGTGAGCTGCCTGGTGTGCCCCGTGGCCAGTTCTACCGAATAGAGCTGCCACGAGCCGCTGCGGATCGAGGCGTAGACGAGGAATCGGTCGTCGTCCGTGAAGGGCTGCGCTTCGAAGTAGCAGCTGTGGCTCATGGCGTCGCCCTCGGTGACCTGCCAGACCTCGCGTCCTGTGCGAGGGTCACGTTCCCGGAGGATGGCCGCGCCGAACAGACGGGGCGTGAAACAGTTCACGGCGGCGATGAACGAGCGGCGCGAGATTCCCATCGGCGACCTTTCAGAGCGAGGATAACCGAAGAGCTCGGTCGAAATCACCACCTGCGCACTTCGGCCCGCAACGGCATGAGCCGGGAGCGTCGAGATCCCTCGACCCCTGCTGCCGACCGCGAGCAATGGGAGCCTCCGGGCGGCCGACGTGCGGCGATTGCGTTCCTGGCAGACAATGCGGGCGCGCGGCTGGCTGAGGGTGCGCCTGTGCAGCGGGAGCGCTCAGGCGCGGAACCGACAGACGGCCTCGGCGATCGAAGGGCCGCGAACTTCGATTCGCGTCAAATCGCGCGTTCCTATGCCCAGCTCTTCGGCCAAGCGCATGGTGTTGTCGCAACGCTCGAAGGGAGGCGTACCACGGTCAGCCAGCGGATCGAATCCCATCAACGCGGTTGCGACCGCGTCCGTGCAGACCGGGTTGAGGCCGGCGACGAGCAGGCCCGGAGAGATGGGACGGGTCCCCCGAACCCAAGGTCCTTCGCCCCCCGCCATGGACTCGATGCCGTCAATGATGGCCAAGTCAATGGGTCGGGCCGCTGCGAGCTCGACGACGATGCGTGGAACCCGGTAGCCCCCGTCACGCGGCGAGCGCGGGTCAATTTCCTGCGGGCAGCTTTTGGGTGGCTGCCTGTGGCCGTCGTGGAACATGGTGCGACCGCCTCGCGGGAACTGGCCCGGCTCGTCGTCGGGCGCGCCGTCGCCGTAGATCGTGCAGGGAGTGATGCCGAAGCAGTTCTTGAGCGATAGCGTGACGCCTGCGGTGGCGTGTTCCTTCAACTTGGCGAGCGAAACGAAAACGTCGCACTCGCGATAGGCAGGGCTCAGGTCGTATGAAGGATAGATGAAGCCGCCGCCGGGGACTGGGAATCGCGCGTAAGCTTTTCGGCGACCGAGCCAGTTGGTGTTCTCGAACTCGACGCCGCTGGCTGCGGTCGCCAGCGCCTGGGGATCCCAGTTGGCGGCGAGCATGTATTCTTCTAACGGCTCTGCCGTGGACCAAGGACTTTCGAGGAGCCGGATTTTCTTTGCCCCGGCTCTGCCGAGCAGAGCGACCGTCACGCCGATGACGTTCTGGTGGACCCACTGGGCCGTGCCGAGCGGCCGGTGCCCGAGGCGGTACGTCGGGCTGCCTGTGAGGTTCAGCTTGATGGCGACGACCTTACCCTTTACCAGCCGCGACAGGCCGCCCAATTGGTCGAACAGGCGCTCCATGGCCGGCCGAAGCTCGGCGTCGTAGCTGCGACAGCGCACGACGGAGACGGGCGCTGCAGGAGCAGGGCGCTGCGGAAGCCTGGCGGCTGCGACGGCCAGAGCGGCGAGCGCATGGCGACGGGTGATAGCGCTGCTCATGACTCAGGCCTCCAGTTCGACGGCCGCGCAGACTGGGAACTCGGGCAAAGGGATTTCGATGCCGTGCGGCGCGGGGAGGGTTTCCAGTGTGCGGGGTCCTTCCGCCTCGGGCTCCCAAAAGATCGCGCGGCGAAAGGCGCCATTGATACCGAGCGTTACTGCGTGTGCCGGGCGGCGCGTCGCGTAGTTCAGAAGCTGCACGACGGCGCGCTTGCCGTCGGGCCGAACGAGGTAGTGCGCGTTGAAGGATCCGCCGTTCCAAAGGCGGATCGGGTCATGCCGGCGGCCGAGCAACAGGTGTGCGTCCAGCGCTACGAGGTAGGGATCACTGAAGGGCTCTCTCGCGATCGCCAGCCGCCCTTTACCGTGCAGCAGAACGTCGAATCGCCCGTAAACATCTTGCGGGCCGGGCCTGCCCGGGCGCAACCGCCACTGGGGGCCTGCGATGAGCAAGCCGCCGCGCTGAACGAAATCGAGGAGCCGCTGCGCGCGGCCTTGGTCCGGCGGGAGCGAATCCGGGTAGATCACGGCTTTCAAGTTCCCGAGATTCCATGAGCCGGGCTGTCGCTTGTCGAGTACGCGGTAGGGCAGATGCCGCCGGGCAAGCAGGTTGAGGATCTCTTCGGCCATATGCCGGTGTTCGCCGCAATAATCCGACAGGACCCCAACAGCGGCGCAGGCTGGCCACTGCCGCCAATGTCGCTGTAGCTGGAAAAAGCGGATCACACGCGAGACGGCTTGCAGGACGGGGGCCACCCGCTGAGGTTGTCTTTGCACGCTCTCGTCGAAGGCGATCGCCCAGCGCGCCCCGAAGGCCTCCGCATCGGCGACGGCGAGCGCGTATCCTTCGGGACGGAGGACTGTGTTGGCCGGCGGCTCGAAGAACAGCCAGAATTCGCGCCCCGGCAACATGGTGCGCACCAGTTGCGCTAACCAACCGTTCGAATCCACCCAGGGCACGCCGGTAGGACCGGCAGACGCCGTGCTTTCCGTGGCGATGGCCGGCCACACGCAATCGCGCGCGGCGACGATGGGCCCGGTTGCGTTCCAGTCCAACTCGGCGCGCGGGACGATGCGAAATCTGCCCTGCGGTGCGGAGATTTCGCCCGCGGAGGTAATTTCCCAGCACGCCAGACCGCGTCGTTGCGCTTGCGATCGGACTGGGCCGAACTCGGGGCCTGGCGGCAGCAAGAGCAGATTGATGGGGCTGTTCTCGAGCTCGGCGAGCAGCGCGGGATCGCGCCAGCCGGCGGGCCACCGAATGGGGACGAGTTCCTGCCCTGGGCCCATGAGGGGTCCTCTTCAGGATGAGCGTTGCGAGTATACCAATTGGAGGAGCGCCAGGATGTAACCGAAGGCAAAGGCGAAGGCCCGTCGTCGAGCTTCATCGGCCGGGATTCGCGGCACGTGATCCGGCATGATCATGCCATCGTAGCCGATGTCCCTGTAAACGCGGACGGCGGGGATCATGACCACGTCGCCGTCTTCGGGGAAGGCCTCCTGAAAGTTCAGGAAACGTTCGCGAATGTTTCGGAAGGGGACGTTCAAAAATCTTCTTGCGCTGTCCGAAGTAGCGTAGGACGTCGAAGATCTCGCGCGCCGGATCATGCAACATCCCGGCGATGGTCCCTTGACAGAAATTCAGGCCGTGGTGGGGACTGGGGACAAGCTCGATGATGCGCTTCAAGCCTTCGAGGGTGCCGAGCAGCTGGTGTACGCCGCGGAAGCCCCGGGTGGGGCGGCATCGGAGGATCGTTGGGGGTGGCAGGCCAGGCGAACCCAATATTTTTCGGCGACGGGTACGACGCGCTCCAGGAAGTACGTGATGCGCTCTCACATCTCGTCGGCGCTCACCGGCCCGGCCTCGGTGAGTGGGGGATCCTGTCGCGCCTGGTCGTAGACGAAGGTGCTGTAGAGTGCGCCTCCCCGGCCTCGCGGCGGCGCGGTGCGTACGACGCCGAGGATCGTGAGAATGTACTTGAGGTCCGGGATGCCGGCGCGCGCGGCCTTGCGTATCATCCCGCAGATTGCGTCTATTTGCCGATCGCGCCCCGGACTCTTGCCGGGCAAGATGTCGGGGTGCTCGGCGCGAGTGATGTAGACAAAGCTGAGCGGCAGCGGGACCATCTCGAGCCTGATGCCGCACGATTCCACGCGCTCGCGCAGACGCAAGAGGCCCTCGACCGAGCAGGCTGCATCGGGCTTGCGAGAAGGCAGTTCGCTGCAAATGTGGTTGACCCCGAGGGCAGCCAGGGTGCGCAGGATGTCGTCGCTGGAAGCGTGCTGTGTGCCCGCTTTCAAGCGCGAGCCGGACGGCGGTGCCTGCCGGCGCGGCGACTGGGGATCCCTCAGAGCCATGGCGGCCTTTGCCCGGCGTTCGCCCAGGGTTGCGGCGGAGGAAGAGAGGTGCGACGGCGCATGCTGATCAGGATACCTGCGACGGTGCCGTCGTGCGCGTATCGGACTCGATGGTGCTGGGCCCGTGGTGTTCCCTTGCGAGCACCAATCTCGATCTGCCGCGGGCTGCGGTCGGCGGATCTGGAAGGCGGCGCCACGGTGTCCTTGCGCACAGTAATCGAGCCGCGCATGGTTTCCAGGTGCATTGGGTGGCCCGTGGTGCCACCGGTGAGAACCGAGGCGCGTTCACCCTCGCTGGTCTCGCGCAGCAACGGCCCGAAGTGGTTGAAGATGGTTCCGCGGGCGGTGCGGGCGCGCAGTTGGAAGGCGGCCTGCTCCGGCAGGGCGAGCTCGATGTCGCCGCTGCGAGTGCGAGCATGAATCGGACCCAAGGCCGAGGGCGCGGGCCGGAGGCGGATGTCACCGGAATCCACAGAAATTTCAGCCCCCTGAGCGAATTCGTCAAGCTGCACATCGCAGGCGCGCGAGCTGGAGAAATGTACGGGTCCTTCGAGGCGAACTCCGGTCAAATCTCCGAGGTCCATCTGGATCCGGCCGGGCAGCTTTTGGAGTTTCAACGTGGTTTGGACATTCTGGAAACGCAAAGGACCGCCGAGGGAAGCCAGGCGCAGGTCGCCTGAATAATAACCCTCGAGGGTTACGGCGCCCTTGACGGCTTCGACCTCGAGGTCGCGGCCTCGGCGAACGGCAATCTCGACCGGGCCGGTGGCCTCGACGAGGCTGATCAGGGCAGCGCGACCGAGAATGAAACGTACCGGACCTGAAATGTTTCTTGCTCGCGCGGAGCCACTCTCGCTGGAAAACTCGAGGCTGGCCAGGGAACTTGCCTCGAGATCGGCGTTACGACTGCGAACTTCGACTGCGGTCCCTCGCGGGACGACGACCTCGATATGCGCAGAGGCGGCCAGGTCGGAGGCGACCCTGTCGAGGTTGGTGCGTAGCACGACGCGGTCGGCATCGCGGGAGAGCTCGACAGGGGTGTTGCGATCGGCTTGGGAAGCCTCGGCGTCGTGCACGGCGCGGAGCGTCTTTCGCCCCGAGACGCGGATTTCCTGGGTTTCGGCGCCGGTGATGCGGGTGGTGCCTCGCAGGTTCTCGACCAGCAGTCGCGCGGCGGTCGGGGCTGGCAGGCGCTGTTCGGCGATCGTGTACTCGTAGCTGCGGCCAAAAAGTTCCAGTCGGCGGCTGGCTACGGCCCCCAGACGGTCCCACGGCCGGTACCGTTCTACGGCATGAAGCGCGGAGCCGGCCAGGCAGATGAGAATGATCGCTGTCCACTCTGCGCCGGAAATGCCGTACGCGGGCAGCGGAAAGCGGCGGATACGCCAGTAGACGATCTCGAGCAGCCGGACAAGGCCCCAGCCGATCAGAATGAACGGCCAGTAACGGCCGAAGATCGCGAGCAGGCCCGGTTGGGGACGGAGGGTGTGGAGCAGCAGCAGGCTGCCGAGTCCGATAAGCAGCAGCGGGCCCACCATGGATCGGGGTCTCATTCGGTGCCTCCCGGATCAGCGGCGCTCACGGCGGTGCGTTCCAGCAGCTTGAGAACGCCGTAGACAATCAACAGCAGGGGAAAGGACTGTGTGAAGGCAAGCCCTCCGGAGTGATCCCAGGCGAAAAGGGACCCGAGAGTCAGCAGCATGATCGGACCGCGGATGGCGCGCAGCAAAGCTGCCTTACGGGTTGACATCTTGGTGCTCCTCGGACTTGGCTCCCGGTTTTCGATAACCGGAGAGGCGGCAGTAGAGCATATAGACACCGAGGCCGATGAGCAGCACCGGCCAGTACCTCAGGAGGCGCTCGATGCGAAGCAGTTCTAGGTTGTGGAGCAGGAACAGGAGGCCCAGCGCGATGAGCAGGATCGGGCCCGCGGGAAAGCGTCCCGCATGCGAGCGCAAAGGGAGAATGCTCGAGAATTCGTCCACGACTTCACCGAGTCGTCGGCGTCGGGCTGTGTGATAGGCCTCGAACGGCATATAAATGTAGAAGATCGCGATCAGCATGCCGAAAAGCGGCTCGAATCCGCGGACCGCTTCCGAGGTAGTGAGGGAGATCAGGAGGCCGAAGATCACCACGTGGACGATGCCCTTCGCATACTGACCGTTGTAGACCGCGCCGACGCCCGGGATGAGCCCGAGCAGGAAGGCCAGACCGGGCGAGGAGCCGGCGGCAAAGGTGGAAGGAGGGGGACTCGGAGAAGGCGGAACGATTGCAGGGAGGTGCTGCTGGCAGTAGACGGTGCCCGCAGCGATGCGGCGGCATTCGGTGCACAGCGGTTGCCCACACGTGCGGCAATAGGCGACGACGGGTGAATCGGGATGAATAGGGCAATTCATGGCTTGGTATCTCCTGTGCCAATCTTCGGGGATCCTGGCGAGGACACCGCGGAGCGGCCGGGGGGTGGATCGGGAGGCAAATCCCGGTCGTTGGGCTCTTGCTGGGTTGGCAAGGGGGATGGTGGCCCAGCCTGACTGGGAATTTGCTGATACCATTCCCGCAGTTGGGTCTGGATCTCATAGACGAGCCTGAGGCTGAGGTAGAACTTACGGGCGCGGTCCCAAGTGCGGTGGGCAGTGTCGTCCAGCGCCTGCCACAGACGGATGGGGTTCAGCTCCTGCGGGTGGATCTGACGGGGCCCAATGCCCGCGAAGCGCGCCAGCATGGAAAAGGAAAGAATGGTCATCGCCATGCCCATGGCGAAACGGGGTTGCAGGAAGGGACGGAGCCGAGCCGTGAGCCGGGCG
>JANXAE010000070.1 GCA_025062235.1 Bryobacteraceae bacterium
TCTGGCCCGCATGCAAGCCGGCAAGCTGTCCATCCGCCGGGAACCCTTCGATCTGGATGCGCTCATCCGGCAGATCGCCGCCCTTCTGAAGCCACTGGCCGACTCCAAGAGCCTTCCTGTCTTTGTCCGCTACCCCGAAGGAGCCCCCCGCCGCTTCACCGGGGACGCCGACCGCATCGGCCAGATCCTGCTCAACCTGCTCGGCAACGCCATCAAGTTCACGTCCTCGGGCCACGTGCTGATCGCAGTCGAGGTGCGCGAGGAGGGCGGCGACCGAGCCAGTGTGCGCGTCTCGGTGCAGGACACGGGGCCCGGAGTACCGGAACAAAAGCAAAAAGAACTGTTTCAATCGTTCGTGCGCCTGGAACAGCCCGGCCAGCCCCGCCCGCCCGGCGCAGGCCTCGGCCTCGCCATCAGCAAGAACCTCGTCGAACTCATGGGCGGCAGCATCGGTGTCAACAGCCGTCCCGGCACGGGTTCCACCTTCTGGTTCGAACTCCCCCTGCCCCTCGCACCCCCTGCCCCGCACGCCGCGCCGCCTTCCCCCACGGCGAGCGCCACGCCCCTCCGCCTCACGCCCCCCTTGCGCATCCTCCTGGCCGAGGACAATCCCGTCAACCAGCAGGTGGCCCGGCGCATGCTCGAGCGATTCGGCTGCCAGGTGGACATAGCCGCCCACGGAGAGGAGGCCTTGCGCCTCCACGAACGGGCCCGCTACGACCTCATCCTGCTCGATTGCGACATGCCCCACCGCGACGGCTACGAAACCGCCCGCGAAATCCGTCGTCGCGAACAGCCGCCCAACCGCACCCCTATCGTCGCCTTGAGCGCATCCACGCCCGCCGAAGAACTGCCCCGCTGCTCGGCCGCAGGCATGGACGACTTCCTGGCCAAGCCCCTTCGGACCGAGGACCTGGAAGCGCTCCTGCGCCGCTGGAGCCACCAACTCGCCGCGCCCCGCCTTTAACCCCCGGCGTGTGCTCTAATGGGATCTTCCGCGACCTGCGCCGGCGCGGCACCGGTCCGGTAACCCCCGTTCCGGACGCGCCCCATCCTCAGGACCCGGTAAGGAGTGGGCACTATGTTCGTTTCTTTTTACGGTCACGTTCGGCAGTATCGCAACATCCAGTCGGAAATTGACGCCAACATTCGCCAGGTCCTCGAGAGCGGCGAGTACGTAATGGGCCCCATGCTGAAGCGCTTCGAAGGCGAGCTCGCCGCCTACTTCGGCATGAAGCACGCCATCGGCGTCAACTCCGGCACCGACGCCATATGGCTCGCCCTTATGGCGCTCGGCATCGGCCCCGGCGACGAGTGCATCACCACCGTCAATACCTTCTTCGCGACCGCCGAGGCCATCTGGATCGCAGGCGCCACCGCCGTCTTCGTGGATACCGATCCCCGCACCAACTGCATAGACCCGGAAAAGATCGAACCGGCCATCACCGAACGCACCCGCGCCATCGTCCCGGTCCATCTCTACGGGCAGTGCGCGGACATGAAGGCCATCCGCAAAATCGCCGACCGCTACAACCTCCTCGTCGTCGAGGACAACGCCCAGGCCATCGGCGCCCACGGCGACGGCTTCCGCATCGGCGAGCTCAGCGACGCGGTAGCCACGAGTTTCATCATCCAGAAGAACCTGGGTACCTTCGGCGACGGCGGCGCCGTCATCACCAACCGCGACGACGTCAATCGCGCCGTGCGCAAGCTGCGCAATCACGGCTCGGAAAAACGTTCCTACCACAGCTTCGGCTTCAACAGCCGACTCGACGACATCCACGCCGGCGTGCTCAGCGCCAAGCTCAAGCACATTGACGCCTGGAACGATTTGCGCCGCAAGTGGGCTGCGCGCTACTCGGCCGGTCTGGCCCAGGCGCGCCACATCACCCTGCCCTACGAGAAACCCGGCTACCGGCATGTCTACCACCTCTACGTCGTCGAAACCCGTCGGCCGGAACAGCGCGACCACCTGCTCCAGTTCCTCAACGACAACGGCGTGGACGCCAAGTGCCACTACCCCATCGCCATCCACCAGCAGGAAGGTTACCCCTGGGGCAAACCGGCGCGCATCGCCGGACCGCTGACCAACTCCGAGCGCAACGCCGCCTGCTGCATTTCGCTGCCCATGTACCCGGAACTCACCGAGGAAGAGGTGGACTACGTCATCGCGAGGGTCCTCGAGTGGGACCGCGCGCAAGGCTAGGAGTCCGGCGATGCCCTACCGCGTCCTCGTCGTGGGCATGGGCAAGCGGGGCATGCACCACGCCGCCGCCTTTCACGCCAACCCGCGCTTCCAGCTCGTCGGCGTCTGCGACATTGATCGGGATCGCGCCCGGGCGGCCGCCGCGCGCTTCGGCCTCGAGGAATTCGGAACCGACGCCGGAGAGATGGCGCGCCGCCTTCGGCCCGACGTCTTCTGCTTCTGCACCCTGCCCGACCTGCGCCTCCCGCTGATCCGCGCCGGCATCGCAGGCGGGGCGCGCCTGATCGCCTTCGAGAAACCCATCGCGCTCTCCAGCGCCGAAGCCTTCGAAATCCGGCGCCAGCTCGAAGCCGCCGGCGTCAAGGCCGTCGTCAGCCACCAGCATCGTTACGGCGCGCATTACCGCCGCGTGCGCGAGATCATCGCCTCCGGCGCCCTCGGCCGCGTCCATACCGTCTACGGTACGGCCACCGGCTGGCTCATGCACATGGCCAGCCACCTCATTGATTACATGCGCTGGTACAACGACGATGCCGACGCCCAGTGGGTCATGGCCCAGGCCGCGGGCCGCGGCAAGCTCGCCGACAACCATCCCTCACCCGACTACCTGGCCGGCGTCATCCATTTCGCCAATGGCGTGCGCGGGTGGATCGAGTGCGGCGCCGGCGCGCCCGACGTGCCCGAGGTGGATTACTGGTGGCGCAAGGCCCGCATCGGGGCGCAGGGATCCGAGGGCTTCGCCGAGGTGCTTACGGGCGGCGGCTGGCGCGCCGTCACACGCACCCTTGCCGAGTCAGGTCCTGGCAGCATGAACTACGACCTCGACATGCCGCCTTACATCGAGGACATCGCCAACTGGCTCGACGATCCAACCAAGCCGCATCCCTGCCGCTTCGAGAGCGCCTACAAAGGCCACGAAATCCTGATGGCGCTCTGCCGCTCGGCCGCGCTGGGCGGCCAGGTCGCCCTGCCGCTCGAAGATGGCGCCGACGAGATCGCGCTATTGCGCGAGCGACTGTCCGAACGCCCCGTACTGCCGTCCTTCCAGGACAACGCCGTGCAGTACCGCTGAGGCCAGATAGCCCTTGCGCGCAGCGAGCCGCGGTCCTGCGCAGGGCGTTCGCCAAAGCGCCCGCCCACAGCCACAGGGCCATCAGATGGTGGTCGCCAGGAAACCGCCATCCACACGCAGGATGGAGCCTGTCACGAACGAGGAGGCGCGTTCCGAAGCCAGGTAGATCGCTGCTCCGATCAACTCCTCCGGCTCGCCGAAGCGCGCCATGGGCGTGTGCGCCATGATCTTCTCGACACGGTCGGGCGTGAGGATGCGCCGGTTCTGCTCGGCCGGGAAGAAACCAGGCTGGATGGCGTTCACCCGCACTCGGTGCGGCGCCCATTCCCGCGCCAGGAACTGCGTGATCTGGTTGACGCCGGCCTTCGTGATGCTGTAGGTGAACACGCGCGAAAGCGGCGGCCCCGCCGAGACGGAGCTGATGTTGATGATCGAGCCGCCACGGCCCGCCTCGATCATGGCCTTGCCGAAGACCTGGCAGGCCAGAAAGACGCTCTTCAGGTTGACGTCGAGGATCCGGTACCACTCCTCTTCCGTGATCTCGAAGAACGGCGTGGAGGAATTGATCCCCGCCGCGTTCACCAGGATGTCCACCCGC
This sequence comes from Bryobacteraceae bacterium, assembly GCA_025062235.1. Lineage (GTDB taxonomy): Bacteria > Acidobacteriota > Terriglobia > Bryobacterales > Bryobacteraceae > DTHT01. Next base: position 3,877 of record JANXAE010000070.1, read on the forward strand.
GAAAAGTTCTCGAGTGTCACGGCCAGCGTCTTCTCCAGGTCCGCTCGCTTGGTGGCGTCGCAGGCGACCCCGATCGCGCGTCCGCCTTCCTCGCGGATGGACCGGGCGCGCGCCTCGGCAGCCTCCCCGTTGTAATCCGCCACCACGACGGCTGCTCCGGCCCGCGCGAAGCCAGTGGACATGGCGCCGGCCAGCACGCCGCCGCCCCCGATGACAACCGCTACGCGATCGGACAGCGAGAAGAGATCATCAGTTGGCACTTTTGGATAACTCCTGAGCGATGGTTCTCGAAACCCTTTGTACCACAGCCCCGTCGCGCCAGGATGCTGCCCAGGCGCCCCCCGCCGGCTGGAAGCGCTCCTCGCTGACGCGATCCTGTTCGGCCTCCGCTGGCGAGATCGCCAGCCGGTGATAGGCATTCACCAGCCAGCGCTTCAGTCGCGCAGCGTCGCCCGGCCCCACAGGCAGCAACCCTTGCGGGCCCGGGACCGACTCGAGCGCCAGCACACCGCACGGGGACACCTCGGCCACGAACCGGCGCGACGGCCCGCTGCCGAACATGAAGCCGTGCACCGAGGCGGCGCGCGCGCTGTGGCTGGAAGCGTCCACCACCTGGAATCCGCCCGAACGGGCGAAGCCGGGCAACAGCGGGCTCGGCAGACCGGGCGGCTCCGGCGGCTGGTTGAAAATGCCCGCCAGCGGGTGTCGGAAGACCACGCGATGCAGCTTGCCCCAGCGATAGTCGTCCTGGTTGCGCGAGCGCAGGAACGCCGACACGAACGCCTCACCTGCCAGCAGATCCAGCCCCGCGCGCATGGCGCGCAGGATCAGCAGATCCCGCGCCTCCTCCGGCGTCCGCGCGCCCGCTGCTTCGAAGAAGTTCAAGCCCGAGGATCCGCGCCCGCGCATCGCGGGGTAGTTCTCGAGCAGCCTGCGCAGCGCCGCCAGCGTCTGATCGTCCGGCGGCTGCAGCTCGCCCAGGCCCGCCCGCTCGAGCGCCGCATCCACCGTCAAACGGATGAACTGCCCGCGCCAGACGCTGTAGAGTGTCGCCGCGATGCTCGCCTGCACTTCTTCGTGCCCCGGTTCCGCCAACTGCTCGGGATCGTCACCGGGATCGAAGCCCTCGCGAATCCCCGTGGGCGTAGAGAAGTCCCAGACTCGCAGCCTCGCCACGGCCTCGGCCACTTCGCGGTCTCGCGCCAGCGCCCTCAGCGTCTCGCCCGCGTCCTCCCGCTGCGCGCGCTCCCACGCCGCCACGATGTGCGGCACGAAGACCTCCGCGTCGAGCATCTGGTGATTCGCCTGGATGCCCGCCATCACGCCCAGCGTCATGCGCTCGCCGCGCCGGACCATGTCGCGGATCAGCCCCGCGATGCGCCTTGCCCGGAATCCGCCGTCGTAACCCGGGCTCAGGTAGTAGACGCCTCCCGTTGCGCGCCGGCGAGCAAGCGGGTCGTTGCCCAGCGTCAGGCCCACCGGATCGTTGTTCGCGTTCACGACGAACCCCTCGGGCGGGTTGTAGACGTGTGGCATCTCCTCGCGCGGCAGGATCTCGTAGGGCAACGCCTGTCCCGCCTGCATGCTCCGCACCGGCAGCCACTCGTGCCGGTAGCGATGCGTACCGTCGCGGATCATGTACGGCGGCGCGCCGTCCGCACGCCCCAGCGTCTCCAAGTCCTCCCTCAGGGGTATCTCCCCGCTGGTGAAGTACGCGATGTTGCCGTCGGCATCCGCGCACGCCCAGTTCTGCGAGCCGAAGGTGAACCAGCGCAGCGCCTGCCCGAACTCGACCACGTTGCCGGCGCGCGCGAACTCCAGAAACGTCTGCGGCTCGCGCGTCGGCCCCCATCCCGCGTACTGCACGCTCAGCCCGATCAGGGTCGTCAGGCCACGCGGCTCGACCGCCACGATGGGGCCGTAGTTGCGCCGCGGCACGATGAAGGTCAACCCGCCTTCGAACGCGCCCACGGGCGCCTCCGCCAGATCGTCGCGAACCGCGTTGCCCGTACGGTTCACGCGGTACCGCTGCTCGATGACGGCCAGCGGCTCTTCGCGGCCCTCGAACAGCGTCGCGCGCGGGCGCAGCGTCGCCGGGTCCATCACCAGCCGCTCCTCGTAGACGTAGGTCAAAACGAGCAGGGTCATCGTGGCGCCCCAGCACAGCCGCTCGTTGCAGCCCAGGATGACGCCCGGCACGCCGGGCAACGTCACGCCGGCGACGTTCATCGGCCCGCGCACGGGATCCGCCGACACCATCAGGTGCGCCTCGTACCAGATGGGCGGCGAGCTCAGCGTCATGTGCGGATCGCTCGCCAGCATCGGGAAGCCCGTCGCGGTCAGCCTTCCGCTCAACACCCACCAGTTGCTGGCCCCGCGCGGTCCCAGCGTGCCCTCGAACAGCGGCGCGGCTCGGGCCCGGTCCAGAAAGCGCCGCGCCAGCTCCACGGTCTCGCTGCGCAACAGCGCATCCACTCGCGGCGGCCTCCACGCTTCCCTGGCAACTTCGCGGCGCGCCGCGCCCTCCGGGTAGCCCCCGGACCGCGTGATCGAGACCGTCGGGTCGAAGGGAGCAGCCCGCATCACGTCCTCGAAGAACAGCAGCGAACCGTCGAAGCCGCGCCGCTCGCCCGCACGCTGGGCCGCCGCCAGGCCGACCGTCAGGGCCATGTCCAGCTCAGCGTCGAAGGAAAGCTGGAAGGCCAGAGCCTTCGCGATCGTGAGGCTGTCCACGGGACTCCACTCCGGTATCGAGGCGCGCGTCAGCTCCAGCATCACGTACTCCACGGGCAAAGCATTGCCGGCATCCCTCAGCCATGCATTCACCCCGCGCGCATAAGCCTCCAGCAGCGCGCGCACCGCTTCGGTGTGCGCGCGCCAGGACGCTTCCGCCGCCCGCCTCAAACCGAGCGTCCGGGCGCGGATGTCGGCCGCCAGCGCCGCCGGGCCCAGCAGCTCGGCCGAGGTCCCCGAAGCCTGCCGCCGCAGCAGGTCCATCTGAAAGAACCGGTGCCTGGCGTGCAGGTAGCCGAGTACGGCCATGGCGTCCGCATCGCTGCCGGCGAAAATGTGCGGAATCGCGTTCGAATCCCAGACCACGCGCACCGGCGCGTGCAATCCCGGCAATTCCCCTGCGCCCAACAGGCCCGCCCACGCGCAAATCAGCACAGCCGCCCTCGCTCGCATGCGCCGCCTCCGCTCGCGCATAGTATAGTCCGTTCGCGGATTTGCGCGGCTGGTGCGAAGAGCCGAGCCTGGCCCGCGGCGGCCGCCGCCGCTCCTCATCCGCTCGGGCATCGCCGGGGGACGGCGCCGAGAACCCGCCCATGCGGGCTGCTCCCCGATTCTGCCGGAAACGCCAAACCCAAGGACGCACAAACGCGAACTTCTCGGTCCCGGTGCTTCTCGGACGCTCGCCGCAGGCTCGCGGTCCAGTCGCGTGCCGTGGGGGGTCGCGGCAGCGGCATAGCAGGCACCGCGGTCGGCTCCACCCCGACCGCAGGCCGCCGAGCTCGCACGCCCGCAGGCAGGGACGCATCTCCGGCGGGCCAGAATCGGGTCGCTCGGAGGGCTCAGAGGACGTATTCGAGGGCGGCTTCCAGCGGTCGCCCGGCGGGCCAAAGGATGACGCCCGCAGGCGAGAGCTCCTGGTCCTGCTCGGGCACGGCCTGGCCCCCGACGATCCAGTGGCGCACCTCCCGCCGCCGGCGCACCAACTCGGCGAACCCAGCCCGGTGGTTGCGGTAGAGCTCGGGCATGGTCACCGAGAGCAGCACGACGTCCGGCCGAACAGCAGCGCAGGCCTTTTCGAGGTCTTCGAAGGGGAGCGCGGGACCGAGGTTCACCACGCGCCGGCCGCGCCGCGCGGCCCACCAAGCGACGACGAGCAGGCCGAGCTGGTGGCGCTCCTCCGGGAAGCAAGCGGCCAAGGCCGGCGGACCCGTGGGTTGGGCGGCTTCGGCGAGCGCGCGCAGTCGCAAGGAAAACATTTCCGTGACCAAATGTTCGGCCGCCACGCTGCACCGTCCCTGCGCCCACAACTCTCCGATGCGCCACGCCACCGGCGCCAGCACGTCCAGCACCGCCCGCTGCACCGAAAGCCGCGCGAACAGCTCGTCGAGCAGGCCGCGAAGCCGCTCGGCGTCCACGGCCAGGGCCGCCTCGACGATCGCCTGCCGGAACCGCTCCAGCTCGGCGACGGCGGGGGCGACGGGCTCCGGCTCGCCCGCCCGCCGGCCCAATCGCGCCAGCTCCCGGCGGCCGAGGGCGGCGGCCTCGCCGATCGAGCGTCCCTGCGCCAGCAGTTGGCGCACGGCCAGGAGGATGCGGAGGTCCTCCTCCGTGTATAGCCTTTGTCCACCAGGCCCGCGTCCCGGGCGGAGCAGCCCGTACCGCCTCTCCCAGGCCCGCAGCACGGAGGGGGAAAAGCCCGTCATCTTCGAGACTGTCGAAAGCTTGTAGACTTCCGGCATGCGCCATCCTCAGGATACCGCTTTGTGCATGTTTTGTCCAGATCCGGGCGATAAAAAGCTTGACAAATCCTGTACAGAAGCTATACAATGGGGTCGTAAGCGTTCCACGCCAATCCCAACCCGAGGAGGAGACGAAACCGATGAAGCACAGAACGAAGGCGGCCGCTTTTCTCCTGGCCTTCGGCTTGCTTTCCGTTACGGCGGTGCGCGCCGCCGACATCGTGGACACGGCCATCTCGGCCGGACAGTTCAACACCCTGGCCACGGCGCTCAAGGCCGCTGGCTTGGTGGATGCCCTCAAGGCGCCCGGACCCTTCACCGTCTTCGCGCCGACCGACGAGGCCTTCGCCAAGTTGCCGGCCGGTACGCTCGAGGACCTGCTCAAGCCCGAGAACCGCGAGAAGCTCCGCGCGATCCTTACCTATCACGTGGTTTCGGGCCGCGTGCCTTCCAAGGAGGTCGTCAAGCTGCGCTCGGCCAAGACGTTGAACGGCCAGAGCGTGCGCATCCGCACGCGCGAGGGCAAGGTGCAAGTGGATGACGCCAACGTGGTGAAAGCCGATATCGAGGCCGCCAACGGGATCATCCACGTCATTGACAAGGTCATTCTTCCCAAGCAGTGACCTCGCCCGGAAACTTCGGGGCCGGTCCCTCCGGGGACCGGCTTTTTTTTGCAGGCCCTGCGGGCCGGGCGGGCCGGGAGCCGTCGGCTGCCGGCCGCAACGCCGGGGCCGTGGGCGGACGGCACGGAGGTGTATAATCACGGCATGCCGCTGCGTGTGATGCTGTGGGGGCTCGCTTGCGCACTCGCCGTCCCCGCCAAGGCCAGTCTGCTCGAACTGGCGATGCCCGATGCGCGGTTCCTTGCGGGCGCCAACCTCGAGAGCGTGCGCGGGTCGAAGCTGGCGCAGGCGCTCTGGGCTCAATTGCAAGCGCGCGAGCGCGAGGTGGGTGAGCTCGCGCGACGGACGGGTTTCGATCCGCTGCGGGACTTGAGCGAGGTGCTGATCGCCAGCCCGGGCGGTTCGAAGCCGAGCGTTCTGCTGGTTGCGCGCGGCGCTTTCGACCGGACGGATCTGGCCGCCGTGGTGCGGAGCAAGATGACGGGACGCGAAATCTACCAAGGCGTCGAGATCCTGCTGGCCGAGGAGAAGCGGGGCGAGCCGATGGCGCTGGCTTTCCTCGACGCGACGTTGCTGGTGGCCGGGGATCCGGCCAGCGTTCGGGGCGCGATCGCAAGGCGCGGGCGGGGCGCTCTGGCCGGCGGGGAGCTGCGTCGCGAGGCCCAACAATGGATGGCGCGCTACGACGCCTGGGGCGTGTCGGTCGTGCCTTTCGAGGAGCTGGCGTCGCGGGCCCGCGATGAGCAGGCGGCGAGCATGCTGGCGGGCGACGTCGTCAAGGCCGTCGAGCAGGTCGCTGGCGGAGTGCGCTTGCGCGATGCCCTGGAGCTCGATCTTCGCACGGTGAGCCGCAGCGAGCAGGATGCCGTGAACCTGGCCAACGCGCTGCGCTTTTTCAGCGGGATGTTGCAGGCGCGAGAACCGGCGGCGGCCTCGTATCTGCGCGAGCTGAGCGTCGAAGGCAGGACGATGAGGCTGGCGATGGCGGTTCCGGAGGACGAGCTGCTGCGCATCGCGGGCATGCTGGGTTTGCGAGCCAGGACGACAACGACCAAGCCCGCGGCGCCTCCCGATACCGGCGTGACGATTTACTCCTCACCCGGCGACATGGGCATCGTCAGGATCCCCGCGCCGGGAAAGCCGCAGTGAAAGCCCGCTGCCACCAGCGTGCGCAGGGCAGGCTGCTATACTAGCGGTTTCGAGCGGTTCGTCACGCATCCTCCGAAGTTATGAAATCCTGGGCGGTTCTGCTGCTGGTGACGGTTGCCGCGCGCGCGGCGGATTTCGCGACGGGGCAGGCCGCTCGCCTGGTCATCGGCCAGCCCACGTTCACCAAGCAGGATCCGAACTCCTCGGATGAGATCCTGGGCGCCGTGAGCGGACTGGCCTACGCCAACGATACCCTGTTCGTCTGCGATTCGAACCGGGTGGGCGCCAGCCCGATCAACAACCGCGTCCTCATTTACAAGAATCTCTCGCGGATGCTGCCGGCGCCCACGGCGGAGCTGCTTTACGACCGCCGCTGTCCGGTGTGCGGTGGGCGCGCGACGCTGGTGCTTGGGCAACCGGACTTCAAGAGCACGGAGTGGCGCACCGGGCCCGACGGTTTGCGCTCTCCGAACGCGGTGGCTACCGACGGCACGATCCTGGCGGTGGCCGACACGGACAACAACCGCGTGCTGATCTGGTTCTCGATTCCTGCTTACAACCGGCAGCCGGCCGACGTGGTGGTGGGGCAGCCCGATTTCAAGACCGTGACGCCGAACACGGGCACCGGCGACCCGCGCGTACCGGGCCCGAAGACGTTGCGCGGTCCCGAGGGCGTCTGGATCCAGGGCGGCAGGCTGTTCGTGGCCGACACCGGCAACGACCGGGTGCTGATCTGGAATCGCATCCCGAGGGAGAACTTCGCGGCGGCCGACATCGTACTCGGGCAGAAGGATTTCGGCACCGGCGCCCAAGTGGATCCCTTCAAGGCGCCGTTCAACCCGCAGGCTGACACGATGCTTTCGCCGGTGGCCGTGAGCTCGGACGGGCAGCGGCTGTTCGTCACCGATTTGGGTTACAACCGCGTGCTGATCTGGAACTCGATTCCCACGCGCAACGCGCAGCCGGCGGACGTGGTCATCGGACAGCCCGACATGACCAGCGGGAAGGCGAACAACGTCGAGAAGCTTTGCGAGCCGACGGGCAAGGACGAGGAAGGCAAGGACGTCTTCCCGAAGATGTGCCTCGCTACCCTGGATTTCCCGCGTTTTGCGCTCTCGGACGGCAGGCGGCTGTTCATCGCCGACGGGGGCAACGACCGCGTGCTGGTCTTCAACCGCATCCCCACGGAGAACGGCGCGAGCGCGGACGTGGTGCTGGGACAGATCGCCGGCACCATCAACCAGGCGTCGGATTCGGCCTACCCACTCCGACGCGCGAGCGCCGATTCGCTGCGCACGCCGCTTTCGCTGGCCTGGGACGGGGAGAACCTCTACGTGAGCGATCCCTTCAACCGGCGGATCATGGTATTCACCGTGGCCGAAAGGCACCTGCCGGTGACCGGCGTGCGCAACGCCGCCAGCCGTGAGGTCTATGCGGTGGGATATTTGAGCTTCAGCGGCTCGATCAAGGAAGACGACGAGATCACGATCACCATCGAGCAGAAGGAATACAAGTACAAGATCGTCAAGGACGACACGTTCCAGAGCGTCATCCGCAAGATCATCGAGACGATCAACGCCGGCGACGGGGACCCCAACGTGCTGGCCACGCCGAACTACGACCTGAACGCCATCATCCTGACGGCGCGCATGGCGGGCGAGGCGGGCAACGAGATCGAGATCTCGGCCAAGACCTCCGACAACGCACAGATCTCGGTTTCGACCAGCGGGGCCAAGCTGAGCGGGGGCATGGATGCGGCCAAGATCGCGCCCGGCACGCTGGTCAGCATCGTGGGGGACGATCTGGCGGACTTCACCGAGAGCGCACCGCCGGACGCCGACCCGCTTCCCACCGAGCTGGGGGGCGTGCAGGTGTACTTCGACGGCATCCGGGCGCCGCTGCTTTACGTGTCTCCCACGCAGATCAACGCCCAGGTGCCCTACGAGGTGCTGGACACGACCAGCATCAACGCCTACGTCCGGACCCGGCACAGGGACGGGCGCGTGACGATCACCACGCCGATCGCCGTTCCCATCATCAAGTCGAATCCCGGCATCTTCGCCTTCGACGGCCCGGATCCGCGCCCGGCAGTGGCTTTCCACGCCAGCAGTCACGCCTCCGGCACCGTGTCGGTGGACGGCACGGCGAAGGCCGGCGACGTGGCCACGGTGATCATCGAGGACCGCGAGTACAGCTACACGGTACAGGAAGGCGACACGCTGGCGACGATCCGCGATGCTTTGATCGAGCTGATCAACCAAGATCCGAAGGTGTTCGCGTTCCCGGCCGGCCAGTGGACACGCATCCGGCTGCGGGCCCGCATTCCAGGTCCGGAAGGCAACGGCATCGTCTACTCGGCCAAGGCCTCCGAAGGGGCGCAGGTGATCATGACCCCGACGACGCCCGCCCTGTGCTGCGCCAATGTCGAGGGCGCCCTGGTGACGCCGGACAACCCGGCCCTGCCGGGTGAAACCATCTACGTCTACGCCACCGGGCTGGGCATCATCAAGCCGGAGCAGGCGCGCCTGACACTGGAGACGGGCGCCCGTTACAAGGGTCCGGAGCTGAACGAGCCCCTGGAGTTCGTTTCCTCCCTGGCCGGCGGCAAAACGGCCAACGTGCTGTTGGCGGCGATGGTGCGCGGCCAGGTGGGCGTCTACCGCGTGGATCTGGAGCTGAACTCCGACCTGCCGACGAATCCGTTCACCCAGGTCACCATCGCCCAGGACGTGTACGTCAGCAACATCGTCACGATCCCTGTGGTCAATCCCAATCCTTCCCAGTAGGACCGGCTACGACGTCAAGGCGGCATGGGGCGCGCGGCGAGGGCGGTCAGGGCTCGAAGAACGGTCCTGCTCGGGTGGGCGCTCGGCAGCGTGGCGCTGGCCGCCGAAATCCAGGGAGTGGTCCTGGAGAACGCCAGCGGCCGTCCACTGGCACGCGCGGAAGTCACCGTCGAACGGATTCGCGGCGGCGGGGGCACGGATCACCAGCGCACGTGGAGCGATCCGCGCGGGCGCTTCCTCTTCAGCGGGCTGCCGGCGGGAGCGTATCTGGTGAGCGCGCGACGCCAGGGTTACCTGCGCGCACGCTATGGGCAGAGGAGCTGGGACGGCGCGGGAGTGCCGATCGTGCTCGACGAGGACTCGCAATTCTTCGCGGAGATCCGTCTTGCCCGGCCGGGCGTGATCACCGGACGCGTGCTGGACGAGAACGGTGTGGGGATGCCAGGGCATGCCGTATACGCCTTCCGAGCCGGCGGGCGCCCGGTGCGCGTGGTCGGCGCTGCGCTCACCGACGATCGCGGCGTCTACCGGTTGACAGGATTGGAGCCGGGCGCCTACTACGTGAGGACCGGCCCCAGGCAACTGGAGGACGGACGCGGTCTGCTGCCGACGTTTTACCGCCAGAGCACGGTGCTGGCGGAGGCGCGGGCCGTCAGCGTCGAGCTGGACAGCGAGACGCAGGACGTGGACATCGAGCCGCTGCCGGGCAAACTGGTAAAGCTCACCGGACGCCTCACCGCCGCTCCGGCGACCGTGACGCTCTACGGAGACGCCTGGCACCGGGAAGCGCAGGTCGGCCTGGACGGCGCCTTCCAGTTCGACGAGCTTGCGCCTGGCAGCTACCAACTTCTGGCGCTGACTGCGGATCGGCCGTTGCGTGTGGCCTGGGAACGGGTGACCGTGGGCGAAGGCGGGCTCGAGACCGTTCTCGAGCTGGCTGCGCCCGCCTCACTGACCGTGCACTGCGTCGAAAGGGGCGGCGGCAAGGCAGACGCGAAGCGAACGAATGTCTTCCTGCACAGACAAGACCCGCCGGGCGGCGATCCGTTGCGAGTGGAGGGTGGCACCACAGTCACGTTGCTCCCCGGCATTTACGGACTTGGGGTCTCGGCGCCGCTGGACCGGTACGTCGCCGACCTCCAAGGTCCGCGCACGGCGCTCGGGCCGGGTCTGTTCGAAGCGCCGGTCCGTGCGGCGCTCGAGGTGACGGTCGTACTGGGGACCAGGCCCGGCGCGGTGAGCGGACGCGTGTTGGATCCGGACGGCAATCCTGTCGTCGGCGCACCGGTCTTTGTGCGGGCCGACGATCCCGTCCAGCAGTACCTGATGGACGCTGCGCGCAAGGCGACGCGCTCGGATGCGAGCGGCGTCTATCGCATCCACGGCCTGGCTCCCGGTCGCTATCGCATTTTCAGTTCGTTCGAGGTCGAGCAGCCTCGCGAACAAGATTGGGAAAAGTACGGTGCGAGCAGCGTGACCGTCGGAGAGGGAGAATCCGTGAAGCTGGACCTTCGGCTCGCGGGGGGGATGTAGAGGCGTTCGCGGGGGGCTCAGGCCTCGGCGGTGAACAGTGACCGCACCCGGCCGGGCGATGAGCGCAGGGCACGGATGAGCGTCGTGCGGGCAGCGGGGATCGTGCGGGCGCGAAAGCGCAAACGGAAGCGCAGGCGGATCCGCCTTGGCTTGCGCCGTCCACGCGCCGCAGTGGCACGGGGCCGGAGCGCCTCGAGCCTTGGTGCGCCCGGAGCTCGGCCCGTCACTTCGCAGGGCGCCAGCCGCCCGGGAGGAACTCCGGGTGTGCTCGGGGGCCCGGTGGGCCAGCCTCATGATGCCCGCCGCGAGGACGTCGTACGCAGGTGCGCGCCAGCAATGGGGGCGCAGAGCGGGCTCGCGCGGCGCGGCGGCGGTCGCTGCGGGAGCCCAGTGGGCCGGCCGCTTGCCCGTGTCCTCTGACCAACCCTCCTGCAATGCCGAGACTGCGACCAATGCTGGGACGGAGGGAGGGGCTGACGGGGCGATCGCTACGGGCATCCGCGCAGCGGCAACGACGAGCTGACCCGGGACACCGATGCGCAACGTTCAGGCTTCAGGGCAGAAGGCGACCCTGCCCCGAGCTTCCCGGAATGGCGCCAAGCGGGAATCGGGCGCTCGGCCGGGCCGCAAGGGCCCTCACCCGGCTTGGGGTTCCATGCCCGCGGCTTCCTCGGCAGCCTCGGGCCCGGTCTCCCGAGCGGCCAGGATCAGCTGCCGGGCCTCCTCCAGTCGCACCCTCGGCACGCGCACTTCATACGGCAGGCTGGGGATCGGCCCGGGGCTGACGACGAGGGCGGGAATGCCATTGGCCTCGAGCAGGCTCCCGACCGCAGCCGCTTCCATCTCGGCGTCGTGCGCGTCCGAACTGAAAATGGTCACCAAGTCGAGCTCGTGCGAGGTGTCCAGTGGCAGGGCGATCTTTTCGGCGTTGGCGGCTATCAATTGCTCGGCATGGGGGAGCTGGTCCTCCGGCACCCTGACCTCGCAGGAGCCCCGTGGCACGCCGGGATGGGAATCCGTCAGGACGCTAGCCGTCAGCCCGGCCTCTTCGAGCAACTCGCGGACTTCCTGCGCCTGTTCGGCGGCCGCCGGCCCAACCGCGCGGAACACCGTCACCATTTCCATGACTCCAGCTTAGCGCACCCGGCCGCACCACCCACTCGCGTTTGCGGTAGAGTAGCTTGCGTATGGCCGCCAAAAGGATTCTCATGCTCGTGGGCGACTTCGTAGAAGACTACGAAGCGATGGTTCCCTTCCAGGCCTTGCAGATGGTGGGCCACACGGTTCACGCCGTCTGTCCCGACAAGAAGGCCGGCGAGAAAGTCCGCACGGCAGTTCATGACTTCGAGGGCGATCAGACCTACAGCGAGAAACCAGGCCACAATTTCACGCTGAACGCGACCTTCGACGAGGTGCGCGTCGAAGCGTACGATGGGCTGGTGATTCCGGGAGGCCGAGCGCCGGAGTATCTACGCCTGAACCCGCGCGTACTGGAGATCGTACGCCATTTCGCCCAAGCCGGCAAGCCCATCGCCGCCATCTGTCACGGCGTACAGATCTTGACGGCCGCCGGGGTTCTGGCGGGTCGCAGCGCCACCGCCTATCCCGCCGTAGGTCCCGAGGTGCGACAGGCGGGAGCGAGCTGGCTGGAATGCGCTGTGGACCAAGCATGCGTAGACCGCAACCTCGTCACCGCGCCGGCATGGCCTGCGCACCCTGCCTGGCTGGCGAAGTTCCTCGAGTTGCTGGGCACGCGGATCGAACCCTGAGGGCTCAGGCAGCGGCGGTTCGCAGGCTCCGATACCGGAGCCACGCGCCGGCTAGGGCCAGCAGAGAAGCAGCCGTCAGCAGAAGGGCCCAGTCGAGCGAATAGGGCCCGCGCACGTAGTGGACCCAGCCAAAGAAAAAACCACGCAACAGGACCAAGAAGATCAACCCTGACCAGGCCACGAAGAGCGCCGGATACTTGTCCCTGCTAGCCAGCCAGACGACGACCAGGCCCGCCAGCCCGCCGAGGAACAACGTCCAGCGCAGGGCCTCGTCGCGCCATGGCACCAGGATCAGGTCCAAGGCGTGTGCTCCGCTGAACCAGGAGACCACCGCCATGGCGACCATGATCGAGGCCAGCACACCGTGGAACAGATAGCTGTACAAGCGCATGAGGGCTTTCAGAGCGGCCAAGACGACAACCTCCACAGCTGGAAAGGCATCATTGTAGCCCACGCCGCCGGCCGGCTGCCATCCGCCGCCGTGCTGGCGCCGTGGTTCCGAAACGATTCACGAACAAAGCCACGCCAGTCGGCCGACGCCGGCAAAACCAGGGTGCCCGCGAGGATTCGCGGAAACAACCGGGAGGCAAGCCGGGCGCCCCCAAACGAGGAGAGGCCGCAATTCGAGCCACTGGGCGGCAGCCGGCTCAAGAGGCCGCCGCTGCGGTTGGTCCGATTCGCGATTTGGCGATGGCGGGAGTCTCCTGCTCGTGCTCTGGAAGCGCCAATTCCGGCTCGAGGTAGAGGCGAGTGAGCCCGTCGCGCAGAATTTCGAAAGCCGATTGCGGATCGTCGGCATACTGAAAGAGGTCGAGGTCGGAGGGGCTGATCATGCCGTAGCGGACCAGGGCATCGAAGTTGATGATCTCTTTCCAGTACGCGGA
>JANXAE010000071.1 GCA_025062235.1 Bryobacteraceae bacterium
GTACCGCTTGGCCGTGTCGAGTTCCATCAACTGGTGGTAGGCGATGCCGATCTTGTTGAGGATCACCGCCAAACGATTCGCCGTCTGCTGATAGGTACCGTCGTCCTTGCGCGGCCGTCGGGCAGGAAGCCGCGCGGCGAGTTCTTGCTCGACCTGCCGGTAGGTCTCGATGGCCTCCCGATACATCTTGCGGGCCATGTAGATATCGGCGCGCCTTTCCGGCGTAAGCGGCTCCGGAGAAGGCTGGGACACCGCGGGCGGATTGGCTGGGGGCGCTGCCTCGGGCGGATTCTGGGCCGCCGCTACGAAGACCGCCAACGCGACCGATAGGGGAGAAAACAGTGGCGGGCGCATGGTCACCTCGCTCGGCCCCTCTGGCCTCGGGGCCCGGCTGCTTTCATTTAAACACACTCAACAACCGGCGAAAGAAGCCTTTTTTCTCCTCGCGCGCCGGCTCCGCCCCCGGGCCGGCTTGCGGCTGGGCGGCAGGCGCCGGCTTGGCTGCCTGGGCGACGCGCCGCTGCGGCTGGGCTTCGACGGCAGGGGGAGCAGGCGCGGGCGGAGGGATGTCCCAGGAGGCCACCTGCACAGCCCCGCCGTGCAATCGGCACAACGTCGTCGGTTCGGTCCCTGAGACGAACACCTCGAGCCGTCTGGCAGGACAACCGGGCGAGGCCAGTTGCCCGGTGAGGGGATCCACTTCCACGCTGATCACGCCGTCCGGTGGCTGGAAATCGGAGGCGTTCCTGTACTCGCGCAACTGGGCGGCCCGCTTCATGAATTCGGCCCAGATCGGCAGCGCCGAATGCGCGCCCTCCAGGTTCAGTTCGCGGTTGTCGTCGAAGCCTACCCAGACGACGCAGACCAGCCGCGAAGTGAAACCTGCGAACCAGCCGTCGTGCGAGGTGCCGGTCTTGCCGGCGGCCGGCTGAAGAAAGCCCCGGGCGCGGACTCCCGCACCGGTGCCGCTGCGCAGCACCTCCTCCATCAGATTCACCATGATGTATGCCACGCGCGGGTCGAGCACGGGGCGCTGCACCGGCCGGTGGGTATAGATGACGTTGCCGGCGCGGTCCCGGACCAACGTGATCCAGTACGGCCTCGAGTAGACCCCTTGGTTGGCGAACACCGTATAGGCGCCCGCGATCTCGAGCGGCGTTACCTCGTAGGCGCCGAGCGCGATCGCCGGCGTCGGTTCGATGCGCAGGTTCATGCCTGCGCGTTCGGCCAACGCTTCGACGGCATCGTAGCCCACCATCTGTGCGAGCTTCACCGTGGCCACGTTCATGGACTTGGCCAGCGCGTCGCGCAGCGTCACCTGCCCGTGGTATTCGTTCTTGTAATTGCTGGGCGTGTAAGGCCGGTTGTCGAACCAGAAGGTGGTAGGCTCGTCGGTGATCATGGTGACCGGCGTAATCACCGGGTGGGCGCCGAGCACCGCCGTCTCGAGCGCGGCCGCGTAGACGAAAGGCTTGAAGGCGGAGCCGGGCTGGCGTTTCGCCAGCACCCGGTTCAACTGGCTCACGCCGTAGTTGCGCCCGCCGATGAGCGCCTTCACGGCGCCGCTCTGCGGATCCAGGGCCACCAGCGCGACCTGCGGATCGGGCAGATCCGGTTCGCGCCGGCGCCGCCGGCGGATGCGCTCGTCAATCTCCTGGAGCCCCGCGCGCACGGCCTCGGCGGCAGCGCGTTGCAAGTCCATGTCGAGCGTGGTGTAAATGCGGTAGGCCTCGCCCTGGAAGTCGTGTTCTTGGAACTGGCGGCTCAGCTCGTCGTTGACCAGATCCACGAAGTACGGCGCGTCGGTAGATTCCATCCCCGGCGGCGCCAGTCGCAGCGGTGCCTGGGTGGCCTCGCGGTACTGCTGCTCGGTGATGAAGCCATTCTCGCGCATCAACGCCAGTACCACGTTGCGGCGCTGCCGCGCCCGTTCGGGGTTGCGGTAAGGATTGTAGAGGCTGGGACCGCGGACCATGCCGGCCAGCAGGGCAGCTTCCGGCAGGGTCAGCTCGCGCACGTCCTTGCCCAGGTACGCAAGAGCGGCTTCGCCGAAGCCATGGATGTTGAAGCTTCCGTGCCGGCCCAGCGGGATCTGGTTGACGTAGTATTCGAAGATCTGCTGTTTCGAGAGCCGTTGCTCGAGCAGGAGTGTGATGAGGACCTCGGCCGCCTTGCGGCGCCAAGTGCGCCGGTAGTCCAGGAAGAAGCTGCGCGCCAGTTGCATGCTCAGCGTCGAGGCGCCTTCCTGGATCCGGCGCTCTTTCAGGTCCACGTAAGCGGCCTTGATCACGCGCAGCGGATCGAAGCCCGCATGCTGGAAGAAACGCTTGTCCTCGGCGGCGATGATCGCGTCCACCAGGACCTTGGGCAGGTCGGCAAAACGCACCAGCCGCCGCTTCTCCCGGTTGCGATCGGAGAGATTGGTAATCAGCTCGGGTTCGAGCAGGTACTTCGTCCGGGGCGTGTTGTCCCGCAAGGAGATGATCTCGACCACGCGCCCCTCGGCGAACTTGATGACGCCAGGCTCCTGCTCGAAGTAGGAATCCGGCCCGGGGAAAATCTCGACCGCGTCCGGCCGCACGTGAAACCAGCCCATGCGGCTCTGGCGCGACTCGCCGTAGCCGGTGCGCCGCAACTGGGCCACGATTTCCTCGGGAGTGACGGCGTCACCGAGATTCACTGTGCGCGGCGCGGCAAAGATCATCGAGGTGCTGGGGAACGGGCCGCTACGCAGCTTCCCGTCCACCAGGCGCGAAAATTTTACGTAGTAGTAAGCAAAGACGCAAAGGCCGGCCAGGGCTCCGAGCAGCGACACCACCGCCAGCACGCGCCCCAACGGGTGAAGCAGCAGGCGCGCCACCAGCGATCTGCTCGACAGTTGAATTCGCACCGCCACGGTTGACTGCGCGCCTCCTCAAGCCTATTCTCGCACGAGCTCTGGATGCCTCCCTCCTGTTTTGGCGATCTACTCCGCGGCTGTCGCCATCCCCGCGCCTGACGGCCCGCCCGCGCGTGGACGGCAAGCAAAGGCATGCAGCCAGCCGGGAACCCACGGGCAAGTCAGGGCCCGCTCGCGCGGGGACGGAAGGCCAGCAGCTCCAGCCTGGCCAGGTCCACCGACTCAGGGCCCGCTCGCGCGGGGACGGAAGTGCAGGTCCACGGTGTAGAAGGCGAAACTCACCGGGGCTACGTAGCGCACCTCCAGCTCGAGCCGGCCGCGCGTACGGGCCACGCGCACCTGGTCGCTGCGCACGGGCAGCCGCAACTGGGCCGCCCGGCTTGCCAGCAGCGCGCGCAGCCACTCGTCCTCACGCTCGCTGTTTTCGGGCCGCGCCGCCACTTCTGCGACGTAACGCCGGAACTGCCACGCCTTCCAGTAAATCGGCGCCAGTTGCAGGCAGACCAGCGCTGCCGCCGCCAGCACCGCACACCCGGCCGCCCGCCGGACCGTCCGCCTCATTTGCGCGTCCCCTCGATCGAGGCCAGTTCCTCCCAGAAATCCCCATGCGGACGCCAGTCCGGATGTTCCGGACCGGCGATCTGCACCTCCGGCACCTGGAGCGTTCCGTGACCGTAGGGGCAAATATATTCGATGCGCGGCCGTCCGAACTGCAACATCGAACTCCACGAGCCGGTTTCCACCGGCATGCGCAGCCGGCGCAGACACACCCGGCAGCGGTAGCGTTGGTCCAACCAGGCCAAATACAGCAGGCCGCAGCCGGCCAGGAAACAGGCACCTGCAGCCAGCGTCCAGACCAGGTCGCGTCCGAATGGCTGCCCGATGTAAAGGAAAGGCCTGGGCGGCGGCAGCAGGGATTTTACCAGCAGCCAAAGGCCGCGCACGGCCAGCAGCACCGCCACCACCTTGGCCACCATCAAACCCCAGTACTTCATAGCCTCACTGAGAAGACGCCCTGCGGGGCGGCCGAGTTCCGGCGTCACGAGCGAAAAAGGTTCCTCAACAGCAGGACCAGGTTGGCCGGATGCTCGGCGAGCCGGCGCATAAAATAGGGATACCAAGCCTCGCCGTAGGGGACGTATAGCCGCAGTCGCAGTCCATCCTCGAGGAATTTTCGCTCCAGATCGCGTCGCACGCCGTAAAGCATCTGAAACTCGTAGCCCGTGGCGGGAACTCCCGCCTCGCGGGCGTGTTGGCGGATCCGCCCGATCAAGAACTCGTCGTGGGTGGCGAAGCCCGGGTAGACGCCGCGGTCGAGCAGCAGGTCAGCCAAGCTCAAAAAGCTCGCCCGAATCTCGGCGCGCGTCTGATACGCCACCGAAGCGGGTTCCCGGTACGCGCCCTTGCACAGGCGGACGGGAATCCCCCGCTCGCACAGCATTTCCAGATCGTCCCGGCTTCGCCGCAGGTAGGCTTGGATGACACCCCGCACGTTGCCATGGGCTTGGTGCATGCGCACGACCAAGGCCAGCGTGCGGTCCACGTACTCCAAAGACTCCATGTCCACTTCGACCGAGGTCGGCACCGCCGCCGCCCGGCGCACCACTTCCTCGACGCACCGGTAACAGAGCTCCTCGGAAAAGTCCAGCCCGAACTGGCTCAGCTTCAGAGAGACCGTCGCGCGTAGCCCGAGTTCCTCGATGCTGTCGAGTGCGGCCAGGTAAGCGTTCCGGGCCGCCTCGACCTCCGCGGCGGAGGTCACGTTCTCACCCAGACAATCCAGCGTGACCAGCAACCCCAGTTCGTTCAGCCGGCGACACACGGCGAGGGCATCGTCTAGTTTCAGGCCGGCTACGAAACGCGAGGTCAGCCGTCGCGCCAGGGCGGAAGTCTCTACCCAGCGCCTCAACCTTCGCCGCCGCGAGAGAAACAGCAACACCGTGCGCGCCAGCATGGGTTGCACGCTCCTTTCTCACACTAACGCAAGGGCGGCCATGGCGGGCGGATTGCGTTCCGATCCGTGTGTTAAACTCGAACCGGTCTCGGATCAATCGTGCCCGAAGGAGCTGGAACATGAGGACGATGATTACGCTGGCTGCTGCCGTTCTGACCTGCATGAGCAGCGCCTTCTCCCAAGCGCGGCCGGACTTCTCCGGCACGTGGAAGTTGAACATTGCCAAGAGCAACTTCGGAGCCCTCCCCGCCCCGGAATCCAGCAGCTTGAAGGTGGAACACCGGGACCCGGCGCTGAAGATGGTCTCTACCACGGTGAGCAGCTCGGGGGAACGCGCCTACGAGCTCAGCTTCACCACCGACGGCAAGGAGTGCACCAACTGGGTGGGCAACGTGGAGGTCAAGAGCGTGCTCCGTTGGGACGGCGCAACGCTCATCATGGAGCACAAGGCGGCAGGCGGAGAGGTGACGCTGAGGGATCAGTGGGCTCTCTCCGAGGACGGAAAGATCTTGACGGTGACACGGCACTGGTCGGGCTCGCAGGGCGAGACAACCCAGACTTTGGTGCACGAAAAGCAGTGAAAGGCTGAGCTCGGATTGCTCGTGCCGGCCGGTCGCGGCAAATGCCGCCATCCCGCTAACTTACGGGTGAGGAAAATTCGTGGAAATTTCTCCTTGACGCCGGGGGAAATACGCCGTATAAAAGGGGTGTACTAGCACCGCCTAACCATCGCGTCACGCTTCACTGAAGGAAGTCGAGGGCGGGCGCCGGCGGCCGCGCTCACGCCCGCCGACGGCCCGCAGGGTTCGGGGATCGAACGGGGAGCCAGGGGAGGCGAGCAGGATGCCGGACATCCGCGATTCGCAGGCAGCGAATCCCCTCCGTCCGCAGACCAGCGACCGGGAGGCCATCCTCCTGGTCAGTCCGCTTCCGGAAGACCACGCTTTGCTCCTGCCGTTGCTGAGCGCGACGGGACGCAAGACCTATGCGGCACGCACCTACCGGGAGGCGATGACCGTGCTCTGCCGAGACCGTATCGCCGTCGTGCTGTGCGAGTGCGAGCTGCCTGACGGCAAATGGAAGGACCTGCTCAGCCAAGTGGCCCCTCTGTCGGACCCGCCTTGTCTGATCGTGACCTCGCGAGTAGCCGACGAGTATTTGTGGGCAGAGGTGCTGAATCTCGGCGGATATGACGTGCTGGCGAAGCCGTTCGACCCGCGGGAAGTTTCCCGCGTGGTTGCGCTCGCCTGCGAACACTGGGCCAGGCAGCGCCGCGCGGCATTGGCCGGATCCGCATGGCCGAAGCCAGAAGCCCGGGCCGGCAGCCCACCGCCGCAAGCCTTCAAGACCTCGGCCGGGCACTGACGCCGGCACGCCGGAGCCACCTGCGGTTGTGTCAGAATGCCTCCGTAGCGCGCGTGCGTGTCGATTTCGTGCTTTTCGATGCCGGCGGCGGCCACCGCGCCGCCGCCACGGCGCTGGAGCTCGTCATTCGCCAACAGCGACGGCCCTGGGAGATTCGCATCTGGAATCTCCAGGACTTGCTGGATTCCCTGGACCCGGCGCGCAAACTGCTCGGAATCCGCCTCCAGGATCTCTACAACCTGCTGCTCAAGCAGAACTGGACGCTCGGGGCACGTTACCTGCTGCGGGTGTTCCACGCATTCATTCGCCTTTACCACGCGCCCATGGTGCGTAGACTGGAAAGCCATTTCCGCCGCGAGAGGCCCGACCTTGTCGTCTCGCTCATACCGCACTTCAACCGTGCCCTGCTGGAGGGCCTGCGCCGGGCGGACCCGGACATCCCCTACGTAACGCTGCTTACCGATCTGGCAGACTACCCGCCCCACTTCTGGATCGAGCGACAGGCCCAGTACTTCATCTGTGGCTCCCAGAGAGCAGCACAGCAGGCCCTCGAGCTCGGGCACCCGCAGGAAGCGGTGTTCCGTGTCTCGGGCATGGTGCTGCATCCGCGCTTCTACGAGGAGACTCGACTGGATCGCGCGGAGGCCCGCCGCAGGTTGGGCCTCGAAGCCGCCCTGCCCACCGGTCTGTTGCTCTTCGGCGGTCACGGTTCCCGCGTGATGCGGAGGATCGTCTCGGATCTGGACCGCTCCGGCCTTGCGTTGCAACTGGTGGTGATCTGCGGCCACAACCGCCGGCTGCTCGACTCGATCAGGCGGATGCGCACGCGCATGCCTCTGCTTCCCGTGGGTTTCACCGACGATGTGGCCGGCTACATGAGGCTGGCGGATTTCTTCATCGGCAAGCCGGGTCCCGGTTCGATCAGCGAGGCGCTGGCCATGAAACTGCCGGTGCTGGTGGCCTCGAATGCCTGGACGCTGCCTCACGAGCGGTACAACGCAGAGTGGATCCGCGAGGCAGGCCTCGGCCTGGTGGCGCCGAGTTACCGCCGCATCCCCCAGGCGGTCGCCCGACTGCTCGCCAACGGCAATCTGGAACGCTTCCGCGCCCGTGCCGCCGCGATCCAGAACCGCGCCGTCTTCGAAGTTCCCGATGTGCTGGCGGAAATCGCACGCCGCGGTCCGGCGCCCCCCTTGGCTGCTCCCCACCGTCCCCCCGCAGGCGCTCACCGGCCGCTCTAAGCCGCCGCGGGCGCGCCGATAAGTGCTCCAGGGGCGTCAACGCCCGCCGGAAACGCAGCCTATGACCGTCATTCTGGGTCTGGTGATCGTGATCGCCTCCGTCCTCGGCGGCTACCTGCTGGCGCATGGAAAACTGCTGGTGCTCGTCCAGCCCGCCGAGTTCGTCGTCATTCTCGGGGCGGCGACAGGCGCATTGGTGGCAGCCAATCCGCCAGTGGTCACCATGGGCATTTTCAAGGGACTGGCCAGCCTGATCAAGGGCAGCCCCTACACGAAGGCCTTCTATCTGGAGACCCTGAAAATGCTCAGCGACCTGTTCAACCACGCGCGCAAGAACGGTCTGGCGCGACTGGAGCAGGACATCGAGGAACCGGCCAAGAGCCCCGTCTTTTCGAAATACCCGCGACTGCTCAATGACCATCACGCGCTCAGCTTCGTTTGCGACACGCTGCGCGTGGTGGTGGCGGGAGGGGTCCAGACCCACGATCTCGATCAGATGATCGAGCTCGACCTCGACGTGCATCATCACAGCTCCGCACAACCGGCAGGAGCGCTTTCCACGATGGCGGACTCGCTGCCCGGGCTCGGCATCGTCGCCGCCGTGCTGGGCATCATCATCACCATGGGAGCCATGGGCGGGCCCCCGGAGCAGATCGGCCACAAGGTGGCCGCCGCGCTGGTGGGAACGTTCCTGGGCGTGCTGATGTGCTACGGCTTCATCGGCCCGCTGGCCGCGCACATGAACAAGCTGGCCGATGCCGAGACCCAATACTACCACGTGCTGCGCGCCGGTCTGATGGCCTTCGCCAAGGGCTTGCCCCCGCTGATCGCCGTGGAGTTCGCGCGCCGCACGGTGCCCGTCCACCTGCGGCCCAGCTTCAAGGAAATGGAGAGCGCCTTCCGCGGCGCCAAGGCCGCCACCGGAGCCGCCGCATGAGCGCGCAACCGAACGCGCCTGTCGTCGTCGTCCGCAAGAAAAAAGGCCACGGAGGCCACCACGGCGGCGCCTGGAAAGTGGCTTACGCGGACTTCGTCACCGCCATGATGGCCCTTTTCCTGGTGCTCTGGCTGCTGGCCAGCGACGAAAAAGTGCGCAAAGCCGTGGGCGGCTATTTCCAGGATCCCACCGGCAGGGGCAACCTCATGGGCACCACGCTCAGCGGCACCGGCGAAGGCCTCGCCCTCAAACGCGAGGACATGGACAACCTCAAGGACAAGCTCCAGCAGGCGCTCCGCCAGGCGATCAAACTCGAACGCGTGCGCCAGAACGTCCAGATCACCGTCACCGGAGAGGGGCTTCGCATCGAGCTGCTGGAGGACGAAAAAGGGGTTTTCTTCGAGAGCGGCAGCGCACGGCCCACCTCGAACGGCGAAGAACTCATCATCCGGTTGGCCCAGGAGCTCGGCCAGCTGCCGAACAAGATCTATCTGGAAGGCCACACCGACGCCCGTCCCTTCAGCGGAAGCGGCGAGTACACGAACTGGGAACTTTCCACCGACCGCGCCAACGCTGCGCGTCGCATCATGCAGGCCCACGGCCTCCGCCCCGACCAGGTCGCGCAGGTCCGCGGCTACGCCGACCAGAGGTTGCGTCTGCCCCAGGATCCCACGCACGCCTCCAACCGGCGCATCTCAGTCATCGTGCAGTACCTGAACGCCCCGCAGGCGCCCTCCACCGAGCCCCAGCAGAAGCCCCCCTCGCCGGTGAGCCTGTCGCACTAGCGCAGCCACTCATCGAGGTGCTGGCGCACGAACTCGTCGTCGTTCAAGTGAGGGTAGGCGCGGCAGACGCGATCGATCTCCTCGATCTGACCCGGGGAAAGATCCTCGTGCGGATCCAGGCACCAGCGTCCCGCCATCAGGCCCTGCCGACGCAGGATCTCGTGGATCCCGGCGATGCAGCCGCGAAAGTTGTTCGCCGCGTCGAACAGTGCAGCGTTGGCATCGGTGATCTGCGCCGCCAGGGCGAGCAACTCGCCTGTCCATGCTTCCTCGCCGCTCATGACGCGGTGCGCGCGCTCGAGGTGCTCGACGGCGCGCCGCGTCCAACAGGCCCAGTGCCCCAGCAGGCCGCCCACGATCCGGCAACGCAAGCCCTCGCCAAAGCGGAACTCCGTGAGCAGGTCCACCAGGATCGAGTCGTCGTTGCCGGTGTAAAGGGCGATCTCGCCCGCGCGGCCCGATTCGGCCACGGCCCGCACCACATCCAAGGTCTGGTAACGGTTGAACGGAGCGATCTTGATCGCCACCACGTTCTCGATCTCGGCGAACTTGCGCCAGAAGCGGTACGGCAGCAGCCGACCGCCCACTGCCGGCTGCAAGTAGAAGCCGAAGACAGGCAGGATGGCGGCCACTGCCCGCACATGGTCGAGCAGTTCTTCCACCGAGGCATCCTTGAGCGCGCCGAGGCTCAACAGAACTGCATCGTAGCCAGCGCGGGCGGCGGATTCCGCTTCGCGCACGGCCTGGGCGGTGGGGCCCACTGCGCCCGCCACCTTCACGCACTCTCGGCCACGCAACTCCTCCATCGTGAGTTCGAGCAGCGGCTCGTAGAGGCCGACGCCGGGATCGCGGATGGCGAACTGCGTCGTGTGGACGCCGATGGCCACGCCGCCTGCTCCGGCGGCCAGGTAGTAGCGGGTCAGTGCACGTTGACGGCGCTCGTCGAGCTTGCGCTCGGCCGTCAGCGCCAGCGGGTGGGCGGGGATCACAGTCCCGCGGCGGAGAATTTCGCGCCAGCCCATGGTCAGAACTTCCCGTCGCGAACCTCGAAGTGCGTAGGCTTGTCCCAAAGCGCGCCGCCCGAACGGATCCAATCCGCCACCCATTCGATCATCTGCTCGAGACTCACTTCGGGGTAGCCGAACAGGCGATGGCAGCGGGAGGCGTCGCTCAACAGGGCCGTGGGCGCCTCGGTGCCTTCGAAGATCGGCTCGACACCGAAGCGCTCGCCGAACCTGCGCGCCAGGGAACGCACGGAGACCGTCTCGGGTCCGGTGACGTTCAGCACGGCGGGCGGGGTCTCACACAGGCCGAGAGCCCGCAACGCCACCGAATTCGCATCCCCCTGCCAGATGACGTTCACCATGCCCATAGCCAGCTGAACCGGCCGCCGCTCGTAGACTCTTCGCGCGATGTCCACCAGCACCCCGTACCGCAAGTCTATGGCGTAGTTCAGCCGCAACAGCGCCACCGGCGTGCCGTAGCGCGCCGAAAAGTACTCGAACATGCGCTCGCGCCCCAACACGGATTGTGCGTACTCGCCCACCGGGTCGGGCGGCGTCGCCTCCGTTGGTCCCCCTTGCGCCACGGGAACCAGCGGGTAGACGTTGCCACTCGAAAAGGCCACGATGCGCGAGCGCCGGAAACGTTCCGCCACGCGCCCGGGCAGGTAGGTGTTCAGCGCCCAGGTCAGGCATTCGTTCCCCGTGGTCCCGAACTTGCGCGCGGCCATGTAAATGACATTCGGAAAATCGGGCAGCGCCCGGAGCTGGTCGTCGTCGAGGAGGTCTGCGCCGATCGTCTCCACGCCGGCCGCCTCCAGCTCTTCGCGCACCCGGGGGTTCGAGAAGCGCGCCACCCCCACGACGCGCATCCGCACGCCCGCCTCGTCCGCCGCGCGCCGCGCCCGCCGCGCCAGACTGGGCCCCATCTTTCCCGCCACCCCCAGGATCAGCAGGTCGCCCTCCAGCCGGCGCATGAACTCCACATCGGCAGGGTTCGGACGGCTGAGTCGTTCCTCCAGTTCCTCTTCGGTGCGTATCGTGCTCATCGCTTGTAGCCGATCCTGCGCAGCAGCTCGTGACGCCAACTCCTGCCCGTCTCGTCCTCCACGCCTTTGGGCGAGGATCCGTCCACCACGCCCAGAATCCCGCGCCCCTGCGCGGTTTCGGCGACGATCACCTCGACCGGGTTGGCCGTGGCGCAAAAGATGGAGCAGA
Organism: Bryobacteraceae bacterium; assembly: GCA_025062235.1. Taxonomy (GTDB): domain Bacteria; phylum Acidobacteriota; class Terriglobia; order Bryobacterales; family Bryobacteraceae; genus DTHT01. The sequence goes on from JANXAE010000071.1 coordinate 11,401, forward strand.
CTTCGGGAACCTCCTTGATGCGACCGAGGACATTGATCGGGTAGCCTTCCCGCAACGCGATCACGAAGGTGTGTCCCGCTCCGATGGCCTGCGCATTCCGGCACGCCAGCGCCTTGAGGTCTTCGTCGTTGCCTTCCAACCGCGTCAGGCAGGCCCCGGAGGCCTCGTTGAATGCAATCCCGAACCTCATCTGGGGGACCGTGTTCACGATGGCTTCGTAAAGGTCTTCGACCGTCTTGATGAAGTGGCTCTGGCCCACGATGATGTTGCCGCCCTCGGGAATTTCCAGGCGAACCGCTTTCAGCTCCATAGCGCCGATAGGATACTACGCGCGCGGGCCCGAGGTCCGCGGTTGCCCCTCGCCAATCCGCCCTGCTAGACTGGAGAACGATCCTGCGCCCGCCTCCCGCGGGCTTCCCTCAGGAGCACGGTTCCATGGCCAGAGTTTGCGAGATCTGCGGCAAGCGCCCCATCACCGGGCACCGGATCAGCCATGCGCACAACGTGACCAAGCGCCGCTTCTACCCCAACCTGCAACGCGTGCGGGCTGTAGTGAACGGGACGACACGGCGCATCCGCGTCTGCACTTCCTGCCTGCGCAGCGGCCGCGTACAGAAGGCGGCCTGAAGCATCCGGCTTGATCGCACTGGCGCGCCTTCCGGATCCTTCCTCGGCCGGGTCGGTCGGCCGTTCTGTGCCGGCTGGTCCACCGGAGCGGCATCCGTGCTCCATTCCTGAATCCGACGAGCTGGCATGAGCGCGCTGACCGTACTCGTACTGGCCGATCCGCACGAGCCCGAACTGGCGCTGCTCGAGCGGCTGCCCGACGATACCCGAATCGCGGTGGGAAATTCTCCGGAGGCTTTTCGCTCCGCCGCGGCGGATGCGGAAATCGTCCTTTCCTGGTTCGCGCCGCGCGAGCTCCTGGAAGCCACCTGGCGGATGGCGCCGCGCCTGCGCTGGGTGCACAGCGCCAGCGCGGGGGTCGAGAACGTCCTCTTTGCCGAGCTCATCGAAAGCGACGTGCCCGTGACCAACGGGCGCGGCCTCTTCAGCGACTCGCTGGCCGAATTCGTGATCGGCGCGGTGCTGTTCTTCGCCAAGGATTTCAGGCGCATGCTCGAGAACCAGCGGGCCGGACGTTGGGAGCCGTTCGACGTCGAGCTGATCGAAGCGAAATGGCTGGGGATCCTGGGCTACGGTGACATCGGGCGCGCCATCGCGCGGCGCGGTCGCGCGCTCGGCATGAAGATCGCGGGCCTTCGCCGCCGGGTCGAGGCGGGTGCGAGCGATCCCCTCCTGGACCGCCTGCTCGGACCTGACCAGCTCGACGAGTTGCTGGCCCTCAGCGATTATCTGGCCATCGCGCTGCCGCTGACCGAGACCACGCGCGGCCTGCTCGGCGAAGGCGAGCTGGCCCGTCTGAAGCCCGGCGCCGTCATCGTGAACGTGGGCCGCGGCGCCGTCATCGTCGAGGACGCTCTCGTGCGCGCGCTGCGCGAGCGCCGCATCCGCGGCGCCGCTCTCGACGTCTTCGAGCGCGAGCCGCTACCCGAGAACCATCCGTTCTACGCTCTCGACAATGTGCTGCTTTCCCCGCACTGCGCCGACCACTTCCCTGGCTGGAAGCGGCGCGCCATGGAGCTCTTCCTCGAGAACTTCGAGCGATTCCGCCGGGGCCTGCCCTTGCGCAACCTGGTAGACAAGCGGTCCGGCTATTGAGCAGCGAATCCCCCGCGCTGCCCGCCGCAGGCGCGGATCCGCGATAATCAGGGGCATGCGCCTCCGACACCTCATCTTCCTTCCCGCTCTCGCGGTTTCGCTGGCCGCACAAGCCTACCGGCCCTCGCCGGAAAACCTCAAAGCCCGTGAGTGGTTCCAGGACGCCAAGTTCGGCATGTTCATCCATTGGGGCGTCTACAGCGTGCTGGGCGACGGCGAATGGGTGATGCACAACCGCAAGATGACCATCGCCGAATACGAGAAACTCGCCTCGAAGTTCAACCCCACGGAGTTCGACGCGGCCGAGTGGGTGGCCCTGGCCAGGGAAGCGGGCATGCGCTACATCACCTTCACCAGCAAGCATCACGACGGCTTCGCCATGTGGGGCACCAAACAGAGCCGCTGGAACATCGTGGACGCCACCCCCTACGGCCGGGACGTCATCAAGATGCTCGCCGAGGAATGCCGGAAGCAGGGCATCAAGCTCTTCCTTTACCATTCCCACCTGGATTGGCATCACCCCGACTACTTCCCGCGAGGCCGGACGGGCCAGCATTCCGGGCGGCCGGAAAGCGGCAACTGGTACCGCTATCTGGACTATCTCGATGCCCAGCTCGAAGAGCTTCTGACGAACTACGGTCCGATCGGCGGCATCTGGTTCGACGGTTTCTGGGACAAGCCCGACGCCGACTGGCGCCTCCAAAAGACTTATTCGCTGATTCACCGCCTCCAACCCGCCGCCCTCATCGGCAACAATCATCACCGCCGGCCCTTCGAGGGCGAAGACTTTCAGATGTTCGAGAAAGACCTGCCGGGGCAGAACACGAGCGGGTTCCGGGCGGAAACCGCCGTCAGCGATCTGCCCCTGGAAACTTGCGACACGATCAACCGCTCCTGGGGCTACAACGCCAAGGACGACCGCTACAAGAGCGTGCCTGAGCTCATCCGGTATCTGGTCCGCGCCGCCGGCTACAATGCGAATTTCCTGCTCAACGTCGGGCCCACTCCGAGCGGCAAGATCCAGCCCGAATTCGTCGAGCGCCTGCGGGGCATCGGGCAGTGGCTGCGCGAAAACGGCGATTCCATCTACGGCACGCGCGGCGGCCCTGTTCCGCCCAGGCCGTGGGGCGTCACCACGCGCAAAGGCAGCAAGGTCTACGTGCACGTGCTCGACTGGCCCGACGAGTGGCTCGCCCTGCCCGAAATTCCGGGGGTGCGCACGGCCCGCGCCTTTCCCGCAGGCACTCCGGTGACGCTCCGCCGCTTCGAAGGCAGCCTGCTGCTCCGGCTCACCCCGCAGATCCGGAACCCGGTGGACACCATCGTCGTATTGGAATGAGCAGCCCATGAAGAAAGCCATCCTGCTGCCGCTGCTCGGCCTGGCCGTCGCACTGGCCAGCCAGACCGGTCAACCGTTGCTGCTCAAGCAACCCACCGTCAGCCGCACCCATGTGGTCTTCTCTTACGCCGGGGACCTCTGGATCGCACCGCGCGAGGGCGGAGAAGCCCGCCGCCTCACCGTTGGTCCGGGCATCGAAGAACATCCGGCTTTCTCGCCCGACGGCGCTCTGGTCGCCTTCACCGGCGAGTACGACGGCAACGTGGATGTTTACGTGGTGCCAGCCGCGGGCGGGGTTCCCCTGCGATTGACCTGGCATCCGGAGCCGGATCAGGTCGTCGGCTGGACGCCGGACGGCAAACGTATCCTGTTCCGCTCGCCGCGTCACAGCTTCGTCCGCACGAACCGCCTGTTCACCGTCCCCGTCGAGGGAGGCTTCCCGGAGGAGATTCCCCTGCCGATGGCCGAGCACGGGGCGTTCTCCCCTGACGGCACACGTCTGGCCTACACCCCGCTGTCGCCGGCTTTCCTCACCTGGAAACGCTACCGCGGCGGCCGGACTTCGGCGATCTGGATTGCGGATCTGAAGGACTCGCGCGTCGAAAAGATCCCGCGCGAGAACTCCAACGATCATTGCCCGATGTGGCTGGGCGATCGCATTTACTTTCTCTCTGACCGCAACGGGCCCTTCTCCCTGTTCGCCTACGACCCGAGAACCAAACAGGTCAAGCAGGTTTTGCCCAACGCCGGCCCCGATTTGAAATCGGCCTCGGCAGGCCCGGACGCCATCGTTTACGAACAGTTCGGCTCACTGCACCTCTACGATCCGAGCAGCGGACGCTCGCGGCGGATCGAGATCCGCCTGACAGGCGATCTGCCCGGGGTGCGCGCGCGCTTCGAGCCAGCAGTTCGGGCCATCCGCCACGCCGGCCTCTCGCCCACCGGCGTGCGCGCGGTTTTCGAGGCCCGCGGCGAGATTCTCACCGCGCCCGCGGAAAAAGGTGACATCCGCAACCTCACCAACACGCCGGGCGCGGCCGAACGCTATCCGGCCTGGTCTCCCGACGGCAGGCGCATCGCGTTCTTTTCCGACGAGTCCGGGGAATACGCGTTGCACATCGCCGAGCAGAGCGGGCTGGGTCCGGTCGAGAAAATCCCTCTGGACAACCCGCCCTCGTTCTACTACTCGCCGGTCTGGTCGCCCGACGGCAAGAAAATCGCCTACACCGATGCGCGCCTCAACTTGTGGTACCTGGAGCTGGAAAAGAAAACCCCGGTCCGCGTGGATACTGACACGTACTCGAAGCCCGAGCGCACGCTGGACCCCTGCTGGTCGCCGGACAGCCGCTGGATCGCCTACACGCGGCAACTGCGCAATCACTTCCGCGCCGTGTTCCTCTATTCGATCGAAGAAGGCAAGACGTACCAGATCACCGACGGCATGAGCGACGCACGCAACGCCGTCTTCGATCCCAACGGCGAACGGCTGTACTTCACGGCCTCCACCGACGCCGGCCCCGCCAGCGGCTGGCTCGACATGTCGGGGTTCAACCGGCCGGTGTCGCGCAGCGTTTACGTGGCGGTCCTGCGCAAGGATCTGCCTTCGCCACTGGCCCCCGAGAGCGACGAGGAAAAGCCGGAGGAAGCGGCCAAGCCGAAGGAGGTGTCCAATAAGGAAGAAGCCGGCGCCGCCCTGCTGCGCATTGATTTCGAGGGCATCGCGCAGCGCATCCTGGCCCTGCCCATCCCGGCGCGCAACTACGCAGGGTTATGGGTCGGCAAGAGCGGGACGCTCTTTCTGGCCGAGGCCGAGCCAGTGACGCAACGCATGCGGCAGACGGTCACCATCCACAAGTTCGACCTCAGGACACGGAGAACCGAGCGCTTCCTGGAGGGCGTACGCTTCTTCGATGTCTCGCGCAACGGCGAGAAGGTGCTCTATCAGCGCGGCGACCAGTGGGCCATCGCAGGCACCGCCCAGTCGCCCAAACCCGGCGACGGCGCGCTGAAACTGGAAGGCCTGCAAGTTCGGGTAGAGCCGCCTGCGGAGTGGCGGCAGATGTATCGCGAGGTCTGGCGCATTCAACGCGACTTCCTTTACGATCCCGGCCTGCACGGCCTCGATCTGGCCGCAGCCATGAAGAAATACGAAACGTATCTGGACGGGATCGCCCATCGCGAGGACCTGAACTATCTGTTTTCGGAAATGCTGGGCGAGCTCTGCCTGGGTCACGTCCGCGCGGGCGGCGGCGATCTTCCGGAGACCCGCCGCGTGGGCGTGGGGCTGCTGGGCGCCGACTACCGCATCGAGAACGGCCGCTATCGTATCGTGCGCGTTTACACGGGCGAGAACTGGAACCCTGAGCTGCGCGCTCCGCTCACCCAACCGGGAGTCAACGTGCAAGCGGGAGAGTACCTTCTGGCCGTCAACGGGCGCGAGCTCCGCCCGCCCGACGATCTCTACAGTTTCTTCGAAGGAACCGCCGGCAAGCAGGTGAGGATCCGCGTGGGTCCGGATCCCACCGGCGCGGGCTCGCGCGAGGTGACCGTGGTCCCGGTGGAGAACGAAACAGGGCTGCGGCACTATGCCTGGATCGAGGACAACCGCCGCAAGGTGGATCA
>JANXAE010000072.1 GCA_025062235.1 Bryobacteraceae bacterium
AATCACCGAGCCCTGCGACGCGCGGCGGCGCTCGCAGCTCGACGCGGAGTATAAATAGGCGGAGGATGGACAGAAGGTCCGTGCCGGCCCGAGCCGGCACGGCGCCGGAGGTTTCGACATGATGAGAATGACGCGCAGAAAGCTTCTGGTCTGTTCGCCGCTGGCCCTGGTGCTGATCGGCTTGCAGGCGGTTACCAAACGTGCGGCAGCGCCCGCGGGCGATCCGCTCATCGAGGGTTTCAGGAAGGTCACGGTGGCCTCGGTGGCCGACGCGGTGGATCAGGTGGTGGGCAAGCGCGGCTTCCTGGCGCACGATGTGCGCCCCCAGATTCCGGGGGCCATCGTGGGCCGGGCCACGACCGCGCTGCTGCGGCCTGCCCCGCCTGAGAAGGCCACGCCGGCCTTGAGCGCGCGCCATTCCGTCGAGATGATTGACAACGCCCAGCCCGGGCAGGTCGGCGTCATCGTCGTGGAGGGAACCCTGGATGTAGCGGGCTTGGGCGGCCTGATGGGAACCACCGCAAAGGCCCGGGGGATGGCGGGCGTGGTGGTGGACGGCAGCGTGCGCGACATCGCCGAGTTGCGGGCGCTCGGCCTTCCGGTCTACGCCCGCGGGGTAGTGCCCTCCTCGAGCGTAGGGCGCTATGCCAGCGTGGGCCGCGATATCCCCGTGGAGTGCGCGGGCGTGACGATCCGGCCGGGCGACATCATCGTGGCCAGCGAGGACGGCGTGGTGGCGGTTCCCTCGGAGAAAGCGGAAGAAGTCCTCAAGCGGGCTCAGGAAATCGACGCGCGGGAGACCAAGATGGTCCCCTTAATCAAGCAGTACAGGTCCCTTCAAAAAGTGGTGGAAATGTTCAATCGGATTTAGGCGTGGCCGAGAGCCGCTCTCAGCGCTCTTCTCGGCTAAAGTCCCGGTGGCGGCGGCCGATCAAGGGGATGTATGCAGGAGCGTCGCGCCGAACCGCGCATGCTGTGCGCGGATCTGATCCAGGTCCGCTGGACGGATGAATCCGGGCGGCAGCACGAAGCGGTGGCCAACCTCGAAGACATCTCGCTCTCGGGGGCGTGCCTGCAGCTCGACACGCCGATTCCCGAGGACACGTTGCTGCGGCTTTCGCACCCCAAGCTCGACCTCGTCGGGCGCGTGCGCTACTGCATTTACCGGGACACCGGCTTCTTCCTGGGCGTCAAGTTCGAGCCTGGCTACGCCTGGTCCGAGCGGCGTTTCCGCCCCAAGCACATGTTGGATCCGCGTACCCTCCTCAAGCGCGGCGAGCCACGCAGAGGGCCGACGGGAGGCAACGTTCAGTGAAGCTTGCGGAGCCGCGCGCAGTGCGGTCGAACATGCCGTTCAGCCGACGGCAGGCGACGTTCAGCGAAGCTTGCGGAGGGGATCCGGCCGACGGCCCTTTTGCCTGCCGACGGCACCACGCGGCGCCCGATGTGGTCTTCTCATCCGGAGTGGCTGCCGCGCCCTTCGGTCCGAAGTTTTCTCGGCGGCCCGACGGAGCGACTAGCCCGGCCTGACTCAGTCGCTCGAGCGCCGCGGCCCGTCGGCGTCACATTTCCTGCGCCTGCGCGGTGGTCGTTCCGAGCGATGGGGCCGGTTGGACTTGCCAGGGCGCGCATCGTCTGCGCCGGCCATGCGGCCTCGGTGGGCTGTGGGCGAGCGATCCGCGCAGCACCGTATTCGCCGTGGCGGTGGGGCGTCCCTGCCACGTGCAGGCGATCTCAGTAACACAGCAGCCAGCGGGCTTTCTCGAGCACGCGTTGTGCGTTGGGCAGGTAGGCTTCCTCGAGCGGCGGACTGAAGGGCACCGGCGTGTCGGGGGCGGCCAGGCGCACCACTGGGGCATCCAGGCAATCGAAAGCCTTCTCGGCGATGCGCGCTGCGATCTCGCCTCCCACGCCGCCGGTCAGGCTGGCCTCGTGCAGCACCATGACCCGGTTGGTCTTGCGGACGCTGGCTAGAATCGTCTCCTCGTCGAGCGGCAGCAAGGTTCTGACGTCCACGATCTCGACGGACGCCCCTTCGCGGTCGAGAACCTCGGCCGCTTCCTGCGCCACCCAGACCATCGCCCCGTAGGTGACGATCGCCAGATCGGATCCCTCGCGGAAGACGGCCGCCCGTCCGATCGGCACCGTGTAGTCGCCTTCGGGAATTTCCTCTTTGATGCGGCGGTAAAGCGCTTTGTGCTCGAAGAAGATCACAGGGTCGTTGTCCCGGATTGCAGCCTTGATCAGCCCCTTGGCGTCGCGCGGGGTGGCGGGCATGACAACCTTGAGGCCGGGTGAATGCACGAACCAAGCCTCGTTGCTCTGGGAATGGAATGGCCCGCCGTGAACGCCAGCGCCGCAGGGGGCACGCACGACCATAGGCACGGCCGCGCCCCAACGGTAGCGGCACTTGGCGGCGAAGTTCACGATCTGGTCGAAGGCGCAGGGCAGGAAGTCCGCAAACTGCATCTCGGCGATGGGGCGCAGGCCCATCAGCGCTGCCCCGATCGCAGCACCTACGATGGCCGCCTCCGCCAGCGGCGTGTCAATGACGCGGAGCGGGCCGAAACGTTCGAGCATGCCCTTGGTGATCTTGAAAGGGCCGCCGTAGACCGCGACGTCCTCGCCGAGGATGAAGACGTCCGGATCCCGCTCCATTTCCTCCCAGATGCCCTGGCGGATGGCTTCCAGGTAGGTAACCGGCATGGCTCAGTTCTCTTCGTAGACGTTCGCGGTCAACTCCGAAGGGTCGGGGTAGGGGTTGTTCTCGGCCCACTCGACCGCCTCCTCGATCTGGGAGCGCAGCGAGGCGTAGAGCGCGTCCAGATCCGTGCGGTCGGCCCAACCCTTTTCGAGCAAGAGACGCTCGATGCGCTGGATGGGATCCTTAGCCGCCCACTCTTCGAACAGGTGCTTGGGCACGTACTCGGCCGCGTCGTGCGCCGAGTGGCCCGACATGCGGAACGTCTTGCATTCCACCAGATAGGGCCCCAAACCGCGGCGGGCGTGCTCGGCGGCCCGCGCCACGGCGTGGTAGACGGCAAAGGCGTCATTGCCGTCTACGATCTCAGCCGGAATGCCGTAGCCCGGGCCGCGGTCGGCAACGTTCTTGCACGCCATCTGCAACTCGAGCGGCGTGGAGTAGGCGTAGAGGTTGTTGTTGCACACCAGCACCAGCGGCAGTTTCTGGACGGCAGCGAAGTTGACTCCCTCGTGGAAGTCGCCGCGACTGGTCGCGCCGTCGCCGAAGAACACGTAGGCGATGTTGCGCGAGCCGCGATACTTCAGGGCCAGAGCGGCTCCGGCGGCCACCGGCACCGACGCCCCGATCGAGCTGATGATGGCCACGAGGCGCCGTTTCATGTCGCCCATGTGCATGTTGCCGTCCTTGCCGCGGGTCAGCCCACCCACACGCCCCATGTACTGCGCGAAGACCTCGCGCGGGTGGACGCCGCGGATGAAGTACAACGCCAGGTCGCGGTGGCAGGGAAACAGGACGTCTTCCGGCTCCGCCGTCAAACCTGCGCCGACGGAAATGGCTTCCTGTCCCCGTCCGGAGTACACGCCGCCGACGATCTTCCCTTGCCGATAAAGTTTGCGCTCGATACGGTCTTCGACCTCGCGCATCAGGAACATGTAATGTAGGAAACGCCAGGCGAGGTCGGCCTCGGGATTGGTCCCCTCGGTCTCGGGAGGGGCAGGCAGGGGTGCGGTTCTCACGGCCGCCATGGGCGCGCTCCCATCTTCAGGAAATCACCAACCCAAACGGTGTAGTATAAGGCATCCCGCGCGTGGGCCACGACGGGGGGATTTCAGTCCCACGGGCCCCTTTCAGAACGGCAGGTCTTTCTTGGGCGGCGCCAGCAGGGAGCTGCGGAGATAGGGGAATGGGTTCACCGGATTGCCGGCGATCCGCACTTCGTAATGCAAGTGCGGGGCGGTCACGCGGCCCGAGCTTCCCACTCCCCCGATGATCTCGCCGCGGCGCACTTCCTGACCGGGGATCACCGAGATCCGCGAAAGGTGGGCGTACCAGGTCTGGAGCCCGTTTCCGTGGTCCACCACCACCAACCGCCCGTAGCCGCCCACGTAGCCGGCCTGCACCACCACCCCGTCGGCGGTCACGCGCACCGCAGAACCGTAGGGTGCCGAGATGTCCACCCCGCGGTGGAAGCTGCCTTCGCCGGAGAACGGGTCAATCCTCATTCCGAAAGAGCTGTACAGCCGGCCCTCGACAGGCCAGATGTTGGGACGCGAGTTCGCCCGCCACCGGGGGCTGAAATTTCGGAAGCGCGAGAAGGTGGCTGTCCGGAGGAAACTGTACTCCTGGAGGGTTTCGTGGTACGTGGGGATCAGGCGGCCTTCGCCGGAGATGTCGGGGGGGCCTTCCAGTTTCTCCTTGATCCCGTACGCCACCGAGACCTGGCTGGCGAACAGTTGCAGCGTGGCGAGCTGGTCGTGCGTTTGGTGAGCCTCCTGCCTGAGGTTCTCGTATTGCGCCCGCAGCGCCCGCACCTCTTCTCGCAACGAGTTGTAGTGCACGACCTTCCAGGCCATGCGCACATAGCTCGATACGAAGCCGAACATCGAGACGCAACCGAGCACGGCGAGGGCCAGGATCAGGTAAACGACACGTTGGGGAACCTGAAACCTGCGCAGCCTGCCGTGCATCGAGTGAGCGAGGACCACGACGAAGTACGGCTGCTGCATGGAGTTCTCTCGTTACCGGTGCGGGCCGTACACGAAGGCACTCCACCCGCCGCTTTGTTATCCTTCCGTCAACAACCTGGAAACGAATCTGTGAATCTACCAAGACCCAGGGGGCCTTGTCAAGGCTGAGCCCCGAGCCGAGAGGCCGGCCCTGGGTTCGCCTCGCCCCTTGGCATCGGGGAAGTACCCGTCGGGCGCGTGGACCCGGGAGGAGTAGGGGGCTTGGTGCATGTTCCGCAGCTTGCCAGGCTCCGTCGCGCACTGAGCGGGAATCCCGCCCCGGCCTACCCCTCCGTCCCCCGCGCGGATGCGTCGTCCGGACCCCAAGGAGCGCCAGGCCGATCGCCGCCAGGCCCCGAGGGCAAGGATCCGGAACCGGAGAGGCCAAAGGCGTTTCGGTGAGCGTGATCTGGTCCAGCAACAGCCCCTCGTAATCGCCGCCCCTATGCGCGAACTGCACGATGCCGGTCCCGCTGCTCCAGGGACTGAACGTCCGTTGCGCGAGGGTCCAGGGTTGATTCCACAGGGACATTGGCGAGAACCAGGCCTTGGGAACCGAGGGTGACGGCCCATCGTGTCCGGGGCGCCGCCGCGCCGGTTGGCGGAGTAGTAGGGAGCCACATTGTACAGGTTACCGGCGCTATAGGGAAAGCTGGCTTCGATCGTTCCGGCTGCTCCGCTGGACCCGTCCATGCCCACACAACCCGAGCCTTGATAGCAAGTCCGTCCGGGGAAGTTGTAAAGCAGATCCACGGAACCCGATGGCACCGACCGCGGCCCGAACGAGCCGCTGCTTCCGACCACGTCACGGCGATCGTCGTGACGCCGCAGCTTTCGAAGGTATCGGAGAGGATCACGCCTCCCGACGCCGGAGAAAACGCAGAAAGCAGGAAGACAAGAACGAAAACCGCGCGAGATCATTGTTCGCTGCGCACAACGCCTCCGAGCATGATGCCTCGCGCCGGATCGACAGCCCCGGGGCACTGGATCCTCCCCTACCAGGCGCCCGCTAGCCCGGCTTGGCTGACTGTGCCTTGCAGGCGCGCTTGCCTGCGCCGCCCGCCGCTGGGCCTTCAGATGAACCAGCGCGCCTTCCGGCGGACGGCCTCCCCGAATGCGCGCACGAAGAGCGACTCTTCTTCGCTGAGGGGCCCCTGTGCGACGGCCCGCAGGTTCTCCTGCAACTCTTCGGGGTTGGAGGGCGCTGTCAGGCAAACATGCACCGCCGGGTTCGAGAGCACGAATCGGTAGCACATGCCTGCGTCGGGTACTGACCATTCCCGGGGCCAGCTCTTGGGACGTCGAAGCAGGCGCTTCCAACACGTGGCGGTGTAGGCGAGGATGATGGGGCCCTCGGGGCCCGTGTGGGGGAAGACTTCGGTTTCGGCGCCCGGGTGCGCCGCGTTGTAGCGCACCATGAGTACGTCCAGCTCGCGGGCGGCGGCCAGTTGCCCGGCAAAGCGTCGGTCGTGGCACGACATTCCCACCGCCCGCACCCGCCCGTCCTCCTTCAGGCGGCGGAGCTGCTCGCGCAAAGCGGCAGGGAACTGATCCGGCCTCATGACCCCAAGGAAAAGGAAGATGTCTATGTACTCGGTGCGGAGCTGCCGCAGGCGCCTCTCCAAGGTTTTGCGGAGATCCTGGTGCGTCCAGAGGTAATTGTAGGCTCCGGTAACGATGACGCATTGCTCGCGTCGCGCCGGGCTCATCTCCCGCACCGCGCGGATCATCTGGAAGTCCCAGCCGAAGCAAAACAGGCAATTGACGCCCGCGTCGAGTGCCTGGCGTACGGCGCCGGTCCCAGGCCGGTACGTGGCGGATAGGGCCAGTCGGAACACCCGAGGCCAGTCTGCCCGGAAGCGGCAATGGGAGAAGGCGTCCAGCATGCCCATGATGTGTCCACGGTCAGCGCACGCGAGACGACAGGCCCACGCGCGGTTTGACGGCCTCAGCCTTCGGGACCCGGCAGAGTCGCCAGCAACTGCGCGAGCACGATCTTGACGACGGTCGCCACCGGGTAGACCGATGCGTAGGCCGCGTTGGGCGTCTCCGAGCGGCTTCGATCGGCGGCGTAGGCAAGGCAGGCGGGCTGCGTCTGGATGCCGGCGGCCAGCCCCATGAGCGCATCGAAGGGGATATTGAACAGCTTGTAACCGGCCAGCAGCGTGGCCAGCGTGACGCCGAAGGTGATCAGGGCGCCGCCTGCCACGAGGGCAAAGCCGCTGGTCGCCACCGTCTGACTGAACTGGTGGCCTGCGCGGGTGCCAATTCCCGCCAGGAAGAGCAACAACCCGATGCGGCGCAGCGTCAGGTTGGCGCTGACGGGAATCAGCCAGCAGATGCCGCCCGTCCGCTCCCAGTGTCCCAGCAACAGCGCCACCAGCAGCGGCCCCCCAGCCAGTCCGAGCTTCACTGTATGGCCTCCGGGCAAAGGCAGGGGCATCGTCCCCACCAGCACGCCCAGCACCATCCCGAGAGCGACGGAGCCGAAATCGGTCTCCGCCGTTCCGCGGATCGAATCGCCGAAGAACTCTCTCACCGCGGCGAAGTTGTCCTTGCGCGTGAGCACCCGGACCTGGTCACCCAGCTCGAGGCGCGTGTCCGGCGCGGGCACCAGGTCCACGTCGCCACGGCGCAGGCGCGTAATCGTCGCGTGCAGGCGATTGGGCAAGTCGAGGTCGCGGATGCGCTTGCCCACCACCTGCTTGCTGGAAACGAAGACCCGCTGGGAATCCAGCTCGCTACGGTCCAGCTCGATGTGGGCGTCGCTGGGCTCACCGAAAATCTGTTCGGCCCGCTCCAGGGCGGCCGCGTCGCCCACGACTACGAGGAGGTCGCCTTCGGCCAGACGGGTGGCCGAGGAAGCGATGTCGGTGCGCCCCTGGTGGCGAATTCGGCTCACGACGAATCCTACGTCTTTGTGCACGCGCATCACGTCTCCCAGCGTGCGCCCGATCACGCCGGGGTTCTTCACCACGAAGTTCCGGACCAGGATCTCGGGCGAATCCTCGCGCGGCTGGAATTCGGGCCTCCAGAGGCGCCTGAGGCACTCGAAGCACAGCAGCACGCCGAGCACGCCCGCCGGGTAGGCGAGGCTGTAGGCTACCACCGGTTCTTCGGTTTCGCGCCTCAGCTCGGCCGCGCCCTGCTTGCGGGCCAGCCCGCGCTCGCGGATCTGCTCGCGGACCGCCGCCAGCGCCGGCGTGTTCGTCAGGGCGCCACAGAAGAGGCCTGCCGCACGGGGGCCGGGAAGCGCGAACCAGTGCGCGACGGCCAGCGTCAGCGCAGCCCCGAGGCCCAGCACGCTCACAGCCAGCAAGTTGTCGCGCCATCCTTGCCGGCGCAGCGCGTCCCGCAGAGCCGGGGCTGAGTGGATTCCCACGGCGTAGACGAAGATGATGAGGCCGAGCGTCGGGATGACCTCGGGCAGGGCCACCGACGGGTCGAGCGCGCCCACCGCCAGGCCGACAAACAGCACCCCGGCCACGCCGAAACGGAAACCCAAGAAACTGGTTTCTCCGACGAGGTAGCCCAGGCCGATCACTGCGAACAGGGTGAGGATGGGGTACTGGGCGAGCAGCGCTACGATCTCGTCCCGCATCGGGTTCAGAACTGCTGGCCCACGATCTCTTTCGCGCGACCGGGCAGGACTTCCTGGCTCAGTTCCTTCAGGCGCGCGTAGCTTTCCCGGAATCCCTCACGGACCTCGTAGGGCGCCGCCGCGACGATCCAGCGCGCCGCCTCGAGCAGGTACGGCGCCACGCGCGAACGTGCGACCGCCTGGGGCGGCGGCTTGGGGGCGAAGGCCATGGCTGCCACCAGCAAAGCCGCCGCGGCCAGCGTCCCCCGCAGCAGGCCGAATCCACCGCCCAGCAGGTGATCGAGCCAGCTCAGACGTGCCCATTTGAGCAATCGCGCGGCGATCGCGGCCACGAGCATGCCGGTCAGCACGACGCCGAAGAAGATCACAAGGAAACCCAGCAGATGGGCCAGCCGTTTCGAACTCAGGTATTCGTAGAAGAAGGATCCGGCTACTCCGTAGAACCACAGGCCGCAAAACAAACCAGCGACCACCGCCAACAGACCGATGAGCGAGCGTGCCAACCCTTTCCACAGCCCGGCGAGCACCGAGCTGGCGACCAGCGCGATCAGCACGTAGTCGAGCCAATTCACAATGTCTTGCCGGTCAGGGCGCGATAGGCCTCCCGGTACTTCTCGGCGGTCCTTTCGGCCACCTCGGGCGGCAAGGGCGGCGCGGGAGGTTGCTTGTCCCAGCCGACGGCTTCCAGGTACTCGCGTACGTACTGCTTGTCGAAAGAGGGTTGCGGTCCGCCCGGTCGGTAACCCTCGCGCGGCCAGAAGCGGGACGAATCCGGGGTCAGGACCTCGTCGGCCAGCACCAGTTGGCCATCCACCAGGCCGAACTCGAACTTTGTGTCGGCGATGATGATTCCGCGGCTTTCGGCGTAGTCGGCGGCCGTGCGGTAAATGCGCAGGGTGAGGTCGCGCAGGCGCTCAGCCATATCCTGGCCCACCAAGGCAACGACATCTTCCATCGAAATGTTCTCGTCGTGGCCGGTCTGCGCTTTCGTGGCGGGCGTGAAGATCGGTTCGGGAAGTTTTTCGCTCTCCCGCAGGCCGGGTGGCAGCGGGATGCCGCAGACTGCGCCGGTGCGCTGGTAGTCCTTCCAGCCCGAGCCGGCCAGGTATCCTCGCGCCACGCATTCGACGGGCAGCATCTGCGCCCGCCGCACCAGCATCGAGCGCCCTTCCAGTTGTTCGCGGTAGCGCGGGAGCGGTTCCGGATACTCGTCCACGTTCGCCGTCAGGAAGTGGACTGGCACGATTTCGCGCAGGAAGTCGAACCAGAAGATGGAAAGCTGCGTCAGGACCCGGCCTTTGTCAGGTATGCCGGTGGGCAGCACGTAGTCGAAAGCAGAAATGCGGTCGGTAGCTACGATCAGCAGGCGGTCGCCCAGATCGTAGATGTCGCGCACCTTGCCCCGCGCCAGCAGCTTCACGCCGGGCAGCTCCGTCTCTAGCACAACCTTGGAAGACGCCATCGCCGCCATTGTACGACAAGCTCCGCCTAGCGCGATGGAGGGGCTGATTCCGTATACTGGGGAGTTTCGCATGAAGCTCTCGATCCTGATGCCTGTCTACAACGAGCGCACCATGATCGAGCGCTGCCTCCAGCAGGTGCTGGCCGCTCCGCTGCCCGAGAACATGGATCGGGAGATCGTCATCGTGGACGACTGCTCGACCGACGGGACTTGGGCGATTCTGGAGCGGTTCGCCGCGGCGCATCCCGAGATCAAGCTCCATCGCCATCCCGTCAACCGCGGCAAGGGCGCCGCGGTCCGCACGGCCATCCAGCACGCGACGGGAGATTTCTGCCTTATCCAGGATGCCGATCTCGAATACGACCCCAACGAATATCCCCGTCTGCTGAAGCCTCTGCTCGACGGGTACGCCGACGCCGTCTTTGGCTCCCGCTACCGCGGCAGCGAGCAAACCCGCGTGCTGCCCTTCCGGCACTCGATGATCAACAAGTTCCTCACGCTGGTCTCCAATATCTTCTCCAACCTGAACCTCACCGACATGGAGACCTGCTACAAAGTCTTCCGCACCGACCTGCTCAAGAGCATCCCCATCCGCTCGGATCGCTTCGGCTTCGAGCCCGAAATCGTCATGAAATCGGCCAAGCGCAACTTCCGTATCTACGAAACGCCGATCAGCTACCACGGCCGGACGTACGAGGAGGGCAAGAAGATCGGCTGGAAGGACGGGCTGCAAGCGCTGGCCACCATCGTCCGTTTCTGGCTCATTGACGATCTCTATGTGGAGCCGTACGGCCGCGGGCTGCTGAACAATCTGACGGGAACGCCGCAGTACCTGAGTTGGATCGCGCGGCTGCTGCGCCCCCACGTGGGCGACAGCGTGCTCGAGGTCGGAGCAGGCATCGGCCACATGACGGCGCGCCTGATGGCCCGCAGATTGCGCTACGTGGCCACCGAGCGCGATCCCCTCTATCTGCACGCGCTGAACAATCGTTTCCTGCGCACGCCCAACGTCGAGGTGCGGCGTTTGGATCCGGCCTGCCCGAGCGACTTCCAAGCGTTGGGGCAGAGCTTCGAAACCGTGCTGATGATCAACGTTCTCGAGTTCCTCGACGATCCTGCCGCCACCGTACGAGCGGCCGCGGAGGTCCTCGAGCCCGGCGGCGCCATGCTCGTGCTGGTCCCGCAGAGCCCGTCGCTGTACTGCGGCATAGATCGCCGCCTCGGTCATCGCCGCCGCTTCCGGCGAGACGAGCTCGCCGGTATTTTGGCCGACGCCGGCCTGCGCGTCGAACAGGCCTTCGAACTCAACCGCATCGGAGCGCTGGCCTGGAAAGTCTACGGCGGGTTGTTCGGCCGGCAGTCCATTCACAAGCTGACCCTGAAGATCTTCGACAAGACGGTCTGGTTCTGGCGGCGCGTCGATCGGCTGCTGCCATGGAGCGGTCTGACGCTGATCGTGCTGGCCCGCAAGCGGGCGCGGTGAACCGGGCACGTCATCCGACCCGGAGGCATCCCCGATAGCGAAGTGCGCGCGGCCCAAGGGGCGCAGCGCTCCCGCGTGCGCGCCGGCTGCCGGCAAGACCGGACGCTTGCCTGGCGCACTGTGCGCGATTCTCCGTCTTGCCCGCCGGTTTCGCAGGCGCGCGGGCGGGGAGAATCCGCGGCATTCGTCGCGTTGGCAGGCGCCTGATCGGCAGGCGCATCGGGGAACGAGGGCGGCGGCACGCGACCGCCTGTCCCTTCTTACCTTGGGACGGGGCTGCCGGACGCCCAAGTCTGCTGTAGCCACTTCGTCCGTTGTCCGCTGCCGCCCACGAGCTGGGACCGGAGCTGTGGCCGGCGAGCCCACGAGAGGGTTTTCTCCGGCTCGCCGCTCCTGGAGCCGCCTACGGGCTCCTTCTGCCGGGCAGCACGGGCCCGCACGCGGCGCAGCTTGGTCGGGTGTTCGCTCGGGGAACCGCGCGCTGAACGCCGGGGCAGCGATCTCCTGCCGCGCCTGTTGCGATGCGAGGACGCGCCCCCGCCCCCGGGCCGGGGCGCAGAGGTTGCGGCCACCCGTGCTTTGCGCAGGCGCTCACTGGTGGGCCGAGTATTGCGGTTGCGGCGGATTGAGCTTGATCTCGAGGGTCTTCTCCTCCTCGGCGACTTCGAAGGTTTGCCCGAAAGTCTGATACCCTTTGGCGATGACCTGCACGAGGATCTTGCCTTGCGGGATGGGCGGGACCTTCACCACGCCCTCCTGGTTGGTCCGCAGTTCCCACTGCGTGATCACCTTGCGGCCCAGCTTCGCGGGCGAGCGGCCCTCAACGAATCGCACCACGACGCTGGCCCGTTCGACCGGCTTGTTGTTGTAGTTGCGGACCTCGATGCGCAGGCGGGTCATGGGCGGATCCGCCGCGGCCGGCCACGCCAGGGCGAGCAGAGCGAGTGCAAGCCCGACCGTCGCGCGCATACCTTTATTATGCCGCCGGGGAACGGGGGGTCGCCGTGCGCTATGATTGCGTTTCGATGGGAGAAGGCGAACTCGAGCAAGCGCCGCCGCTGGTCTCGGTGCTGATCGTCTCCGAGGATAACGCGGCCGCCTTGCGCCGTTGCCTGGCCGCGGTCGAGGCCTCCCATCAACGGGAGCGGTTCGAGGTCCTGGTGGTGGACAACGGCTCGCAGGACGAGAGTCCCCGATTGGACAGCGAGTTCCCCAACGCCACGTTTCTCAGGCTGCCTCGCCGCTTCGGGGTGGTGAAGGCCTTGAACATCGGTATGAGGACGGCCAAAGGCGAGTTCTTCTTCTTCCTGGCGCCCGAGGTCGAGGTCGCGCCGGAGACGATCGCGCGTCTTGCAGAGAGGCTCACGACGGATCCCTTGCCGGTTGCGGTGTGTCCGCTCCTGGTGGATCAGGAAGGGCGGCCGTGCGAGCAGTTCTACCGCTTGCCGGACGCAGCGGGGACCCTGAGAGCTGCGCTGCGAGAGCGCTGGGAAGCGGTGACGTTGGAAGCGGCGGGCGTCGGGCCGGTGGCAGTAGAGTTTCCCTGCCTGGCCGCCCTGATGATCCGCGCTTACTTCCTGAAGGCGCTGCGCTACATTGACGAACGATACGGGCAGAGTTGGGCGGAGGCCGAGATCGCTCTGCAGGTGCGGCGCGCCGGCCGAAAGATCCTCGCGATGCCGGATCTGCGCGTTCGCTGGGAGGGCGGCGAGCTGCCCGCCTTGCGGCACCAGGCGCGCGTGCGAGCTTTGTACTCTGCGGACTGGGCGCTGGGTGCTGCGCGGTACGCCGGGAAGCATTTTGGCTTGATCTCAGGTCTGAAGGTGCGGTTGGTGGTGACGGGGGCGGCCCTCGGACGGGCGTTGCTCAGTCTCTTGTTGCTGCGCGAACCCGCCTACGAGTTTGCGCGAGCGCGGTTTTTGCTCAGCGGACAAAAGCTGGACGGCACGCAGCGCTTCCTATGATCGGCGCCGCGCGAGCCTTCATTGGGTCAGCAGGCTCGAGCGGTGGGAAGCTGTGTCGGCCGGATGCACCCATTGTGTCATTTCGCCCAACTTTGCCACAGCCCGCAAGCGGGTGCGCACGCGATCGGGAGGTAGGCCCAACCGGGCCGCGATCTCTTGAACCGTCAGGCCCTCACGGTGCATGCGCCAGATCCGGAAGGCCAGCGGTTCGGCGAATCTGCCCATGGCGTGGCAATGCCTCCGCACCGGCGCAGGCAATTCGGGGACCAACTCCCGCCCGTCTACCCCAGGTAGAACAGGCTCAGACGGGGCAGGCCGAGCGATTCGAGCAGCCGGCGCTCGAGGAATTGTTTTTCGAGCATGGCAAGCTGATCGGCCGTCATTTTGGAGCGGTACGGCCGCAACTCGCGGTCGAGTTCCCGCCGTGCGGCGAGCAGCTCTTCTTCGGATTGGCGTGCGCGTGCGGCCGCGATCATACGATCCTCGAGCGCGGTGAGTCGCCGCTCGAGTTCCTCCAGATCGGAGGCGTACTGCCCGATCTCGGAGGCCAGCCGTTCGAGCGCGGCTGCAATCTCCTGGAAGACCGGGTCCTGGTGACGGCGGAGGGCCGCGGCGTTCGACTCGACATACGAGCGCAGCTCGTCGGGCGAGAAGGGGGGTTGCGATGGTTGGGGGCGCGCCGGGCGGCGCGTCCCTGCCATGGCCTCAGCCTCCTGCATGACGGCCTGCGCGCAGTAAGCCAACGAGTTGATCCTTTCGGCCCGGCTCCGGCCGCGGCGGTTGCGCCACTTCTCGAAGGTCACGTCAATGCCACGCAGCACGGCCTCTAGCGGGATGCCCGCGTTCTTCCAGGTCTCGATCAAGGCCCAATCGAGCGGCGACAGAAGGAACAGCCCGGTGCCACGGGCCCGCTGGAAATGTTCCTCGATCTCGGTGAAGTAGTTGAAATAATTTCCGGCCCAGTCGCGGGTCTCTTCCTCGGGCGGCTCATGCGGTTCGATCATGGCCTGCGCCGACGTTCCCAGATCAGACGAAGCCCTTCCAGTGTCAGCGTATCATCCACGATCTTCAGGTGGCGGGAGTCGCGTGCGATCAGGCGTGCCTGCCCGCCAGTGGCCACTGTTCTGGTTTCCGGGCCCAGCTCGGCGATCAGCCGGTCCAGAACACCGTCCACCATGCCGATCGTGCCGAAGTACAGACCTGCCTGGATGCTGCCCACCGTGTTGGTGCCGATCAGCCGCGGGGGCCGGCGGAACTCCACCAAGGGAAGGCGGGCAGTCTTGGCGAACAGGCTTTCCAAGGTCATGCCGATGCCAGCGCAGATCAACCCACCCAGATACTCGGCCTTCGCCGTCACTGCGTCGAAGGTGATCGCCGTTCCCAAATCCACCACGACGCAGGGGCCACCATACTTATGGAAGGCGGCCACGCTGTTGACGATGCGGTCGGCGCCGACCTCCCGCGGGTTGTCGTAGCAGATCTTGAGGCCCGTCTCGGTTTCCGGCGTAACGAAGACGGGGTCGAGACCAAAATAATCCTCGGCCATCTGCTGGAGAGCGGGATCCAGTGGCGGGACCACGCTCGAGATGATCATGCCGTCGACGGCGCGGAGGTCGAGGTTCCAGAGCAGGAAGAGATTGCGCAGCAGGATTCCCCATTCATCGGGCGTCTGCTCGCGGGCGGTGCTCAGCCGCCAGCGTGCGGCGAGGTTCTCGCCGTCGAAGACCCCGATGGTGACGTTGGTGTTGCCTACATCGAGCGCGACGAGCATGAGGATTCACTCCAGCGGACGGACGCCTCCCGATCGCACGAGCAAGCGTTCGCCCAGGTCGGTGCGCAGCCAGAGGAAACCACTGGGATCCAGGCCATCGGTGACGCCTTCGACCGGCCCCTTGGGCGTTTCGACACGCACCCGGCGTCCCTCGGCGAAGCTCGAGGCCCTGCGGAACATTTCGAGGACAGGCTGCGGACCGCCCTCGACGAGCATCCTTGTGAAGGCTTGAACCGTGCGGGCCAGTTCCACGAGCAGGTGCTCCCGCGAACAGGCGCGGCCACTTGCCAACCGAAGGGAAGTGGCTTGACCGGCGAGCTCCTCGGGCAGTTGGGCATGGTTCACGTTGATGCCGATGCCGGCCAGGAATGCGCCCGGCCCGGCTTCCACGAGGATCCCGGCGCATTTACGGCCTGCGATCAACACGTCGTTGGGCCAGCGCAGGTCACAGGCCAGATCGGCGACGCGGGCGATCGCCTCCCCGGTGGCCAAAGCCAAGGCCAGAGCCAGCACCGGCGCATCTTCCGGCGGCAAGGGCAGTCGAAGGATGAAGGTTGCATAGAGGCCGGCCTCCGGCTCGGAATGCCAGATTCGCCCAAAACGGCCTCGGCCGGCGGTCTGCTCTTCGGCCACCACGATGCCGTCTCCGCCCGCCGCCGCAAGCCGCGCCGCTTCGTCCATGGTCGAGGCCACGCGGAGAAACCAATGAACCGTCGTTCGCGGCAGTGCGCGGCGCACGGCCTCCACGTCCAGCGGCACTTCAAGTCATCTCCAGCCGGAAATTGATGTCCACGGCGCGGGCGGAATGAGTGACCGCGCCGGTGGAAACGAAGTCCGCGCCGGTCTCGGCGTAGGCGCGCACGTTCTCCAAGGTGATCCCGCCGGAGATTTCCACCTGCGCGCGGCCGGCGATGAAACGGACCTCGGCCGCGGCCTGCTCCGGGGTGAAGTTGTCGAGCAGCAGCCGCGCCACCCCGCACTCCAGCGCCTGTTCGATTTCCTGGTGCGTGCGCACTTCGACTTCGATGGGACGCGCCAGCCTGCGCGCGCGCAGGATAGCCTCGCGAATGCCGCCCGCGGCCACGATGTGGTTGTTCTTGATGAGGACCGCGTCGTAGAGGCCCATGCGGTGATTGCTGATGCCGCCGGCGGCGGTGGCCATTTTCTCCAGGCGGCGCAGCCCGGGCGTGGTCTTGCGGGTGTCGAGCACGCGGCAGTTCGTACCTTCGACCGCCTGCGCGAAGCGGCGCGCCAGAGTGGCGATGCCGCTCAGCCGCTGCAGGAAGTTCAGCGCCACGCGCTCGCACTCGAGCAGCGTGCGTGCCAGGCCGCGCACGCGCGCCAGCGTGCGGCCCGGCTCGACCGCCTCGCCGCTGGCCGTCTCCAGCCGCACCTCCTCCACGCCGCCCCGCTGCTGGTAGATCAGGGGAAGCAGTTCGACGCCGGCGACCACCAGCGGTTCGCGGGCGATGAAGCGGCCGGCAGCGCGGACGTTCAGTGGCACGCAGGCTTCCGAGGTGATATCGCCCGGGCCGATGTCCTCGGCCAATGCCCGGCGCACCGCTTCCAGGATCTCGGGGTGATCCACCTCGAAGCGTGTCATGGACGGATGGACGCCAGCAGCTCCCGCTGTTTGGCCAGTTGGGCCTGGTAGTCGGCCAGCTTCTCGCGCAGCGAGGCGACGACCTCGGCGGGAGCACGGCGTAGGAACTCCTCGTTGGCGAGCTGGCGCTCGGAAGAAGCCACGAGCTTCTCCAGCCGCTCGATCTCCTTTTCGAGGCGACGCCGCTGCGTGTCGCTCAGCGCTGCGGGGATGCGCAGCAGCAGGTCGAAATCGGGGGTCGAACGCAGCGCCCCGCCAGGCGCAGCCGGGGCGGCTTCCGCGCGGATTTCGAGGCGGACGCCCGCCAGGCGTTCGACAATCTCGCGTTGGGCCGCGGCCAGGCCCGCCGCAGGGCCTGTCGAGTAAAGCACCGCCTCCACGGTTTGCCGCGGCTC
>JANXAE010000073.1 GCA_025062235.1 Bryobacteraceae bacterium
GATTTCGTGGGCCGCGGCGCGCCCGAGATATCGTGGCAGCAGGATCAGGAGCAGAATCAGCAGCACCAGCGCGGCGTTGAGGAAAGCACGCCCGTAGGCGCGCCAGGATCCGCCCGGCAAGGAACGAACCAGCCGGCTGTTGTCTATGGACTTGCGGAACAGGTAGACGTCTTCGAACGGCAGCGGCGGCAACCGCAGCTCCACGGAAGCACCCGGCGCAGCCCTGCCGGGCGCCGATCGCGGGGGTTGCTCGTTCGGGCTGGGCCATGTGGCCACGACCATCACCTCCTCGATGCTCGATTCCCATGCCTGGCCGCCGGCACGGCTAACGGATCTCGACCGCGCGCAGCCTCGCGCTCCGTGCCGCGGGATTGGCTCGCACCTCCTCGGGCGCGGGCCGCACGACGTGTTTGTGCAGGCGCACCGCGCGACCCTGCCGGATCCACTCCTGAAACGACCGTTTCACTTGACGGTCTTCCGTGGACATGAACGCGATGATCACGACGCGGCCCCCGGGCCGGACCAGAGCGGGCGCGGCTTCGAGCAGAGCGGCCAGTTCCTGCTGTTCCCGGTTGACCAGCCGGCGAAGCGCCATGAAGGTCCGCGTGGCCGGGTGCAGTCGTCCCCTGCGCGGCACGGCCTCCTCGACCACGCGTGCCAGTTCGCGGGTGGAGCGAAGAGGCCGCGCGCGCAGGATCGCCCTGACGATGCGCTCCGCCAACCTCCTTTCCTCGCCCGCCTCGACGAGCAGGCCGACAAGCTCGCCGTAACTCAAACGGTCCAGCCATTGGCTCGCGGTCAGGCCCGTCGAGGGGTCGAAACGCATGTCGAGCGGCCCGTCGGCAGCGAAAGAGAAACCCCGACGGCCGCTGGTCAATTGAGCGAAACTGGGCCCCAGGTCGGCCAGCAATCCGTCCACTTGCGGGAATCCCATCGTGCGGCACGCCTCGGGCAGCGTCGAGAACCATCCCTGCCGGAAACGGATGCGTTCCGCCCAGGGCTGCGTGTTGCGCCGGGCTAGTTCCAGCGACTCCGCATCGCAGTCGTTGGCAATCACCACGCCGGTGGTCAGGCGACGGGCAATGGCCGCCGTGTGCCCGCCCAACCCCGCTGTCGCGTCCACGTAAACGCCATCGGGACGAACGGCCAACCAGCGGAGGACCTCCTCGAGTAGGACTGGGACATGGACGGGTGACTCGAAGCTCATGATCGGCAACTGTCGGAGCAGGCACGGGCACTACAACATCCCCTTGGCTTCCATGCGCGCCAGCTTGGCCGCGCGGTCTTGCTCGGCGGCCGCCTTGCGAGCCTGGTAGTGTTCTTCCGTCATTACGTCCACGCGCCAGATCCAGGGAACCAGCCACAGCGGTCGGTCCTCGAGTGCGAGCGTGCGACGGAGTTCTTCGTGGATGAGGATGCGGCCTTGCGGGTCCATCTCGGCGTTGGCACCGTAATGATTGGCGAGAAAAAGCAGGTCGGCCGCCGCAGGGTCCTCGCGGTGGGTGGCCAGGAATTCGCGCGTCTTGCGCCAGGTGGCGATGGGGTAGATCCGGACGGACAATCCGTCCAGGGAGGTCACGAAGAGTTTTTTTTCCGCGAGGCGGTCGAAATAGCGGACGAATGCGACCGGCAGACGGAGGCGACCGCGGTCATCCAGCCGGGTGGGGTAGGCGCCGTCTGGCGGCTCGACAGGCTCGGCGGGTGGAGCGAAGCCCCTTTCGACATTGACGCTCCATTCCGAGGCCATCACCTGTCCACTTAGCCTGAGCGTAACTTAGATCGGCAAGAGAAATCAAGCACTTTAGGGACGACGCCCTCGGCGCGCGCCTACGCCACGATATCTGGGACCAGGCCAGTGAGAGCCCCAACATCTGGCCTTCGTCCCGCCGACTCAGCGGGCCTCCTCCCACTGCGTCGCCTCGCTCAGCCCCCGATGGCCCCATCGCAGCTCCAAACGGAAGCTCACGCGGTCCCCGACCGGCCGGTAAATGGCGCTGCCGCCCAGCAGTTGCCGTCGGTCGAGCTCAAGGACTTGCAAACGATCTTCGTCGGCGATGGTGAGCAAGCCATGCTCCGCCAACCGGATGGCTTGGCTGCCGGGATCCCAAGTCACGTGCAGGTTCGCGCCGACGGCCCGGACCTGCAGGCCCAGCGTGTAGGGATCCCCAGCAGCGCGGAGCGGCGGAAACCGGAGAAAGCCTTTCTGGATGGCTACCGCAGCCCCACTGCCGAGCAACAGCAGCGAGAGCCCCACCGCCAACAGCCACCGTCGCCGGCGCGAGCGCGTGCCGGCGGGCTGCTCGGCGGGGGCCTCGAACATGGTGAAGCGGAAGGGTGCCGGTGGCGACGGTCGAGTCTCGCCCGGCTGATCTGCCGACGGCGTGCGCTCTTGCTGGTCGCGGGGCGCCCGCGAGCGTCCCGCACTGCGCCCCCGCTCGGCTGCGACCGGCGAGATTTCGTATGTCGCGACAAGCCCCCATGGAGCCCTCTCGTCTGCTCCGCGCAAGAAAACGGCGGCCGTGCCCGGGCCGGCGCCGTGCGGCTCGACGAGGATCGCGATCTCAGCGCGCGAGCCGGCCAGTTCCTCCAGGAGTTCGCAGTCGGACTCGCGCAAGGCCAGTGGTCCCCGCACGTGGCTGCGCCAGTACCCCACGAAGTATCGGGTGCGTCCCGGCTTGCGTCCCCAAGCGGCCGCCATTCGTCGGAGCTCGCCTCGTTCGGCTTCCGAGAGCACGTAGGCCGGTCCGTGCGCGTGCTGGCAGGCGATGGGACGGAAGTCTTCGATGCGAATCCGGCGGAGCCTGCCGTCGCTATGCGTCCAACCGAGCAGGATTCCCCCGGCCTCGACGCCCCGTCCCCGCGAGAGCAAACCGAGGCCGCCCAGCGCCTCCAGCAACAAACCGTTCAAGGCGTTGGCTGCGAGCTCGACGACGGCATCGAGGCCGGGAATCTCCCAGCAAACGAGGCCGCTCTGACCGGACTCGGCGGCTCCGTGTTCATCCATCGCGGGATCCATGCTTTTGCCCATCCTAGGACGGCGCCGGCGGCCGGCACAAGCGCTCGGGGAGGGCTGCGCGATTACACTGGAATCGGGGATGTGCGGCACGCTCTATCTGGTAGCCACGCCCATCGGCAACCTCGAGGACATCACGTTGCGGGCCCTGCGCATTCTCCGCGAGGTGGATCTGATCGCGTGCGAGGACACGCGCCAGACGCGCAAGTTGCTCGAGCACTATGGAATCCACAAGCCGACCATCAGCTACCACGAGCACAACGAGCAGGCGCGCGCCGAGGAACTGGCCGCGAGGTTGCGCGAGGGGGCGCGCATCGCACTGGTCTCCGACGCGGGCACGCCGCTGATCTCCGATCCCGGCTACCGGCTGGTGCAGCGCGCCATCGCGGAGGGCGTTCCCGTCGAACCCGTCCCTGGCCCTTCGGCCCTGCTCGCCGCCCTGACCGCATCCGGCCTCCCCACGGACGCGTTTCGCTTCGGAGGATACCTGCCGGCGCGGCCCAGCGCACGCCGCAAGGCCCTGAGCGCCCTGCGGGAAGAGAGGGCAACTCTGGTCTTCTACGAGGCGCCGCACCGGATCCTAGAAACCCTGGCCGACATCGAGGAAGTGCTCGGCCCACGGCCCGTGGTGGTAGCGCGGGAGCTGACCAAGCTCCATCAG
The DNA here is from genome assembly GCA_025062235.1 of Bryobacteraceae bacterium. Taxonomy (GTDB): domain Bacteria; phylum Acidobacteriota; class Terriglobia; order Bryobacterales; family Bryobacteraceae; genus DTHT01. Next base: position 3,675 of record JANXAE010000073.1, read on the forward strand.
GAGTTCCTGCGCGGAGCGCCGGGCGAGGTGCGCCGCGCCCTGGCCGGGAGGCCTGCCGTCAAGGGGGAGATCACGCTGCTGGTAGGCCGCGCCTGCGAGGCCGCTGGCGAGGTTTCGCCGGATGAAGTGGGCACGGACCGGCTCCGTCGCCAGGTTGAGCAGGCCATGGGCGCCGGCCTGAGTCGCACGGAGGCAATCAAGTCCGTGGCGCGCGAGCATGGCCTGCCCAAGCGCGCCCTGTACCGGATCTTGAGCCGCGAGACCGGTTGAGACCACAGGACTTGCGGGAGCGCTGCAACTCTTTTTCATTTGCGTGGCACACCCGTTCGCAACCTCGTCGGCGCTGCTCCCGAGGTCGCGCTCGCGCCCAGGCTGCACGCCCTAGGAGGTCCACCTGATCGGCGAGCTGTCGCTCGGCCCGGAGAATTCCGAGCCCGCGGGTTTCGTCGGGTCCATGAGCCTCCACCGCGACAGGCGGAGGGGATCGGGATCCGGACGCCGTGTGCGGAAGCTCTGCCAGATCGAGGTCCAGCCGAACGGAAAGGCTCCCCTGCCGACCCACGTGGGGGCAGGCTGCCAGCGGAAGGTAACGCAGATCCAGCTCCGCCCCCCTGCCGACCCGCGTGGGGGCAGGCCGGCGAGCTTACCGCCAGTGATTGGCTCATTACGAATGGGTTTGCGTGCGACACCCCGGCCTCGCGCCTCACCGGCTGAGGCCACTCCGGGCGCAGGAAGCGGCGGAGCGACCGTCGTCGGCGGGCAGGCCTGGTGCCTGCGGCCGTTGCACCCGTCAGACGCCGCCCGGCGCAAGATGGCTGGAAAGAACATCGCGGGAGAAAAACCTCGCGGAGCGAAAGGCTGCCGAGGCTTCGCAGCGGCAACTACACCCACACCTTTTCGATGGGTTCGCCGCGTCGGCAGAGGTCGCAGCTTTGCGCGTCGGCGTAATAGCTGGATTCCAGCTTGGCCAGGTAATACAGCGGCAGGGGTTTGAAATCGGGGGTTCGCGGAGTGGGCTGGTAGATGATGACAGCCAAGGCGAGCACCTCGGCGCCGGCCTTTTCCAGCAGTTGTTTGAGCTCGCCCAGCCTCTTGCCCGTGCGCAGGATGTCGTCCACTACGATGACCTTCTCGCCAGGCTCGGGGTTCAAGTACTGCCGGAAGCGCAACGGGCCTCCGCCTTCGTCGGGTTCGGCCCAGTAGACCTGCCGGACCCGCAGGGCCTCGCCGACGCCGTAGGCCACTGGCAGCCCGCCGGTTGCCGGCGCCACCACCGAAACCTCCGAGACGATGGCGCGGATTTCGGGATTGGCGCGCAGCAGCCGGCTCAAACCCACGCTGAGGGTCTTGGCATGCTGGTAGTAACGCATCGCGAGGGCGACTTGCAGGTAGCGATCCGAATGAAGACCGTTGGGATACTCGAAGTGCCCGTGGCGCAGCGCGCCGGTCTGCTTGAGCAGCGCCACGACCTCATTGTGTGTCGGCACCAGGTGCATCGTCAGTAGGCTCCTTTCCCGGTCAAGACCTGGGGGATCGTTCGCAACAGGATCTTCAGATCCAGACCGAGCGACCAGTTGTCAATGTACTCCAGATCCAGGCGCATCCAGGTGTCAAAGTCCAAATGGTCACGACCCTCGAGAGCCCAAAGGCAGGTCAACCCCGGGCGCATTCTCAAGCGCCGTCGCTGCCACCCCTTGTATTTCTCGACTTCTTCAGGCACGGCCGGGCGCGGTCCCACCAGCGACATGTCGCCTTTGAGCACGTTCCATAGCTGCGGCCACTCGTCAATCGAGAACTTGCGCAGCCAGCGTCCCAACCGCGTCACCCGGGGGTCGTTGGGGATCTTGAAGGCCACCTGTTTGCGGCTGAGGTGCTCCAGACGCGGTTTGAGCGCCTCGGCGTTGACGCACATGGAACGGAACTTGTAAAGCACGAAACGCCGGCCATTCAGGCCGCAGCGGACCTGGCGAAAGATGGCCGGACCGGGCGAGGTCAACCGCACCAGCGCTCCCACCGCGAGCATCAACGGCGCCAGCAGCAGCAACGCCACCGCCGCCACCACCACGTCCATGGCGCGCTTGACCAGCAGCAGGATCTCATCGTGGGGGGCAGCCGAGAAGGTCAGCAAGGGCAGGGTTCCCAGCCGTTCCAGGTACATCTCGCTGCGCCCGTGCGGGAAGAAGTCCGCCAGCACTCGCGTCCGCACCCCCTGCTCGTCGCACTCGGCGAGAAGGTCTTCCAGCTCGCCAAGGCGCGAGGCCTCCACCGCGAAGATCACGTCGTCCACGACCTGGCGGCGCAGGAGCGCGGGCAACTCGGCGGCCCGGTGGACGGGGTACTCGCGCCGCAGCCGCAGCGAGCCGGCGTCAGGATCGCCATTCACAGCGACGAAGCCGAGAAGACGGATGCCGTAAGGCTCGGAGGCTTCCAGGGCCTCGCCCAACCTGCGAGCCTTCTCGCCCGTCCCCACCACTAGCACGTAATGCGAGGGCTCGAAGCGTCGCCGAAGGACCGGGATCGTCCGCGCCGCCGCCAATCGGAACAGACACAACAGCAACCAGCCGTACACCGCCAACAAGGCCAGGAATGGCCGGCTGACGTCTAGCCGGAGCAGGTACTGGAAAAGGATCACGGCCGCCGCCGCCCACCCGCTCTGGCGCAACGCATCGCGCACGATGATGGCCGGTCGTCCCGCTTCCAGCTTGTCGTAGATGCCCAGCCACAACCCTACGCCCACCCATGCCAGCACGGAGAACCCAAGCAGCAAGACCTTGACCGGCAAGGTGAAATAGAAGATCCTCTCCAGGGGCAGCGCCAGCCTGGTCTGATAGGCTGCCTCGAAGGCCAGCGCCGCAAGCACGACGTCGGTCAGCGCGTAGAGGAAACGGACCTTGCGCCGGTGCCGGCTGAACACCAACAAAAGGATACCAGAGGCGCCCGAACGCGGAAACCTTCGAGCGGACGCCGCCTCGTCGCTAGGGTCTCGAGCGGGGCAGCGGCGCTCTGGCAGGCACTCGTTGACCCCAGACAGCCCCAACATGGTGGGACAACAAGCAAAGCAGAGCGGCGCTGGGAACGCCGTTCATTGAGGAGGGAAGTGTGAGGATCGCGGGGAGATGCTCTTATCGTGTGTGCCTGATCGCGCGGCTCCTGCCGCTGGGCCGGCAGACTGCCACGGCTTATGTGCTTTATGGTTCTGTCGTCGGAACAGCGGAAGATCCCACCGGCGCGATCGTGTCGAAGGCGACAGCGAACCTCAGAGCCGCACGACCGGCTTGGTGCGCGAGACCGCCGCGGACCAAGCGGGTCGGTACACGCTGGTGAAGTTGCTGCCGGGCTGTCACGACCTGCGGGGAACCGCCAGCGGCTTCCGACCCTTTGGGCGCATCTGCCTCTCGGTGCGCCTGGCTCCGTTGCGCGCGCCGACGTCGTGCTCGAACTCGGCCCGGTGACCGAGCATGTCAGGGTGTAGGCTGCCGCTACGACCTTGCAAACCGACACGAGCCAAGTGCGCTCCCGGATCACTTCCGCAGCGGTGAGGAATCCGCCCCCAGCGAACCCACCGCAACTTCCGGAGCCTGATCGACCTGGCGCCTTGCGCCACACCCGCAGATTCCAGAATGCGGTCGTGGACACGCCGGGGCAAGCACTGACCATCAACATCAACGGCACGCCGCGCAACGACAACGCGCGCGTGGACGGCGCCACCGACGCCTTCATCTGGCTGCCGCACCGCTGGTCTACGCGCAGCTGGTCGAAGCTAATGACACGGTGAACATCACCACCGGCTCCTTCGATGCCGGGCAGCGTATGGCCGGCGTTGCTACCGTGACCCTGGCCACCAAGTCCGGCACCAACGAGCTGCATGGCGTGCTGTTCCACTAACACGACAATCACCGTCTGCGCACCCGGAACCTCTTCCTGCCGCCGGACCGTGACAAGGCAAGAGCCATCTTCAACATTCCGGGCGCGGCCATCGGCGGGCCGATGGTTCGCGGCAAGTCGTTCTGCTTCGGTAGCTGGGAGACCACCCTGGGCCGCCCGGGCATCTCGTCCACGCCTTTTTCGGTTCCCGCCACAGCCATCTGTGCCGGGGATTTCAGCGGACTGCCGGTGACGATCTAAGAAACCCATGACCGGCGAGCGCCAGCGGCACGGGCCGTACTCCCTTCCCCGGGAACCGAATCCGCGCCGAGCGCATCAGCCCGATCGCGGGTCGCATCGAGGAGAAGGCGCCGCTGCCCAACCTGCCCGGCGTCTCGCAGAGGACCCTCAGCAAGTACTTCAACCCGGGTACCGAGCGCGTGAACCGCCAGAACTGCGACGTCATGATCAACCGGAACCCGCCTTCGGATCTGGCCGTGTAGGGACAGGACAGCCCGCATGGACACGCTGGTGCGATCCAACTGCGCGCTGGGCGAGGCGTGCGGACCGGGCCTGAGTCGCGCTGGCGTGGGCACCGGCGAGACCAATGTCCACACCGCGACCTTCGGCTACACGGGGATACTCGAGCCCACCTTCGCGCTAGCCGCTGAGCTTGAGCCGCGCAAAAGCCGGCGCCAGCCCGGTGGCTGAACGGCTCAGGCGACGGACCGAGGGGCTGGAACTTGCCCGTGGTTCGGGCCGCTCGCTCTGCCGGGGACGGAGAGGAGAGCTCGTTCGGGTGCCAGACGTCGCAGGCAGAGAGCATCTCGTGCCCGACCTCCCGCGTGCCCGGGGGCGATCGGTCGCGGGGCGTGCGCACCTCGGATTCCCTTCCGACCCCCCTCGTGCCCAGGGGCGATCGGGTCGGGCTGAAAGCGCCGGGTCTGGCCGCCCGATCACCGCGTCCCCACGGGAGAAGTCAACCCAAGTGTTGCCGCACGACCGCCAACAGCTCCTCCGAGCGCACCGGTTTGCTCAGGAAGCCTTGCAATCCCTGTTCGCGTGCGAAGGCACGAAACTCCTCGCCGGTATGGGCAGTGAAGGCGATGACGGGGACCGAAGCATAGCCGGGCAGCCGGCGGATCTCGGCCGTGGTCTCGATGCCATCCTTCCCTGGCATTTGCAGGTCCATGAGAATCAGATGGTAAGGCCGGGCGGCGGCCACGGCGACCGCCGCATCGCCGCTGCCGACCGCGTCCGCCTGGTAGCCGGCACGCTCGAGAATATGCCCGACGATGCGCTGGGCGACGGGATCGTCCTCGACGAGCAAGATCCGCCTTTGCTCGTGCTTCGGGTCCGCGTGCACGGCCCGTGCCGGCTCCGGGGGGCGACTTCCCGCCGGAACGCGCAAAGGGATCCGCAAAGCGAACAGACTCCCCCGACCCGGTTCGCTCTGCACCCGGATCTCCCCGCCCATCAATTCGAGCAGCCGGTGCACGGTCGCCAGGCCCAATCCCAAACCCGAATGGCGCCGCCCCGGCGCCAGTTCGAGCGTGGCGAACGACTCGAACAGGCGTGAGAGATCCTCGGGCGCGATACCGACGCCGGTGTCGCGGATCGTCATGACCAGAACGATCCGGTCGCCCTCGCCGCTCTCCACCTTTGCGCCGAGTTCCACCTCGCCTGCTGGCGTGAACTTCACTGCGTTGCTGAGCAGTTGGCTTACGATCTGCCGGATGCGAACCGCGTCGCCGATCGCCGCCGTGGGCAGCGATTCCAGGTGAGCGACCAGCTTCAATCCCTTGGCGTGCGCCTTGATCCGGTGCTGGTCCAACACGCCCTCGAGCAACTCCGGGAGGTTGAACTCGGCCTCCTCCAACAGCAACGCGCCGCTGCTCAAGGCCGAGTACTCGAGCGCCGCGTCGAGCAGCGCCAGCAGCTCTTCGGCGCAGATGCGCGTGGTCATCACGTACTCGCGCTGCACGTCATCGAGCGGCGTTTCCAGCAGCAGATCCGTCATGCCCAGGATTCCCGTGAGCGGCGTCCGGATCTCGTGATTCAGGTTGGCCAGGAAATGACTCTTCAGCCGGCGCATTTCCGCCTGCCACACGTGGACAGCCTCGCCGGGCTGCTTGCTGGAGGCGCTCGGGACTTGCATGCACTGGGGAAATCGGCGGGATAAGGTGAAAGCTTTAGATCAGTCCTCGCTGCGGAAGATGCCGCCCAGAGCCTCCAGCGCTCCGCGCTCGTCGCCGCCTGTCCGTACAGGCATCAGTTCCCGGCGAAGCTTCTCGAGGGTCATGCTTTGCAGGATCACGCGGCCAGGACCGGTGAGCGTGGCCAGAAACAATCCCTCGCCCCCGAAGATCGCGGTCTTGATGCCACCCGCCAATTGCACATCGTAATCCACGCCCTCGTCGAAGCCGACGATGCAGCCGGTATCCACCTGCAACGTCTCCGCCGGCCCGAGCTGGAACTCGACCGAGTCGCCGCCTGCGTGGATGAAGACCGTGCCCGGTCCGGTGAGCTTCTCCAGTATGAATCCTTCCCCGCCGAACAAACCCGCGCCGATCCGCTTGACGAAGGCAATGTCCAGCTTGACTGTAGACTGCGCGCACAGGAACGCATCGCGCTGCACCAGGATGCTTTCCCCGGGTTTCAGATCGAAGGCCCGGATACGGCCCGGATAAGCACCGGCGAAGCCCACTTCCCCCGCGCCCTGCGAGCGGAAGTAAGTCCAGAACAGCGATTCGCCCATCAGCTTGCGCTTGAGCGCGCCCCAGAGCTTCTCGCCCAATCCCTGGCCGCTCATGCGGCTTTCCCAGGCGACGTTGGCCGTCTTGTAGACCATCTTGCCGGCTTCGGCATAGATCTCCTGGCCGGGCTGGAGACGGACGCGCACGATCTGGAGGTTATCGCCCTGGATCGTGTAATCGAGGGGCGTCACAGACAGGGTGGCCACCCCGACGCCGCCGGGCGCAGGCCCCAGAGCCCGCCCGCAGTTCGAGCAGAATCGCGCTTCCTCGAGGACCGGCCGGCCACAGTGGGTACAGTATGGCATCCACTGTATTCTACAATCGTGGGTGAAACCGGCGGTGGGCAAGATTCGGTTCCGTCTTTCATTCCTTCTGGGATTGGCCCTGGCTGCGGCGGCGCCTGCACGCCAGGATCCGGTCGTCTGCGGCACCTCGCGCGAGGGCGTGCGCGAAGTTCTGCACCTACACCGGCAAGCCCAGCGGTTCCGCCGGGCGGAAGCCATCCGGTCCCACGGAATCGGGGCGGTGGCGGCGCTGGCCGAGCCTCTCGCCACCGTGCGCCACGCGCCTGGCTATCCCGACATCGCGCTCATCGAAGATGCCGGGGGCGTGGTGGCGCGCGTCAACCTATTCAATCTTGACCGCCGCACCCTGACCTTCACGCCAACCCGGGGAAACTACCGCTATGAGCTGCGCGAAGCCTCCTACGACGCCGAGGCCGCATCGGCCGGCGCGCGGCTTCCGCTCGGGGACGACGACAGTCGCCGCGTGACCCTGCCCTTCCGCTTTCCCTTTTTCGGCCAAAACTACGAGTGGCTCTACGTCAATTCCGACGGCAACCTCACCTTCGGCGAACCGGATACCTCGACCAGCGAACGCTCCCTCGGCCGTGTCACCTCGGGGCCGCCGCGCATCGCTGGCCTGTTCCGTGACCTCGATCCCTCGCTTTCCAAAGAGGGCGTGCGCGTGCTGGCCTCGCCCGACCGCCTCGTGGTGAGCTGGGTCGCCGTGCCCGAGTACCGCGAGACCGGCGTAGGCCCGTTGCAAACCTTCCAGATCCGCCTGTACCCGGAGGGACGCGTCGAGTTCGCTTACCAGGGCATCACGACCTCGAGCGCCGTCGTGGGCATCGCTCCGGGCGGCCTGCGTGGAGAGACCTCCGTGGTCTGCTTTCTCTGCTCGGAGGACGCCGGGCGCGAATTCCCCGGCGCCGTACTCGAGCGTTTCGGCAACCGCCAGGAGATCGATGTCGTCGCGGCTGCGCAGGCCTTCTTCCGCGCGCACGAGGATGCTTACGATTACCTGGTGATCTTCAACGCTCTCGATGTGGCGGCGGGTGAAGGTGCGCTGGCCTACGAGATCACGGTGCGCAACGCCGTCACCGGCATCGGTGATCCGCCGCGCGATTACGGCCGCCAGTTCGGTTCCCCCCGCCGCTTGAAGGCGGTCATCAACATGGGGTCGCTCAATCAATACCCGCCGGATCCCTACGAGCCGATCCGCGACCTCAGGCCCTTCAGCCTGGAATCCACGCTCGCCATCCTTGCCCACGAGGTCGGGCATCTGTTTCTGGCTTACGCCAGCATCCGCGATCCGCTGAACCCCGGCGCGCGGCCGCTGCTCGGGCGCCAGCTGGCGCATTGGAGCTTCGTGTTCAACTCGGAGGCCTCGCATCTGGAGGGGAACCGCATTCGCGACGACGGCCCCGGTGCTTCGCCCCGGCGCTTCCTGACCATCGGCAATTCCGAGCAGTATTCACCGCTCGATCAATACCTGATGGGCCTGCGCGCGCCGGAAGAGGTCGAGGCCACCTTCCTGGTCACCAACGCCACCGTCTCGGCGAATCGGTCGCCGCAGCGCGGCGTGGCGTTCAACGGGCAGCGACTCGACGTGCGCGTCGAAGACATCATCGCAGCCGAGGGGCTGCGGCGCCCCGATCACACCGTCGCCCAGCGTCGGTTCCGCGCGGCGTTCCTTCTGGTGGTGGATCGCAACAAGCCGGTGAACGAATACGACCTCAGGCGGCTCGATCGGCTGCGCCAGGAGTTCGAAGGTTACTTCCACGAATCCGCGGGCGGACGCGCGTGGATCGAAACCGCGTTGCGCCGGGCGCTGCGCGTCTCGGCCTTCCCCGCCGTCGGGGTGTTTCAGGGCAGCTCGATCCCCGTCGCCGTCTCGGTCGAAAAGCCCGTCGAGGCGCCGCTGACGATCTCGCTCCGTCCCGCAGGCAATTTGATCGAAGTCCCTCCCAGCGTGACCATTCCCGTCCGAGCGACGCAGGCGCGTTTCCAGTTGAAAGGGCTGCGGCCCGGCGTCGAAGAGCTGCTGGTCGAGCCCACGGATACGCGCTATGAGAGCGTCGTCGCGCGCATCCGCATCGCCGGCTCGGCCCAGGGCGTCGGAGTGGCCATCGTTTCCGGCGACAAGCAGCTCGCCACGCCCGGCCAGCCTCTGCCGCAACCCATCGTGGTCCGCGTCATGGACGAAAACTACGTGCCCTTCCCCGGCGTGCGCCTCACCGCGACCGCCTCACCGGGAGGAGTGGTGACGCCCGCGGAAGCCCTGACCGACGAGGAAGGCCAGGCCAGCTTTGAATGGCAGCCGGGAGTCGAGCCGCTGAACGTGCTCACGTTCCGCGCCGGGGGCTCTGGGGTGACGGCCCCCGCGCCGGGTGGGCCGGGGGGGGCCCCCGACGGCGTCGTCAACGCCGCCTCCTACCGGCCCGAGCTCGCGCCGGGAACCCTGGCGAGCCTCTTCGGCGCCAATCTCGCCGCAGGCATCCGCTACGCGCCGCCTTATCCGTGGCCGCGCTCGGTGGCGGGCGTCGAAGTGCGGTTGAACGGCAGTCCCGTGCCGTTGCTGCTGCTCAGCGATCGCCAGGTGAACTTCCTCGTCCCCCTCGAGACTCCCGAAGGCGACGCGGAACTGGTCGTGGCCACGCCGCTCGGCGTATCCGCTCCCGTGAAATTGCGGTTGACGGCGACGGCGCCTGGCATCTTCCAGGATCCTGCGACCGGGTTGGGAGCTGTCCTGGTCGTCCCTGCCGGAACCGACGAACGACGTCCCATCGGGGAACGCCCGGCGGCGGCAGGCGACCATTTGGAGATTTACGTCACCGGGCTCGGGGCGGTGGAGTCCCTCAGCGGTCCGCTGCGGAGGACGCGGCTTGCGCCGCGCGTCTTCCTGGCTGGCCGCGAGGTCTCCGAGGTGACGTACAGCGGCCTCGCGCCCGGCTATCTGGGTCTGTATCAGGTCAACGTGAGGGTTCCCGAGGGCTTGCCTCCCGGACGCCAGCCCCTGCGCATCCAGATCGGCGGCGCTACGAGCAACGAGGTCTGGATCCTGGTGCGATAGTCAGCCCCGCGGCTCCCTCACCCGTACCGCAGCGCGGCCGCCGGGTCCAGCCGCGAAGCCCGCAGCGCGGGAGCCACCCCGCTCAGCAGACCTACGACAACCAGGATGAGGGCGGAAGCTGCGGCGATGCCGGGCGGGGTCACCAACCGGATGTCGGCTTTGCCCGAGGCATCCTGGAACAGCGGCCCGAGCAAAGGCAGCGTACCGGCGGCCGCTGCGACCAGGCAAGCCAGCAGGACTCCGAGCACGCCGCCGGCCAGCGTCAACGCCGGCGCCTCGGCCAGCAACTGCGCCCGGATGTGCGCGCGACGGGCTCCGAGCGCCCGCCGCAGGCCGATCTCCCGCACCCTCTCGTCCGCGCTCACCAGCATGATGTTCATGACCCCCACGCCGCCGATGCCCAGCGTCAGCGTGCCGATGAAGACCAGCAGCGCCTGAAGGCCGATCGTGATGCCATCAAGGACGGGGCGCAATTCCTGGCGGACGAACATCAGGACGGCGCGGCGGTCCGTGGGCGAGAAGCGCTGCCGGCGCCCGATGACGCCGAGCACCTGCGCCTTGGCTTTCTCTTCCCACTGCGGAACCACGGGCGCGAACACCATCACGCTGGCGGAGCGCGCATGCCACAGGTCGCCGGCGGTGGTGTACGGGATCCAGCAGGACTCGTCGTCGCTGGTGAAGTCGTTGCTCAGTTGCAGCTTGCGCTCCATGGTCCCGATGACGGTGAAGCGCACGCCGCGGATCAGGACGCTCTCGCCCACGGCTGGACGCCCGGCGAAAAGCTGCTGTCGCAAGCGTCCGCCGAGAAAGACCACGCGTCGCCGCTCGAGCAGATCTTCGTGATTGATCCAACGTCCTTCCGAAGGAACTTCGTTGCGGATCTCGGCGTAGTCGGGATAGACGCCGCGCACCGTCGTATTCACCAGCCGGTCGCCGTAGGAAACCGCCAGCCAGCGAAACGTTTCCAGGCTTACCAGCCGCACCAGGTCGGCCTTCTGCCGGACGGCCTCCATGTCGGCCTTCTCGAAACGCACCCGCTTGCCGGCCCGCTCGCCGGCGGCCTGCTCGCCGGTTTGCCCGGGCCAGCAGACCACCGCGCTCTTGCCGAAGGCATCAAAAGAGCGCACCAGCACACTGCGGAATCCCGAGCCGTACGCAAGAAGCACCGAGACCGCCACTACGCCCCAGACGATCCCCAGCATGGTGAGGAGGCTGCGCAGCGGATTGCGGCGCAGGGCAAGCCGGGATTGCCGCAGGATCTCCGCCAGCACGGTTTCAGCCTCCGGGTTCGAAGCGCAGCGCCTCGACAGGATCTACCGAAGCGGCCTGGCGGGCCGGGTACAGCGCCGAGAGCACCGCGACCGCACCCAGCAACAGCCAGGCGAGCAACGCAGCCTTCCAGCTCGCCAGCAGCCCGGCGAAATACTGCGGCATGGGCAGCCGGTTCACCGCCGCGCAGAGCGCGTACGCCACGGTCATGCCGGCCGCGCCGCTCACAAACACGACGATGAGGGTCTCGAGAAAGAACAGCCGCAGGATTTCGCGCGAGGTGGCGCCTACCGCCTTGCGGATTCCTATCTCGCGCGTGCGCTCGCGCACCGCCACCAGCATGACGTCCATTACGCCGATGCCGCCGAGCAGCAGGCTCACCAGCCCGATCGCGCCGAGAAAGTACTTCATGCCGTCGGTCAAGCGGTGGAAGGCCTTGGCGTTCTCGACGGTGTCCCAGATGCCGGCGGCTTCCTCGTCGCGCGGGTCGAAGTCATGCAAGCGGGCAAGCGCCGGCCGGACCTGCCACTTGCAAGCCTCGTGGTGCTCGAGCGGGCGCGGCGTCACCAGGAGTCGGTCCACGCTGTCCGGCTTGAGCGGTGGGGGATTGGGAAAGTCGCGCAGCGCGGAAGGGAAAGGCACGAAGACTTTCGAGATGTCGCGCCCGTCGTAGCTGGAGTCCTGCTCCTTGTGTTGCATCACACCGATGACGAGGTAGGGAATCCCGGCCAAATAGACCGTTTCGCCCAGCGCCGGGCGGCTCCCGAACAGTTGTTTCCTTGCGTCGCTTCCCAGGAAGGCTACGCGGCGCGCCTCCCGGACGTCGTCCCAGTGGTAGAAGCGGCCCTCGGCCACCGGGATGGTACGGATCTCGGCGAACGGCGGCAGCGAAGCCGTCACCAGCAGCGTGGCGCTGCTGTGGTCGCTGCGCACGGGCACGGAGTTGCCCAGCTGGGGCAGCACCCAGCGGCACGCCGTCGCCTCTTGCTGGACCACTTCGTAGTCGCGCGCCTGCCACTGGAGGGCGCGCCCGGCGCGCATGCCGCCCGCCTGCATGCTCGTGCGTCCGGACCAGACGACCATGAGGTCCTTGCCGAAGTTCTCGGAAACTCGTCGCTGACCCGCGTACAATCCCTCGCCCGCAGCCACCACGAACGTGATGGAAACGATCCCCCCAGGCGACGCCGAACATGGTCAGGCAGGTGCGCAGCTTGTGGGCCCAGAGCGTGCACAGGGTGTCGGCTGCCAGATCCCGGAAGCCCATCGCGCGGCCTATGGCAACAGGATCGTGTCGCCCTCCTGGAGCCCCTGCACGAGCTCGGTCTTCACGCCGTTCGAGATGCCCAGCTCGACGGGGACGCGACGGCGGCCTCCGGGCGAGGCCGCGTCAGGCACCTCGACGAAGGGCTGCCGGTTGCGATCGTAAACCACTGCCGCTTCCGGCACCAGCGGGATGTCCCTTTTCTCCTCCAGGATGATCTCGGCGTTGGCCGTCATGTTGGCCCTGAGCTCGCTGCTCGGGTTGTGGATCGAAACGCGCACTTCGAAGGTAGTCACGTTGTCCTTCTCGACGCCGAGCGGCGAGATCTTCGTCACCCTGCCATGGAACTTGCGCTCTTTGAAGGCCTCCACCCCGATGCGGGCGGGCTGGCCCAGACAAACTTTGCCGATATCGGCCTCGTCCACCTTGCCCAGCACGTAAACGTCGCTGACGTCGCCCAGCGTCAGCAGCTTCGTGGCCTGCGAACCCGGCACGAGAATCGAGCTCACGGCATCGCCCACCTCGACATCCC
>JANXAE010000074.1:0-248 GCA_025062235.1 Bryobacteraceae bacterium
CCCCGAACAACGGCGAGTTCTTGAGCATCTGCAATCCCGCCGACCACGCCTCCAGCCTTCCCGCAATGGATGCCTCACGCAGCGAAAGGGCGCGGGCGCCGCCGAAATTCGCGGCTAGCAGGCCCGCCGCGATCAGCGCGCTCATCACCCACGCTCCCGTCTTGCCGAGACGGTCGCGGACGGCCAGCGCGATCATCACCGCCAACCCGATCGCCGCGCCCCGCGAACGCGTCAATACCAGCCCATAG
>JANXAE010000074.1:258-16668 GCA_025062235.1 Bryobacteraceae bacterium
AGAAAAACGGCGTTCCTCAGCCATCGCCCCTGTTGCCGGAACCCCCAAACCAGCGCCAGCGCGATCAGCAGGTATTGCGCAAGATCGTTCGGATCGTTGAGGAATCCCGGCCCGCAAATCCTTCTCAGCGTTTTCTCGATCCGGCCCTCCTCGACCTCCTGCCAGGCCAGCCGGATGAACTGCTCCTCCCGGTAGCCGTAATGGTAGGCCAGCGCACCCTGCAACGTAAGATACAGTCCAATGGCGACGAGCGTCGCGCCAAGCACCTTCTGCCGCTTCAGCTTGATCCCCACGACTGCGACCAACAGAAATCCTGCCAACGCCGGACCGAACTCCTCGAGGGCCCTCAGAGCGCCCCCGAGCCAACCCTGGTAGACCAGCGAGAAGCTCAGGGCTCCCGCGAACCCGCCCAACAGAATCACCTGGGGCGCGACGAAATGGAACCGTTGCATCAGTCCGGCCATCACCGCCGCGGGCATTCCCAGCAGCGACAGCACCAACACCGGCCGGTATGGTGCCAGCGAAGGCATCAATTCTACCGGCGATAGGAACATCACCACCGCCAGCGTTATGGTCAGCAACAAGAGCAATGGCCATCCTCCCGCCGCCTTGCGAACTCGTGCGGCGCTTCCTGCGGCGTCCCCCGCCTCGGCTGATTCCCTTGATTCTATCGCCCCCGCAGGCCACTATGCGTGCGATGAGAACCTCGCGGGTGCTATCATCACGACAAGAACCTGCCCGCAATCGCCGGACTCCATGCTGGAACGACTCGAACGCGCTGCTGCCCGCCCTTGGGAGCTCATCCGGGCCTTCATCAAGCTTTACCAACACGACCGGCGGGCCACCTTCCCGATCCCCCTGAAGACGCGCCTCGCCATGTGGCGGCGCGGCTTCGTGCGCGAATGCCACCTCGTTTACGGCTTCGACCACAACCCCGTTGAACATTACCTGCCCGAGTATCACCGATTGGTCCGCGCCAGCCGCATCAACCGCAAGCCTGAAGTCCTCCACCACAAGCTCCTTTTCGAGGCTTTTTTCAAGGCGCTGTTGCCCATACCCAAGACCTTGGCGTGGATCTCGGGCGGGGTGATCACCCCCCTGGTCCCAGATCCCTGGATCTGTAGCCCGGAAGCGCTCCTGGAGGCCTGCCGCGCCCTCGGGCGTCTCGCCGTGAAGCCGTTCGGGGAGAGCGGTGGCCGCGGCTTCCGCGTCCTTGCTTGGGAGGACGGTCGCTTCCTGCTTGACAGGGCCCCCCTCGATCGAGCGGGCCTCGGCAACCTCGTTTCCCAGGCCCGCGACATCATGGTCACGGAATTCGCCTGGCAAGGGGAGTACGCGGCCCGCGTTTATCCTCACTCGACCAACAGCATGCGTGTGTTGACGATGCGCGACCCCTTCCAGAACCGTCGCGCCTTCGTGGCCATCGCGGTCCACCGCTTCGGCAGCAGCCGATCGGCCCCTGCCGACAGCTTTCAGAAGGGCGGCTTTGCCTGCGAGGTGGATCTCGCAACCGGTGTTCTCGGCAAGGCTACCACCTATCCGCGCGAAGGCAGGGTGGAATGGTTCAGCCGGCACCCGGAGACCGGAGAGCAGATCGAAGGCCTGCGCGTCCCCGGCTGGGAAAATCTGGTTCAGCGCTTGCTCGCGGCCACCGAGGCCTACGATTTCCTGGATTACGTGGCGTGGGACGTCGTGGCGCGCGAGGACGGCTTCTTGGTCCTCGAGGGCAACAATCACAGCGGGATGGTTTTCCTCCAGATGCACCGCGGCCTTCTCGCCGACGAGCGCGTGCGCGCCTTCTTCGAGTATCACCGCGTCATCCGGCCCCGCCGGCGGCGTCTCGCCTGAACCTTCGCGCCGCCACCGGCTACGGGTCCTTCCGCACGATGGCCCGGATCACTCGGCCTTTTGTCGCACCGCTGCCCCAGTCCTCGCGCAACTCTTCGGCGTCCGAATAACGCTCGAGCCGAAACCCCGGCAGATCCAGTGGAACGAGCCTTCGAATGAGCTTCTCGCAGAAGTTCCCCTCGCACACCATGCGCCCGCCCGGCCGCAGCGAGTTCCAGAGTCTCTCGCCGAAGACCTCTTGCATGTCAGGCTCGTCGGCTACGATGTAAGAGAACACGATCAGATCCCACCGTTCGCGGCCGTAGTCGAACTGGCGGTGGTCGCACTCCACTGCCTCGTAGCGAACGCCCAGCGATTCGGCGCGCTGCCGCGCCAGCGCCACCGCCTCCGGCGAGATGTCGTATCCGACAACTTGCCAGCCCGCTGATGCCAAAAACGCCGCGTTCCGCCCGTTCCCCATCGCTACGTCCAGCGCGCGCCCGGGCTTCAGATCTTTCACCACCTCGACCAACAACTTCAGCGGGTGGTCCGGACCGCTCCGCAGGCGGAACAGCGTGTCCCAGAAAAACTGGTTGTTCTCGCGACTGCGGGGCCGCATCTCGTAGGCGATGACTTTCCAGCGCCGCCGCGCCTCCTCCTCGCTGGCCCCCCGGCCGACCAGATCCTCCACGTACAAATCCATCATGGATTTGCGAGCCGGGTTCTCCCTCGGGCGCTTCTGTCCCCACTCGACGAACTCCCGCCAGATCTCCTCCGGCGTCTGTCCCCTCACGGGAAACGCGCACGCCGCCAGCGCCAGCCAGGCCGCCAGCCATGACCTTCGCTGCACCATCCCCCGCCTCCGCCTCAGCGTCCGAACTGGTACGTCACCCGGGCCTCGAGGAAACGCCCCGGTGCGTTGTAAAGAAACTCGCCGTCATAGCGCGAGTCCGTCAGGTTGTCCACGCCGAGCGAGACCGTCCAACGGCCCTCCCCGACGGCGAACTCTTTCCAGACCTTGAGGCCCAGCGTCAGGTACTCCCGCATGTGGAAATAGCGCAGCTTGGTGTTCTCGTCGTCGTAAAAGCGGTCGTCCGAGTAACGGCCGCGGAACGCGGCGCCCCAGTGCCGCCGCGTGTCCACGTGCGTCAGGCCGAACGAACCGACGTAATCCGGCGCGTTCCGCAGCTGGTTGCCCTGGTTCCTGGGCGAGCGCGTGATGCGCGAGCGGTTCACGGTGTGGTGGAAGAATCCCTCCAGACCTTTGCCGATCCGCTGCCGCACCGCCAGTTCGATCCCCTTCAGCGAGACCTCATCCGAGTTCGACGTCCGGATCACCTGCACCCCCGGCAGCGTGGGATGCTGCGCGTAAACGTAGCTGACCGCGTCCAGGATGCGTCCCCAGTACGGGGTCGCCGAGATGCGCGTCCGCCCGTGCGGACTCGCGTAATCGGCGCCGAAATCCACCATCCGCGTGCGTTCAGGCTTCAGTCCGGGATTGGCTTCGCGCCAGGTGTTCCCCGTCGAAAGGTTCTGAAAGAACCAGATCGCGGCTCCCGGCCAGAAGGCCGTGCCCGCCGAGGCCCGCAGGCCCAGGCCTCCGGCCAGCCGGTACCGCGCACCCCCGCGCACCGTTGTCGCCGACTTGCTCACATCCGGCGGGCGCTGGATCGTGGAACCGCTGTCGAATACGTCGTGGTATTTCCAGAAATCCCTCCGCAGGCCGAACAGCAGGGACCCCCGCTCGCCCCCGAACTTGTACTGCTCCTGCACGTAGAGCGCGGTTTGGGCGATGTCGAAATCCGTGCGGGCCAGCGTCCGCTGCCTGTCCGGGCTCAGCGTAAGCGACCGGTTGCGGTCCGCCATGCGCGTCAGACCCGCGGTCAGCACGTGCCCGCGCAGGGCGTGCACGTCCATCTGCACGTCCACCGGCAGCCGCGTGTAGCGCGGCGTGGAAAATTGCGTGACCGTCGGATCGTAAACGTAGCTGGTCGTTGCGTCCACAGGCGTGAATACGAACCGGTCGCCGACGGCCGTGTTCGGAACCCGCAGCAAACCCCGCGTGGCTTGCGTTTCGCTCCTTCGGCGCTGGTAGCCGAAACGCGCGGTCAGCATTCCGAAGCTGCCTACCGGCGCGAACACGGATCCCGTCCCGATCAGCCGCGTGCCCAGCGTCCAGGAGTTCTGCCGGCCGCCGTAAAGATCCTCCCCGAAGAAATGCGTCCCCAAGTTGAATCCGAAACCGCTGTTGGGATGCCGGTACCCCGCCCGGTAATAGCCGTATTGATTGGTATAAGACTGCGGTTCGATGTTCACCGAGTTCAAATACGACGGGTACCCGTTGCGGAATAGGTAGAGCCCCGTCGCCAGATCCGTGTTGCGGTAGCCGCGCGATTTGTCCGCGCTGTAGGAGAGCAGCACATCCCAGTTGCCCAGTGGCTTGCCCCAACGGATCTCCGGGCGCCATGTCCGGAAGGTCGCGTAGCCACCCCCGCGGAAAGACCCCGCAACTGGCGCCCGTTCGCCGAGCGCATGTTCAGCACGCCGCCGCTGGCATTTGCGCCGTACAACGAGGACGAAGGCCCGAGCACGACCTCGGTCGCCGCGAGGTTCGAAGGGTGCACGGCGATGCTGACCATCGGCTCGGCCAACGGCAGCTCGTCCACCATGTAAAGTGTCCGCCCGATGAAGTAGCCGGTGCCGCGCAGGTGGATCCACGGCGGGATGTTCCGGTTGCCGTGTCCCACGGAAACCCCGGGCAGATCGCGCACGATCTCGCCCACGTTGGGATTGTTGAACTGGATCTGTTCCACGTCCTCGCGCCCGGCGATCGCCACGCTCACCGGCAGCTCCAGCGCCTTGGTTTCCGTGCGGGTGGCGGTGACTACGATCACGTCGTGGCGCGTCAGGACTGGGCGCGATTCGCCCTGCCCGCCGCCCGCATCCGGTTCCGCCTTGCGGGAGGTCTCCCGCGTCGCCCCGCTTTGCGCGAGGCAGGGCGCAGCGGCCAGGATCGCCGCCAACAGTACGCCATGGAAAGCTTTTTCAAACGGGTTGCGTGCTCTCTGATTGTTGGTCATGGTAGCACGAAATTAAAAATCGTAGCATCATGCCGCCCCGCACGCAACCCTGCACACAGCAAGACGCGAGGCGCGCTGGCCTGGCCCGGCCGGCTCTCCTGGTCGCGGCGCCGTGCCGCGTCGCTCGGGCGGACGCCATGACAGCTCGGGCGCAGGCTTCCCGCGCCGCCCCGGAAACGCAGCGGCTCACCACCCGAGCCGGCGCAGAAGGCGACCTCGGCTCATGCCTCAAAGCGAGGGAGGGCAAAGCCGGGTCGCAAGCGCCATCCTCAGTTGCACTCGGGGACCAGCGGGCCGGCCAGCTCCTTCAGGAAGAACAGGCGGCCGGGCAGCGTCGGCATCCAGCTCGAGGGAACCCAGCGATCGGGCCCGTAGCGGAGCGTAACCCAGAGGCTCAGACCCTGCCACTGCATGCCGCGGCCCAGCGCTCCGTCCGCGCCGCCGATGATGCGATCGGCTTGCAGGAACAGACCCGGGCCGATGGTGTTGGCGAACGCCGGCACCAGCGTCGTGCGGCTCTTGAAGCTGGTGATCGCGTTCTGCTCGATCGTCAGCGGATGCAGCTTCGCCGCCAGCCGGTGCGTCTGTCGCTTCCATTCCTCGTCGCTCGCGAATTCGGCCGCGAAGTGCGGCTCCCAGAAAGCGATGTGAAAGACGCGCCCGATGCCGAAGATCACGATCAACTGCGCCCCCTGCCTCTTCAGCGAGGCGATGCGCTCGGGGTAGGTGGGCAGCATCTCGCGCGTGGCGAAATGCCGCTGGCTCTCGGGCACCGTCAGCTCGCCGAGCGGCCCGTAGAAGGCCTCCTGCATCGCGTGGCGGAACGCGCCCGGATTGTCCGGTGGCAGCGTGTTGCCCTCGGGGTCGCTCCACTCGTCCATGTTGAAGCCGTACACGTGATCGCAAGGAATCCCCCACTCCTTGAGGAAGTACACCGTCCACCGGTACATCCCCATCGGCCCTACCGGCAGGATCAGCGCCAGTTTGCGCCCCGCTTCGCGCGCCTGCCGGATGCGCAGGGCAATCTCGTGCCCCATCATCGTGTTGAAATCCTCCAGCGTCTGGCAGGGCACCGGTTCGAACTCCGGATGCCACCACGGCTGACGCTCGAGAATGGCTTCCGGCGGATGGCTGCAACAGGCGTCAATCTTGCTCAGATCCCATCCTGCGGGGAAGAAATTCTCCAGCAACGATCCCTTCAGCGTACTCATCAGGTCCATCGTCATGATTCGACCTCCACGATCCTGCCCGTGCGCGCCGATTCGTAACAGGCCGCGAGCAGCCGTTGGTTGCGCAGCCCGTCTTCGCCCGTGACGGGCGGCTCACAACCTTCCAACACGGCTCGGCCGAATGCCTCGATCTCGGCCCGGTAAGTATTGACCGGTGCGGGCGCGATCTCCATCCCTGCCGCCGCTTCGCGCGCCTGCCGCGCGTCGTAGCCCGCCTCCTCCTCGCGCAGACGTGCGACCATGAATCCCCGGTCGCCCTGGCCGATCGTTCCCCGCGCCAGGATGGCGCCCCGCGAGCCGTACAGCTCGAGCACGTTGTCGCTGGCTTCGTCAGGGATCGAGAAGAACACGTCCACGGTACCCAGGGCGCCCGCGGCAAACTCCAGCAGGACCGTCGCGCCGTCCTCGACTGCGTAGCCGTGCACGGCGCGCGCCGTGCAGCAACCCAGGCGCCGGACCCTGCCGAAAAACATCTCGAGCAGGTCCAGGCAATGTCCGCCCATGTCCATGAGCGAGCCGCCCCCGCCCAGCTCGGGGTCTTGCCGCCAGGCGCCCTCGATCGGCGGGTACCAGCAGGAAAGCTGGGCGCGCGCATAGACCGGCTTGCCGAGCCGTCCCTCGCGGATCAACGCAAGGGCCGCCTGATGCTGTGCGTGAAAGCGCATCATGAACGCCGTGCCCAGCAGCACCCCGGCCTTGCGGCAGGCCCGCACCGCCTCTTCGGCTTCCGCGACCGTCAACCCCAGCGGCTTTTCGCAAAGCACGTGCTTGCCCGCCCGGGCGCAAGCGACGACCTGCTCGCGATGGGCGTACACCGGCGATGCCACGTACACGGCCTCCACGTCCGGCCCCAGCAGGTCTTCCAGGCTCGCCGCTGCGCGGGCGCCGTAGCGCTCCGCTACCTGCCGGTTGACCTCGGGGTCCACGTCATAGACGGCTGCCAGACGGGCATTTCCGGCCGGAACAATGCCCTCCGGAATTGTTCTCCTTCGCGCGATCCCGCCCGCGCCCGCCACGCCCCAGGCGACGCGGCGCTCAGACATCGCTCCCTCCCACCATCGTTGGCCGCTTCCGGTACGCGTCAATCACCTTGAGCAGCGCCCGGGCGATCTGATGCATGTCTTCCTCGCTGAAGGTCGGATACGCGAAGCAGGTAAAGGTGTGCGTTTCGTGCCAGCGCGCGTTGGGGACCTCCACGCGGCTGTAGTCCACGCTCTCCGGATTCGTGTATTCGCGCGAGCGGAATGGGAACTTCGAACGCCCGAACGCGTTGTGCTCCTGGTAGGCGCGCTCGGTATGGCACTGCGGCCAGAACACCTTCCAGCAGGGCGCCCCCTCGGCCACCGCAGCCTCGACGAATTGCTGGATGGTGCAGTTCATCTTCTCGATCTCGAGCGAGAAGGCCAGCACGTACCAGCCGTTCTGCCGCTCGGGCGTGTCCACCGGGAAGAATCGCACGTACCCGGGCCGCTGACGCAGCGCGTGGATCAGGATGTAGGCGTTGCGCCGGCGCGTGGGCAGGTTCCAGGAGTCCATGCGCTCGAGTTCGGCCAGCCCGATCGCCGCTTGCATCTCGGTCATGCGGTAGTTCCAGCCCACCATGTTGTGGATGTAGGGCAACTTCTGCTCCAGCTCGAGCAGGTTCAACCGTTCCCGGACGTCGTAGCCATGATCGCGGAAGCTGCGCGCCTGCCAGGCTAGCTCCTCGTCGTCGGTCGTCACCATGCCGCCCTCGCCGCCGGTGGTGAAGGTCTTGTTCTGACAGAAGCTGCATGCCGCGATGTGCCCGAGCGTGCCGGTCTTGCGCCCCTTGTAAACCCCGCCGAAAGCCTCCGCGTTGTCCTCGACGACCCAGAGGTTGTACTTGCGGGCGAACTCCAGGATGGGATCCATGTCGCACACGTTCCCGTAAAGATGCACCGGAATGATGGCACGCGTGCGCTCGTTCACCAGCCGCTCAGCCGACTCCACGCTGATGCAGTGATCCTCCAGGTTGACATCGGCAAAGCGCGGGATGGCGCCCGCCTGCACCACCGCGAAGCTGGTGGCGATGAACGTATAGCTGGGCACGATCACCTCGTCGCCCGGGCCGATGCCCAGCGCGCTCAGGGCTACGTGCAAGGCGGCCGTGCCGCTCGAGACGGCGATGGCGTAGCGGCTCCCCTGCCACTCGGCGAATTTGCGCTCGAACTCCATGCCCTTGCGCCCGGTCCAATAGTTGACCTTGCCGGATCGCAGCACCTCGGTCGCAGCCTGAATGGCCCTCTCCTCGAACTGTGGCCACATCACGAGCTGGTTGGTGACCGCCTTCGGTCCGCCTTCGATCGCGAGTTTCCCCATCGTGCGCTCCCCCGCCGCAACGCGGCTATCATACAACTTGGCCTGTCGCAAAAGGTATGGGGGCGCGCTGGTTGGCCATCGGGAGCGCGGTGGCGCTGGCGTGGCTGGCGCCGGCGCTGGGAGCTCAGGGTTGCGCGCACGACGCGGTCTGTGGCGCGCGCCTCGCGGCCCTCGGCCGACTTTGGGCCGCCGCGAAATATTTCCATCCCTGGCTGGCCTGGCGCGACGTGGACTGGGACGCCGCTCTGCTCGCCGCCGTCCCTCGCGTGATGCAAGCACGTTCGGTGAGCGAGTACCGGGCAGCGGTCCAGGGAATGCTCGATGCGCTGGATGATCCAGCCACGCGCGTGCTGGCGCCTGCTGACCGTCCGCCCCCCGGCGCTGCCGAGTTGGCCCGCCTCACGCCGGACGCCATTCTCGTCGTTACGCTGAATCCCGCGACCGTCCCGGAGGGCAGGGAAGATGGTTCTTCCCTAGCCCCCTTTCTCCGCGCCTGGCCTCGAGCCAAGGCTGTGGTCTTCGACCTGCGGGAGCATGAGTTCTGGCAAGTCCGCTCGCCTGCGATCGTGGGTATGCTCTTTCAAGCCGGCGGAGTCAACCACCTGTTGCAATTCGCGCCCATGCACGCCCCGGCGCACCGCTCCCGCATGTACTCTGGCTTGCCGTCCAGCGCCCCAGGCGGCAGCCTCTTTTACCACCCCGCATGGTACGTGCGCGACGGAACGCGGCTTGAGGCCAGATCCGCATCTCCGCCCAAACCGGTCGTCTTCCTCGTGGATGAATCCTCGCTGTTGCCGCCCATCGTGCCGGCCCTGCAAGTCGCCGGGCTTGCCTGGATCGTCGCGCAGGGCAGGCTATCGGAGGCAGGCCTGGTGGAGAGGCACCGGCTGACGCTCACCGAGGGCGTCGAGGTCATGCTGCGCACCGGCGAGCTGCTTCACCTGGACGGTTCCACGGGTCTTGCGCCCGACCTCACCCTGTCCCCCGGAGCCTCCCGAGAGGCCTTGGACGCGGCGCTGGCGCTCGCGCGCAATCCCCCGGCGATGCCCGCTTCCGAACGCCCCAGACCACCGCTCGCGGTCAAGCCGCGCGCCGAGAACGCCTACTCGCACAACGAGTACCCTCATACCGCCTTGCGCCTGCTTGCGGCCTTCCGCCTCTGGGCGGCGGTGCGATACTTCTTTCCCTACCGGCATCTGATGGCCTCGGACTGGGACAGCGCCTTGCTCGCCGCGATCCCGCAACTGTTGCGCGCCCGCGATGCGCGCGAGTACGCGCTGGCGATCGCCGAGATGACGGCTCACTTGGGCGACACCCACGCGATGGTGAGCGGACGGGCCCTCGACGAATACTTTGGCCTCGCCACGCCGCCCGTGCGCACGCGGATGGTGGAAGGCAGCCCCGTGGTCTGGAGCTTGCTCGAGGATCGCGCCGGTCGCCACGCCGCTCTCGCTCCGGGCGACGTTGTCCTCGCAGTGGATGGCGAACCCGCCGCCGACCGCATCCGGCGTCTGGCCCGTTACGTCTCCGCCTCCACAACCCAGTCCCTGCATGCGGTCGTGATGGAGCGCTGGCTGGACGGCCCTCCGGGCAGCAGCGCGCAATTGACGGTACGCGATCCAACCGGCCGGGTTCGTGTCGCGCGGTTGCCGCGTCGCAACCAGGCGCCGCGTATTCCCTGGCGCGACGGTCCCGTCTGGACCTTGCTCGCCGGCCAAATAGGTTACGTGGATCTGGAGCGCCTGACTCCACAAAAAGTGGATGAAATGTTTCAGTCGCTCGCCTCCGCGCGCGCCCTGATCTTCGATCTGCGCGGGTATCCCCAGGGGACCGGCTGGCTGATCGCTGCCCGCCTCGCCCCTCGTCCCGGCATCGTAGCGGCTCGTTTCCGGCGGCCGCTCGTGTTGTTCCCGGAGGGCCGCGCCGCTGACGTGGAGACCCTCGACGCCCGCTGGGACTTCTACCAGCATCTGCCCGAGCCGTCGGGCGCAATCTATCGCGGCCAGATCGTCGCTCTCATGGACGAGCGCACCCTCAGCCAGGCCGAACACGCGGCCCTGTTCCTGCGGGCTCTGGGCGCACGGCTGGTGGGCAGTCCCAGCGCCGGGGCCAACGGCGACGTCACGCGCATCGTCTTGCCGGGCGGCCTGCTGGTGAGCTTCTCCGGTCAGGAAGTCTCGCTCCCCGACGGCTCGCAACTCCAGCGCGTAGGCCTCCGCCCCGATGTGGAAGTCAAGCCCACGATCGAAGGCGTGCGCGCGGGCCGGGACGAGGTGCTCGAGAAGGCCCTCGAACTGCTTGGAGTGCGGGAGGCGCGCCTGGACAACGTCGGCGAGGCGCGTTGATCTCGCCTTTCGAGTCCGCCGCTCGAGCCTGGCGGACGCGTCTGCGGCCTGGCGGCCAGGCCACCCCAAAGGCGCCTGAGGTGCCGGCGGGCCCATTCTGGGCCGGGCGCGGCTTCTGGGCGCTTTCGGAATCCCCCGGGCTCGCGCCGGGAAACAACAGCGATCGAGTCCGGCAGTGCCCTCCGGCCGGAGGCCCAAAAGCCGCCGGCCGGCGCGCCTCGGCGCTCAGGCGCCCTTCAGTGTCGCCAGGGCCTGCCCGCTGGCTTCTTCCAGCTGTGCGTGCAGACTGTTCCCGTGGGCGTCCATGGTCACGATGGCGAGGAAATCCTTCACGCGAAGATGCCACATGGCTTCGGGAATCCCGAACTCCATCAAGTGCACGCCGAGAACCTTCTCCACCGCGCGGGCGTAGAACTGTGCCGCGCCGCCGATGGCGTGCAGATAGACGGCGCCGAACTCCTTCATGGCCGCCGCCGTTCGCGCTCCCATGCCGCCCTTGCCGATGACTCCGCGCACGCCGTAGCGGCGGATCACGTCGGCCTGATACGGTTCTTCGCGGCTGCTGGTGGTGGGGCCTGCCGCTTTGATGATCCACTCTTCGCCTTGCTTCAGCATCACCGGGCCGCAGTGGTAGAGGATCGCGCCGTTCAGGTCCACCGGGGGCGCGTTCTTCATCAAGTATGCGTGCACTGCGTCGCGGCCGGTGAAGATCTCCCCTTGGATGAGCACGACATCGCCCACCCTGAGCGCGCGCACGGCCTCTTCGGTGAGCGGGGTGCGCAGGATGACCTCGCGACCGCTGAGCGGGAAGCCCGTCTCTTTTGCCATGCGCTCCACGGGACGCTCGGGATCGCGGTAGATCCAACCCAGAATGGCTCCGCTCGCAGGATCCAGCCGAACGCCCAGCCGTCGGTAGGCCCAGCACTCGTAGGCCACCGAAACGAAGAATGACGCCGGCAGGCGGTTGGCAGCGGTGATCTTACAGCCCATGAGCGTGCCGCGGCCGCCGAAGCCCATCGGCCCGATGCCCAGCTTGTTGGCCTCTTCGAGGATGCGCGCCTCGAGCGCGGCCAACTGCGGGTCGGGGTTGACGTCATCGAGCGGGCGGAAGAGCTGGTACTTCGCCAGCGTGTACCCGTGCGCGCGGTCGCTGCCGATGCAGACGCCCACCACGCCGGGCGCGCAGCCGTAGCCCTGGGCCTTCCAGATCGCGTGCAGGATGCACTTGCGGACGCCCTCCAGATCGCGGTCCGCTCGGCCCAAATGATCCAGCTCGCACGGCAGCGAATACTGCGCGTTCATGTTCTCGCAACCGCCGCCCTTCAGGATGAGGCGGACCTCGATTTCGTCCCCTTCCCACTGCTCGAAGTGGAAGATCGGCGTTTCCACGCCAAGATTGTCGCCCGTGTTCTTGCCCGTGATCGAGTCCACCGAGTTCGGGCGCAGCTTGCCGAGACGCGTGGCTTCGGCGATCGCCCGACGGGCCTGCCGTGCGATCTCGAGCTGGTTGACACCCACCGGCGTATGGATCAGGAACGTGGGCATGCCCGTGTCCTGGCAGATGGGGCCTTCCTCTTCGTAGGCCATATCCACGTTGCCCGCGATGATCTTGAAGGCCTGCTCGGCCTTGCTGCCGGGCTCTTCGCGTTCGAGCATCGCGGCCATGACGGCCCGCACGTCGGGCGGCAGGTTGACGGAGGTCTGCGTGATGAGTTCCAGCAAGCTGTCGAAGAGGAATTGCATGGCGCTCCTCCGGATCCCTCCCATGGTACCGCGGCGCCGCCAGGGGAAAGGCTGGCGGCAAGGCGCGGCTCAGGTGAGACGTTTCTCATCGAGCTGTGGCACCCGCTTTGCCCCTCTGCGTTCGTCGAGGTTGGAAGAGTTTCATGCGATGAGCTGGGCTCTTCACGATTGTCTGCGCAGCGGCCGTGCTGACTTGGTTCAGCACCCAGGTTGCCGCGCAACACTCGACCAACGCAGCCGTCGTCAACGCCGCCAGTTACGCGCCCCCGGGGTTGCCGCATTCGGCGGTCGCGCAAGGATTCATCTTTGGGACCTTCCGGGGAAACCTGGCACCGGCTCAACTGGTGCAGGCCAGCTCCCCTCCCGGCGGTGTTGGCGGGGACTTCGGTCCGTGTCACGGTCGGCGGTCAGAGTCTGGATTGCTTCAGGATATACACCTGAGCCGGGCAGGTGGCGGCGTTGTTGCCGTCCCGCACCCCCACTGGGACCGGAACGATCACGGTGCCATCCAACACCCAAACCAGTGCGGCGGCCCCCATCACGGTGTCGCAGACCAGCTTCGGGATCTTCACCATCGGCCAGTCCGGCATGGGCCCCGGCGCGATCACCGACGCCTGCTGCCGGCGGGCGCTGATCAGGCGCCCGGGCCGGCGCGATCAAGTCATGTCTCTCTGGTGTACCGGACCGGGCACAGTGGATTTCCACGAACGCAATCCGCGCGCTCCCGTGCGCGACATCAGGCCTGCGGACTTTCAGGTTCTGGTCGGCGGCCGTCCCGCGAGGGCGGACTTCGCAGGCCGCTCGCCGAACTGGCCCGGGCTCGATCGGGTGAACTTCGTCGTCTTCCGAGACGTCGAAGAGGGCTGCTATGTCCCTGTCGTCGTGCCTGCGCGCGGTGTGATGAGCAATTCCGTCAGCCGCCCCGTTTCCCAACGCCCTGATCGCTGCTCGGATCCGATGAGTCTCTCGGAAGCCGGCTGCCAGTTCATCGGCGAGGGCAAGCAGCTGCGCATCGGCCGGATCGCCCTCACTCGCACTGAGATGCAGATGCCGGCCGTCTTCGGCATACCGAGTTGTCGCAGCGACGAGGGGACCTCCACTTTCGCGAAATGCGACTTCTCGAAAATCCTCCGCTCGCGCGGACTCTGGGCGGCAGAGCCCTTTGGCCAGTGCGTAGTCTATTCCTTGTCCGGACAGCAGTTCGATCCGGAGATGGACCCGGCCGCGCCCGTCCCCTTGGATCCCGGTCCGCCGCCATATCTCACCGGCCCCAGGGCAAGCAAGCGACTGCCGCGCCGCGAACCGGGCGATTGTCAGGCCAGCTTGGGCGACGGGATGCCGGGAACGCCGGGCGCAGCCCCCAGTACCTCGATCCGGGCACCTGCCGCCGTAAACAACGGCGCCGGCGGCGCCGACGTGGGACAGTGCGAAGCCACGCTGACCATTTCCAGCCCTATGAGCTGGACACGGCCGCCGTGGCGGACACGGTCCCGCGCAACCGGGAACCACACTGCCCTGGAGCGGAGGTGAGCCCACCGGGTCGGTGCAGATCGCGGGTATCTCCATGCGCTCGAACCCCGAGGCGGCCGCCGCCTTCGTTCGCACCGAACGTGCGACGGCCCGCAGTTTCACGGTGCCTTCCTGGATTCTTTCCGCGCGATGCCAGCCATAGAGCCCTCCGGCGGCATGCGCATGGTGGGCAGCTCGCTCCTGATGGAGCGCAACCGGTTCAACGCGCGCGGCCTCGACATCGCCTACTTCGTCTATTTCACGCTCGCCGGCAAGATGGTGACGTTCCAGGAAAGACACCGGACCCGCACGAGCGGCCGCCGACGCTGCGCGACGACCGTGTGCCCGTGAACTTACCCTGCTTCGCCCGAGGTCAGCGTCAAACGGCTCATTGCCTCTCAGGCTCGGGTGTGCAAGCGCCGGTGGGCGAAGCGCCAGAAACGCTCAAGGCCCCGCCGCCGGGGGCGGACCGTTTTCATAGGCCATCTCCCCGGCGGGAATCTCGACCGGCAAGCGGTTTTGCAACGGTGGCAGCGGGCAGGTAGTGTAAGGGTTGTAGGCGCACGGGGGATTGATCGCCCGGTTGAAGTCCAGGATCACGCGACCGTCCTGGGGCGGATCGGCGTAAAGGAACCGGGCCGCAGCGTATGTGCTCTTGCCCGCGGTGGCGTCGCGGAACACGATGAAGAGTCTCTGACCCGACCGCGCCGCGAGCAAGCGGAAGATCCGGCCGTCACGCTCGAACTCGACCTCTCCCGCGAGGGGCATCTCTTCTTGCGTCCCGATGATCGTGTCCACTACCAGCTTGCGATCGGCGGGAGCCGGCAGGAAGCGCGCGGCGATGCGCCACTGCTCGCGTACGGGGAACCACTTCAGGCCACGGAAATTTTTCCGAAGCTGACATTCGGGATCCCGGAGCCGGATGGCGTATCGCTCGCCACGTCGAAGCAGCACCAACTTCAGACGGCCGACTTGGAGAACATCCTGGGCGCCGCTGGAATCCGGCCGCAGCTCGGCGCTGTGGACGGGCTTCCCGTTCCAAAGCGCCGGGACGCCGGGCTCGGCGGCGAAGACTGCACGCTCGCCCTGTAGTCGGATCACGCCCACCCGTGCAGGCGCAGCATCGGCAGGCAGCAACACCCGGCTGCCGGGCGCCGAGCCTACGGCGTTCTCGCCTTCCTCGAGCCAGAACAGGCCGCAGACCGCTAGCCAGCCCTCCTCGGAGCGCAGGGAGGCTTCACGCTCCTTGCGCCATTGTTCGATTGCAGTCACGTACTCGGTCGCTGCTTGGAGAACAGCCAGCAGAGCCAGCGTCGCGCCTGGGCAGACCTGCATCTTGATCCAGTGTAGAAGCGCGGGGCCTCATGGCACAAGCTGGAAGCTAGCGGTCGCCCTGGAGTATTTCGGACCTCCATGGTAATTTGAGAGGGAAGGTGCGGTATCGGAGCCCATCCCGGCGGAATCGGGTGTTACCGTAGGGGCGGGTGTTGGGTGATTCTTATGGACAACCTTCTTATCATACGAATCCTCTTCGTGTTGCTGCTGGTGACAGCGGCCTATTTCCTGAAGCCTTTCGGACTGAGCGGGCCTCTGGCGGCCGGGGTGGGTCTGGCCCTTGGCGTCGTCATCGTGGTGTTCGAGATTCGCGTCAAGGAAATCAGCCTGAAGCGGCTGATCGGCGCCGCCGCCGGGTCAGTCTTGGGCATCCTCGGAGCATACCTGATGTCGCTTGTCTTGGGTAGCGCCATGCAGGGTCACCCGAGCCTGCCATTCCTGCAAGTGGCCTTGCTGCTGTGGATGACGTACGTGGGCCTCGTCGTGGGCGCCAGTAAGGGCGACATGTTGAACCTGGCGGCCCTGGGCGGCATCTTCGGCGGCGAAAAGGCGGGCAAGCAGACCTTCAAGATTCTCGATACCAGCGTCATCATTGACGGTCGCATCGCCGACGTTGCCGAAACCGGCTTCCTTGATGGAACCATCGTGATCCCGCAGTTCGTGCTGCGCGAGCTGCAACTGGTGGCGGATTCCCCCGATGCTCTCAAGCGCAACCGTGGGCGGCGGGGGCTGGACATCCTCCAGCGGCTGCAAAAAATGTCCCACCTGACCGTGCAAATCCTTGAAGATGATTTCCCCCACGTGCGTGACGTAGACATGAAACTGATCGAACTGGCCAGGGAGTACGGTTGCAAGATCATCACCAACGATTTCAACCTCAACAAGATGGCGCAAGTTCACGGGGTCGAGGTGCTCAACATCAACGAACTGGCCAACGCGCTCAAGCCCGTCGTCCTGCCGGGCGAGTCCATGCGCGTGTTCATCCTCAAGGAAGGCAAGGAG
>JANXAE010000075.1 GCA_025062235.1 Bryobacteraceae bacterium
TGGAGGCGTATCAGGTGGTCTGGGGCCGTATCCTGCCCGCCCGTTAAAGGAATGGAAAAGTCTCGCGGTTTGACACGTTTGCGAACCCAAAACTATACTGAAAGATGGCCGGGCGGCACCTTGGCAAGTCAGCAGTCCTAGCCGCCCCCATGCGGACACGCGATGCCCAAACGCACCTATCAGCCGAACAATCGCCGGAGAGCGAAAACTCACGGCTTCCGCGCGCGCATGCGCACCAAGGACGGGCGCGCGGTCCTGGCGCGTCGTCGCGCAAAGGGCCGCTGGAAACTGACGGTCAGCGATGAGCGGGCCGTCCGCTGGGCCAAGTAAGCCGGTCGCACCTGCCAGACGCAGACTTGCGTTCCCCAAGAGCGCACGGCTGCGGCGCCGCAACGATTTCACTTGCGTCCTGAAGGAAGGTTTCCGCGTGCCCGGGCCGTATTTCGTGGCGTTTTGCCGCCCTCGGCCGGAAGGCGGCCAGCCCCGAGTGGGTTTCGCCGTGCCCCGCAACCTGGGCAAGGCCGTCGTGCGGAATCGCATCAAGCGCCGCCTGCGCGAGGCTGTGCGCCTGAAGCTGGAAAAGCTCGCGCCGGGCTGGGACGTGGTCATCACAGCCCGTGCAGCGGCAGCCGACGCACCGTTCGGGCAGTTGCTCGAGGCGATGGAAAACCTGTTCGCCCGATGCCGGAGCTGAGTCTCGCCATCCAGTCTGCGCAAGCCGCCCGCCGGGCGACCCTGGCGCTGCTGCTTTTCTACAAGCGCGCGATTTCGCCCTGGCTGCCTTCGGCCTGCCGATTCCACCCCACCTGCTCGGAGTATATGATGCAAGCAGTGGAGCGCTACGGCGTGCTCCGCGGGGTGTGGATGGGGCTCGGACGCCTGCTGCGCTGCCACCCGCTGGCACAGGGCGGCTACGACCCCGTGCGGTAGGATTCAGAAAGGGACGATGCCTGACCAGCAGACGCAGACCACCAAGCCGATCCCCGTGGGCCCCGAGGAGCCGCGCATGGAGTGGCGGCTGCTGCTGGCCTTTCTGCTGACGGGCCTGGTCATGTTCCTGGCCCCCTACGTGTACCACAAGATCTACGGCCCGCCGCCCAAGGGTGCTCCCGCATCCAAAGCTGCCGAAAGACCGGCCGAGGCTGCAAAAGCCGCGCCCGAGCTCAAGCCTGAGCCGGGCCCCATGCGCCCTGTCGCAGCCGAGAAACCCGAAGAGTTCACCTTGGAGACCGATCTGCACCGCATCACGTTCTCCAATCGCGGGGCGGTGGTGCTCAAGTGGGAGCTCAAGCATTACAAGGACGCCGCGGGCAAACCGCTCGAGCTCGTCAACACCGCGGCTGCCGAGCGGACCGGGCATCCCTTCGCCCTCCGATTCCAGGAACCGCACCCGCCCGCGGACCCCAATCAAGCTCTCTTCCTTGCGCGGCGAAGCGAAGACGGCTTGGGCGTGGAGTTCGAATTCTCCGACGGACGGTTCCGCGTGCGCAAAGCCTTCCGCTTCGAGAAAGCGAGCTACCTCTGGCGATTCAGCTCGGAGGCCACGGATGCCAAAGGGGGGCTGCCCCATTGGGTGATGTGGCGCGGCGGCTTCGGCGATCCCGCGGTGGCCAACCCTGTAGCCCACCAGCGAGCCCTCTACTACGATGCCGTTTCAGGGAAGCTGATCACCCTCGAGGCCAAGGCCGCGAAGAACGGACCGGTGGTCTCGACGGGTACCTTCACCTTCGCCGGCATCCAAGACACCTACTTCGCCGCAGTCTTCCTTCCCCGCCCTGGCGTCAACATCCAGCTCCAGACCGTCAGCGACACGGTGCGCTCGGAGCTGGATCCGGCGGAAGCGCCACAGGTCGGCATCGGCGTGGGCGGGGCGCCACGCAATGAGTTCGCAGTCTTCGTGGGACCCAAGGATCTCGACATCCTGCGCCGTGTGGACAGAAGGCTAGAGCAACTGGTGGACTTCGGCACTTGGTTCGGCTTCATTGCCAAGCCGCTATTCCTTATGCTGAAGTGGGTCCACCAGAACATCGTCCCCAATTACGGGTGGGCCATCGTGCTGCTGACGGTGTTCATCAACTTCGCCCTGCTGCCCCTGAAGTTCTCCAGCCTGAAGTCCATGAAGAAAATGCAGGCCTTGCAGCCGCAGATCGCCGCCATCAACGAGAAGTACAAGGGCATCAGCCTGCGGGATCCGCGCAAGCAGCAGCAGAACCAGGAGCTGATGGAGCTTTACAGGAAGCACGGGGTCAACCCGATGGGCGGATGCCTGCCCCTGCTGTTGCAGATTCCGTTCTTCATCGGGTTTTACAATGTGCTGACGGTGGCGATCGAGCTGCGCGGCGCCACCTGGCTGTGGGTGAAAGATCTCTCCCAGCCGGAACATCTGCCCATACGGATCCTTCCCGTGGCCATGGTCGTTTCCCAGTTCCTGATGCAGAAGATGACCCCTTCCACCGCCATGGACCCGCGGCAGCAGCGCATCATGCTGCTGATGCCACTGGTGTTCGGTTTCATGTTCTACCATTTTTCCAGCGGGCTGGTGCTGTACTGGCTGACGAGCAACGTGGTGGGCATCGCCCAGCAGGTCCTCTTCAACAGGTTGAGCCCGGCGGCGCCGGTCGCTCCGGGAGCGCCCGCGAAGGCGGCGGCGGACGCCTCCCGGCGGAGGAGGAAAGCGGCCCGGTGAGCGTGAAACGCAAGTACAAGCTGGCCGAGTTGAAGCCGCGCATCGAACGGTTCCTGCGGCCCATCTTGCAGCGTTGCCGGCTGAGGCTGCGCTACGAAATCACCGAGGGACCGATCCAGGACCGGGAGTGGGAGAGCCCAGACGTGCTGGTGAAATTCAGCGGACCGGACGTGGAGCTGCTGCTCGAGAACCGGGCCGAGCTGCTGCTCGCGCTGGAACATTTGACCATCCAGATGTTGCGGTTGCCGAGCGAGGATCACGAGCGCATCTGCTTCGACGCGAACGATTACCGGCTGTTGCGCATCGAAGAGCTGCGCCTGAGCGCCAGCGCCGCAGCCGAGCGGGTCCGCCGCAGCGGCCGGCCGTACCAGTTCAGTCCCATGACCAGCCGTGAACGGCGCATTATCCACCTGGCCTTGCGCGACGAGCCGGGCGTGCGCAGCGAAAGCCAGGGCGTGGGGCCGGCCCGGCGCGTCGTCGTTTACCCGGCGCCCGCGCCGCCACGCCCGCGCACCCAGGCCGCCTTGGGTTCCTCGGGCCCCGGCGCCACCCCGCAAGCCGCGCCCTGAAGCCGCGGGCACCGTCCGTGAAGTTGCGCGACACCATCGTGGCCGTTTCCACCCCGCCGGGCCGCGGGGGGCTGGGGATCGTGCGCATGTCGGGCCCGGATTCGTGCTCCATCGCCGAACGCATGCTGCGTTTCCGGAACCCTCCGGCCTGGCGCCCGTGGACGGTGACGCTCGCCTTCCTGCCGGATGCGAGCGGCCAGATCGTGGACCAGGTGCTGGTCAGCTTTTTCGCTGCACCCCGTTCGTACACCGCGGAGGACGTGGTGGAAATCTCCTGCCACGGGTCGCCCGTCGTGCTCCGCCACTGCGTGGAGCGCGCCTGCGAACTGGGAGCGCGACTCGCCGAGCCCGGCGAATTCACCCTGCGCGCCTTCGTCAACGGCCGCATTGACCTGCCTCGCGCGGAGGCGGTGCGCGACTTGATCGAAGCACGCACTCTCTACCAGGCACGCATCGCAGCCCAGCAGGCCGAAGGGTCGGTCTCGCGGAGAGTGGCGCCGCTCAAGGCGAAGCTTGTTGACCTCATCGCCCTGCTCGAGGCGGGCATTGATTTTGCCGAAGACGACGTGCCCGTGGCCGGCCCCGCGGAGATCCTCGAACGCCTCGACCCGCTCATCCGGGAGACCGGCGAGCTGGCGTCCAGCTTCGCTTACGGCAGACTCGTGCACGAGGGCATCGTGCTGGCCATCGTAGGCCGTCCCAACGTCGGCAAGAGCAGCCTCTTCAACCGGCTGCTCCAGCAGGACCGCGCCATCGTCACCGACATCCCCGGCACCACGCGCGACCTGGTCTCGGAGTCCGCCTCGCTCGAGGGCATCCCGGTGAAGTTCGTGGACACCGCGGGCGTCCGGCGCGGCGAAGATCCCGTGGAACGGCTGGGCGTGGAGCGCACATTCCGCGCCATGGCCGACGCGGACCTGACCTTGGTGGTCGTGGATCTCTCGCAGCCGTTGGAGGCAGCCGACCGCGAGCTGATCGAACGGGCGCGCTCGCAGGGCCGCTTCCTGCTGGTCGGCAACAAGGCCGATCTGCCCCGCGTAGCCGTGCTCGAGGAACCCTGCGTGGCGGTTTCCGCGCTTACGGGCGAGGGAATCCCGGAGCTGCGCCGCCGCATCGCGAACGCCGTGGCGCCGGGCGGCGTGGAGCAGGCGCCGCCTGGTTTCATCACCAACGCCCGTCATGAGCGGTTGCTGCGCGAGGCGCTCGAGGCGCTCGATCGCGCGCGGCGCGCTGTTGCCGACGTCCCGCACGAAATGCTCTTGCTCGATCTCTACGCGGCCGTGCAGGCGCTGGATGAGCTTACAGGCGCGACGACGGCCGAAGACATCTTGAAGAGGATCTTCTCGACCTTCTGCATCGGAAAGTGATGCGCGCCTGATGGCGATTCGTCGAGGCGGCGGTCGCCGCGAGGTACGCAGCCGCCAGTGTCCGATGCTGGCCGCCGTGCGGGCCATGGCGGCCGGCCCGAGCCGCGCCCGCCCATGCTGGCCTCGGGGTCGAACCCCGCGGCCCACGGCGGGCCAAGTGGAGCCATGCGGTCGCGGGGGGAGCGCAGCGAGAACGCAGAACAACAGACACCGGTGCGCATGGCTCCTCGTTCGCCGTGGCTGCCGCGGAGTCGCCCGCACCCCCCGAAGACCTTGACCTGCGCCAAGCCCCTCCCTAGCCGAAGGGATCCGTGCGGAGTCGCGGCTGCTCGTGCGGGGGATGGCGGCGACTGGCGCCCGTTGCATGGGTGGCGAGCAAGCAGTGGCCCAGAGGAGCATCGGATGCTCCCTCTGGTCCGCAGACGGCAAGCGAAGGCACGCCGGGGCGCGAGGTTGCCCGTCGCGAAGACACTATGATATTGTGACGGTTTAGGATCTTTCGTTCCGCGTTCGCGGCCGCTTGTCTCGTCGCAATCCGATGGAAGCCACCCTGCACGCCTTGGGGGAGCTGCTGATCAAAGCAATCCCCACGTTTCTGCTGGTCCTGCTGCTCCACTTTTACCTGAAGACCGTGTTCTTCGCGCCACTCGCGCGCGTGCTCGACGAGCGCCGCCGTGCGACCGAAGGGGTCCGCCAGCGCGCCGAGGAGCTCCTGGCCAAGGCGGCGGCCCGCGCGGCCGAATACGAGGAAGCCATTCGCCAGGCGCGCGGCGAGATCTACCGGGAGCAGGAAGCCCAGCGGCAGCGATGGCAGCAGGAGCGTGCCCGCGCCGTGGCCGAGGCTCGCGCCAGCGCGCGGGCGATGGTCGAGAAGGCCCGCGCCGAGATCGAAAGCGAACTCGAGCAGGCGCGCGGCCTCCTGCAAGCGCGCAGCAGGCAACTGGCCGGCGAGGTTGTCCGGATCGTGGCGGGCAGGAGGGCGGCATGAGGTGCACTGCGGCTTTGCGTAGCGCGGGGCTTGTCCTTGCTTTGCTCCCGGCGACAACTCTCGCCGCCGAAGGCGGCGTGGCTTCGCACGGGCCCGCGCACGTGGACCTCTGGAAGCTGGCCAACTTCGCGCTGTTCGCGGGAGCCGCCGTGTACGTACTCCGGAAGCGTGCCGGCGTCTTCTTCCGTTCCCGGACCGAGCAGATCCAGCGGGCCATCCGCGAGGCGGCGGCATTCGAACAGGATGCCGAGAAGCGGCTGGCCGAGATCGAACAGCGGCTGGCGGGCGTGTCCGAGGAGATCGAACTCATGCGGCAACAGGCAGCCCAGGAGGCGGCGGCGGAACGGGCGAGGCTTGAACGGCAGATCCAGGAGGAGATGCAGAAGATCCAGGAGGAAGCCAGCCAGGAGATCGAGGCCATGGTCAAGTCGGCGCGCCAGCGGCTGCGCGCAGAGGCGGCGGAGCTGGCCATCGCGCTGGCCGCCGAGCAGATCCGGCAGCGGATGACCGCTGAGGACGACGATCGTTGGATCCGAGGGATGGCGGAGGAGCTGAGCCGCCGTGCGCCGGGGGTTGGCTGAGCGATGCCGGCGGCGGTAGCGACACGGTACGCACGAGCACTGGTCGAGTTGGCCACGAAGCCCGGTGAGGTCCCGGAGCCGGAACGCGTGCTGGAGGAACTGGCCCTGTTCGAGGAAGCCTTGGCGGTATCCCCCGCGTTGCGGAACGTGCTGTTGTCGCCGGCGGTCCCGGCGCCGCAAAAACGAAGTCTGATCTCCCGCCTCGTCCGACACCTGGGTTGCTCGGACCTGGTGCGGCGCTTCCTGCTCGTGGTGGCCGATCGCCGGCGCATGGGAATGCTGACGCAGATCCGCCAGGCTGTGGAGCAAACGCTGGATGAGCGGCTGGGCGTCGTGCGGGTGGAAGTGACCTCGGCGCGCGAGTTGACGCCGGCCCAGCGCGAGGCGCTCGAAGCGGCTCTGGCGCGCGTCACCGGGTTGCGTCCCCGCACGCGCTTTCGCATCGAACCCGAGCTGATCGGGGGAGCCATGGCCAGGATCGGATCCACCATTTACGACGGCTCCGTCCGGGGCCGCTTGGAGGCGCTCAAGCGCAGGCTGGCGGGCCTCGAGAGCTGAGCGTCGAGGGGAAATCTATGGCACGCATTCAGGCGGACGAAATCGAACGGCTGCTCAGGGAGGAGATCGAGAACTACGACCAGGCCGTGAACGTCGCCGAGGTGGGCTCCGTGATCTCTGTGGGCGACGGGATCGCGCGCATTCATGGCCTGGATTACTGCATGGCGGGAGAGCTGATCGAGTTCCCGCACGGCGTAGCCGGAATCGCGCTGAACCTGGAGGAAGACCAGGTCGGCGCCGTGCTGCTGGGCGACTGGACCGCCATCAAGGAGGGCGACGAGGTCCGCCGCACCGGACGCATCATGTCCGTGCCGGTGGGCGAGGCCCTGCTGGGCCGTGTGGTGGACGCGCTGGGCAACCCGCTCGATGGCAAAGGCCCCATCCACACCACGCACTTCAACCCGCTCGAGCGCCTGGCGCCCGGCGTCGTGGATCGCCAGCCGGTCAAAGAGCCGCTCCAGACCGGCATCAAAGCCATTGACGCGATGATCCCCATCGGGCGGGGGCAGCGCGAGCTGATCATCGGCGACCGGCAGACCGGCAAGACGGCCATCGCGCTCGACACGATCATCAACCAAAAGGGCGGCGACGTGGTCTGCATCTACGTCGCGATCGGTCAGAAGCGCTCCACCGTGGCGCAGGTCATCAAGACGCTGGAGGACTACGGCGCCATGGAGTACTCGATCGTGGTGGCTGCCACCGCTTCCGATCCTGCGCCCATGCAGTACATCGCGCCGTACGCCGGATGCGCCATGGGCGAGTACTTCCGCGACTCCGGCCGGCATGCGCTGTGCATCTACGACGATCTTTCCAAGCACGCGGCCGCCTACCGCGAGATTTCCCTCCTGTTGCGGCGGCCGCCGGGACGCGAGGCCTACCCCGGCGACGTCTTTTACTTGCACAGCCGCCTGCTGGAGCGCGCGGCCAAGCTCTCCGACGAGCTCGGCGGCGGCTCGCTGACCGCCCTGCCCTTCATCGAAACGCAGGCGGGCGACATTTCGGCCTACATCCCGACCAATGTAATTTCCATTACCGACGGGCAGATCTACCTGGAAACCGACCTGTTCAACGCCAACATCCGGCCGGCGATCAACGTGGGCCTCTCGGTGAGCCGCGTCGGCGGCAACGCCCAGATCCGCGCCATGCGGCAGGTGGCGGGAACGTTGCGGCTCGAGCTGGCCCAATACCGCGAGCTGGCAGCCTTCGCGCAGTTCGGCTCGGACCTGGACAAAGCCTCGCAGTTCCAACTGAACCGCGGCCGCCGGCTGACGGAGATCCTCAAGCAACCCCAGTTCCAGCCCTTGCCGGTCGAAAAGCAGATCTTCATCCTGTTTGCGGGAACCAACGGTTACTTGGACGATCTGCCGGTGGAGCAGTGCCGGCCCTTCGAGGACGAGCTCTACCGGTTCCTGGACAATGCGCACCCGGGGGTGCTCGCCGAGCTGCGCGAGAAAAAGCGCATTGACGACGAGCTGCGCGCGCGCATGCATGCCGTGCTGAAGGAATTCAAGGAGCGCTTCGTGGCGGAGCGCCGGAGCTGACATGCCCAGCCTGATTGACCTGCGCCGCCGCATCCGCTCGGTGCGAAACACGCAGCAGGTGACCAAGGCCATGAAGATGGTCTCGGCGGCCAAGCTGCGGCGGGCCCAGGATCGCGTGCTGGCCGCCCGGCCCTATGCGGCCATGTACCGCGAGTTGCGCGCGCGGGTGGCTGCCGCCGTCGCCACCGACGAGCGCCTCGCCACGCACCCGCTGCTGGCGCAGCGGCCCGAGGAGCGCATCGTGCTGGTCTTCTTCACCGCCGATCGGGGACTGGCCGGAGCCTTCAACACGAACCTGATCCGTGCGGCGCAGGCCTTCATCGCAGAGCAGGCCGGCAAGCAGGTGCAGCTGGTGACCATCGGGCGCAAGGGCCGCGACTTCTTCCGCAAGCGCCACTTCCCCATCGCAGCCGAGTACACGGGTTTCTCCCAAAAGTTCGATTACGCGGACGCCGCGTCGGTGGCGCGCTTTCTGATCGAACGCTACGCACGCGCGGAAACCGACGCGGTCTATCTGCTCTACAACGAGTTCAAGAGTTTGATTTCGGCGCGGCTGACGACGGTGCGGGTCCTGCCCGTCCAGCCCGCCGCAGCGGTTCGCCCGGTGGATTACATCTTCGAGCAGCCGCCTCGGGAGCTTCTCGAGGGACTGCTGCCCCGTTACGTCGAGGTCGCCGTGTACCAGGCGTTACTGGAGTCGGTGGCGGCCGAACACGCTGCGCGCATGACGGCCATGGATCAGGCGACGAACAACGCAGCCGAGATGATCGCGCGCCTGACGCTCTACATGAACCGCGTGCGCCAGGCCAGCATCACCAAGGAGATCATCGAAGTCGTCAGCGGGGCGGAGGCCCTCGAGTAGGCTGTCACGGGGAACCGCATCCAACGGGAGGTCGAGCCATGATGGACGAGAAAGCGGTCGCCGCGGTGAACGAACACGTGGCCGGCGGGGAGACCGCCGGGGTCATCGGACGGGTGATCAAGGTGGCCGGTCCGGCGGTGGATATCCAGTTCCCCGAAGGGAAGGTCCCCGTCATCAACACCGCTGTGCGCATCACCAGCGAGGGCTTCCGCGTCCCGCAACCCATCGAGATCATCGTCGAGGTGGCGCAGCATCTGGGCGAGGGCCGCGTGCGCACGATCGCGCTCCAACCGACCGAAGGTCTGATCCGCGGTATGAAGGCGGAGAGCCTCGGGCGTCCGGTCATGATGCCGGTAGGGCCGGAAACTCTGGGCCGCGTCATGAACGTCATCGGGCAGCCGGTGGACCGCATGGGACCGATCAACGCCCGCAAATACTATCCCATCCACCGGCCAGCGCCCCCGCTCGAGGAGCAGGCCACCGAGCTGAAAATGTTCGAGACGGGCATCAAGGTCATTGACCTGATCGAGCCGTATCTGAAGGGCGGCAAGATCGGCCTGTTCGGTGGCGCCGGCGTGGGCAAGACCGTCATCATCATGGAGTTGATCCACAACATCGCGCTCAAGCACGGCGGCGTCTCCGTCTTCGGCGGCGTGGGCGAGCGCACGCGCGAGGGCAACGACCTATGGCTCGAGATGCAGCAATCCGGGGTCATTGACCCGCGCGACTGGCGCAAGTCCAAGTGCGCACTGATCTACGGCCAGATGACCGAGCCGCCGGGGGCGCGCCTCCGCGTGGGACTCTCGGCGCTGACCGCCGCCGAGTACTTCCGCGACGAGGAGGGGCAGGACGTCCTGCTCTTCATTGACAACATCTTCCGGTTCGTGCAGGCGGGTTCCGAGGTCTCCGCGCTGCTCGGCCGCATGCCCTCGGCCGTCGGCTACCAGCCCAACCTGGCCACCGAGCTGGGCGAGCTCCAGGAGCGGATCACTTCGACCAAGCGCGGCTCCATCACTTCCGTGCAGGCCATCTACGTGCCTGCCGACGACTACACGGATCCCGCGCCAGCCACGACCTTTGCACACCTGGACGCCACGACGAACCTCTCGCGCCAGATCGTCGAGCTCGGCATCTATCCGGCGGTGGATCCGCTGGCTTCCACCTCGCGCATTCTCGACCCGCGCATCGTGGGCTGGGAGCATTACACGGTCGCGCAGCAGGTCAAGGCGATCCTCCAGCGCTACAAGGACCTCCAGGACATCATCGCCATCCTGGGCGTGGACGAGCTCTCCGACGAGGACAAACTCATCGTGGCCCGTGCACGCAAGATCCAACGCTTCCTTTCCCAGCCCTTCCACGTGGCCGAGCAGTTCACCAACCTGCCCGGCAAGTACGTCAAGATCGAAGACACCATCCGCGGCTTCAAGGGAATCGTCGAGGGTCAGTACGACGACATCCCGGAGCAGTGCTTCTACATGAAAGGCACCATCGAAGAGGTGCTCGAACACGCAGAGCGGCTCAAGCGCGAGGCCTGAGCAGCGATGGCAGAGACTTTCCTGCTCGAAGTCGCTACGCCCGAGCGGCTCTGGGTGCGCGCTCAGGTGCGCGAGGCCCAGATCCCATGTCGCAACGGCTACATCGGCGTGCTGCCGGGCCATGCCGCACTGCTGAGCGAGCTGGCCAGTGGCCGGCTCACCTACATGTCCGAAGACGGCAACCACGCGCTGGAAATCTCGGGCGGCTGGGTGGAAGTCCTCGACGACCACGTGCGGGTGCTGGCCGACGAGGCACGCGAGGCATAGCCTCACCGCCATCTGCGCGCAGGGGACTCGCCCCACACCCTCGGCTGCTGCGACCACGGGCAGGTCCGCCAGGCCAGAGCCTGCACGGCTTGTTCTGCAAGCCCTGCCGCCGATGCGGCGCGCTCTTTGCTCCCCACCGCGTTGCCGCCTCCGCGGCTGCTGTCCAGCCGCCTCGCCGCCGGCGGTCGTTCCACTTGCGCAGCTCTCGATCCGTCCGGGCGGGAGCCTTACCGAACGGAGCTGCCGAGCGTGGGCGCGACTCGGAGCTGAGCGCGAACGGTCGTTTCGAGCACGGACGCCGTGCTGCGCGCGAAAAAGCTCCCGATCCGGCGGCCCGACGACAGGATCGTCCCGATCGATGTATCTTCGCAGAATGTGCCGAGGCCGGACGGATGATCATGGCCACGCTCTGGAATCCTGGCCGGAAGGGGGTGCGAAAGTGATCCGCTGCCGTCTGCTGCTGGCTTGCTGGCTGTTCTCTCTGACGCCGTCCGCGGCAGCTGCCGCGGGCATCGTCCACGAGAAAGTGTTCGGGCCCGAGACGCCGACCGGACCCTACAAGCACCCTGCTTCTTTCACCGAGCTCGACAATGGCGATCTCTTGTTGGTCTACTACGGGGGTGCCGGCGAGTATGCCAACGACACGGCGATTTACGGATCGCGCCTGCGCAAGGGCGCGCGGAAGTGGACGCCGCCCGTCGTCTGGGCCAAAGACCCTTTCCGTTCCGCAGGGAATCCCGTCATCTGGCAGGCCCCGGACGGCGTCGTCTGGCTGTTCTACGTGGTGCGCTTCGGCCCGACCTGGTCGGACTCGCGGATTCAGTGCAAGATTTCCCGCGATCGGGGCCGGAGCTGGTCGGACGCTTCGCTGCTGGCCCTGGAGGCCGGGATGATGGTACGCGGCAGACCCATCGTGCTCAGCGACGGGGATTACCTGCTGCCCGTGTACCAGGAGACCGGCCATGACACCGAGTTCGTGGGACCGGACAGCACCTCCCTGTTCCTGCGCTACGACCGCCGCAGCGGGCAATGGCGCCAGACGGGACGCATCCGCTCTGCCAACGGCAACATTCAGCCGGCAGTGGTGGAGATTTCCGCGAACCGGTTGCTGGCCTTTTGCCGCCGCGGCGGCGGTTACGGGCCTGGAAGCCGCGGCTACATCGTGCGCGCGGAATCCCATGACGGCGGCTGGACCTGGACCGAGGGGCGTGACACGGAATTCCCCAATCCCAACGCGGCCATCGAGCTGATACGCCTCGTGAGCGGAAAACTGCTGCTGGTGTACAACCCGAGCATGAGCGAGCGGACGCCCCTGACGGCTGCGCTCTCGGCAGACGGCGGCAACACGTTTCCCTGGCGTCGCAACATCGCGGAAGGACCAGGCGATTTCGCGTACCCGGTTGCCCTCCAGAGCGCCGACGGCAAGATCCAGGTGGTCTACACCTCCCACCGCCGCACCGTGATCAATCGCGCAATCTTCGACGAGGCTTGGCTCATGCAACCGTGAGTGGCCGGTATGGCCCTCGCACGAGCCGGCGCGTCGGTTGGAACCCGCGCGGCGGTCCCATCTCCGGGCGCCGCCTGGCTGGCAGGTTGACGCCGGCGAGCCACCCTGCGCAACAAGCAGCCCCTGTACGCCGTTGGTTGCAGGCCACGCCGGCCATTCCAGATAATCGAAGCTTCGGAGAGAACGATACCGAACCCACGGGTCCGCCATGCATCCGCTGTTCCCGCAACTCGAAATGCATCCCAACTTCGCTCCCCCGCTGGACCGGGGTTTCATAGCAGCTTCCCTGTTCAACCGCGCTTACCGCGAGCTGGCGCGACGCGCGGGCGCGGAGCCGCTATCGCTGGCGCTGGAGCGTGCGGACGGCTCGGTCTCGCGCTATGAAACGATCGTTGCCCGCCCCGGAACGGTGCCTTCCGAGCTGACCTATTTCTACGTGGAGCGCATCGTCAAATTCCTGCTCTGGCAGCGGGGTGGGTACAAGGTTTACGTCGGAGGCCCCGAGCAGATCGGCCGATATCTGGCGCGGACGTACGCGCCAGGCGGAGCACGGCAGTTCGATGCCGAATTCATGGGCGGCGTATACGAACGTCCCTTCGAGGTCGTCGTCACCTCGGCGGAAGCCGTCCCGGAAGCCCGCGAGACCAGCATTGCGCTCGGCCGTCATCTCGATGGCTGCCGGGTTGGCTTCGACCTGGGCGCCAGCGACCGCAAGGCCAGCGCGGTGATGGACGGTGAGGTGGTCTACAGCGAGGAAGTTCCCTGGGATCCGCGCAACGCCTCCGATCCGAACTACCACTATCAAGGCATCATGGCTTCGATTCGCAGCGCGGCCAGCCACCTTCCGCGCCTGGATGCCGTGGGCGGGAGCGCCGCGGGCATCTACATCAACAACCGACCGCGCGTAGCCTCTCTGTTCCGCGCCGTGTCCCCCAAGGATTTCGCCGAGAAAATCGCACCCATGTTCCAGCGGATGTCCGAGGAACTGGGGGTGCCGGTGGAGGTGGTCAACGACGGGGAGGTGACAGCGTTGGCCGGCTCCATGTCCATCGGTGACAACCCGGTGCTCGGGATCGCCATGGGTTCGAGCCAGGCGGGCGGATACGTCAACCTACAGGGAAACATCACCGGCTGGTTGAACGAGCTGGCGTTCGTACCCATAGACTACCGCCCGGACGCGCCCGCGGACGAGTGGTCCGGCGATATCGGCTGTGGTGTGCAGTATTTCTCGCAAGTGGGAGCCATCCGGGTAGCCGAAGGCGCGGGCATGTCGTTCGAGCCGGGATTGGGACTTCCCGAGAAGCTGGTCGTTTTGCAGGAAAGGATGCGGGCGGGCGATCCAATTGCGGCCGACGTCTATCGAACTCTGGGCGTGTATCTGGGGTACGCAGTCGGGCACTATGCGGACTTCTACGAGCTGAAGCACATTCTGGTGCTCGGGCGCGTCACGACCGGCCCTGGCGGAGAGCTGATGCTGGAGCAGGCCCGCCGCGTGCTGGAAGCCGAGTTCCCGGAACTGGCCGAGCGCGTGCGACTCGCGCTGCCCGATGAAACGACCCGGAGGGTGGGCCAGGCGATCGCAGCCGCCAGCCTGCCGGCTTTGAGGAAAGGAGAGGGACGATGAAGTTGAGCCGAGCGGATGCGGAAATCTGGGTTCCGGACGGAGCGACGGCCGAGACCGCACTGGCGCGGACCACGCACATGGGCATCTCTGCCCATCCCGACGACACCGAGATCATGGCCATGGACGGCATCCTGGCCGGCTTCGGCAACCAGGAGCGCTGGTTCACCGCGGTCATCGTGACCAACGGAGCCGGCAGCCCGCGCGACGGCATCTACGCCTCCTTCACCGACGAGCAGATGCAGATCGTGCGGCGCCGCGAGCAGAAGAAAGCGGCTGTGGTGGGCGAGTATTCCGCCGCAGTCTTCCTGAACCACTCCAGCGCCGACGTGAAAGATGCCCGAAACGCGGGCCCGCTCGAAGATCTCAAAACGATCCTCGCCGTCGCCCGTCCCGAAATCGTCTATACCCACAACCTGGCGGACAAACACGATACGCACGTGGCGGTGGCATTGCGGGCCATCGCGGCGATCCGCTCCCTGCCGCGCGAGGCACGACCGCGCAGACTGTACGGCTGCGAAGTCTGGCGCGACTTGGACTGGTTGGTGGACCAGGACAAGGTCGTCTTCCGTCTCGACGCGCACGACAACATCTCCATGGCGCTGGTCAGCCTGTTCGATTCGCAGGTCGCAGGCGGCAAGCGCTACGATCTGGCGACCATGGGCCGCCGGCGCGCGCATGCCACGTACCTGGAAAGCCACGCGGTGGACGTGGCCCAGTCGGTCAGCTTCGCGATGGACCTCACGCCGCTGATCGAGGACGACGCACTCGACCCGCACGACTACGTGCAGGGATTCATTCGCCGCTTTGCCGAGGACGTCAGCGCGCGCGTGAAGAAGCTGATCTGAGCCGCTGTCGAAACTCGGCGAGCACGCGCTCTACGTAACGCACCGTCTCGGGGTAGGGCGGCACGCCACCGTGGCGCTCGACCGCTCCCGGGCCGGCGTTGTATGCGGCCAGCGCCAGCCGGAGCTGCTGCGGATGATCGAGATAGCGGAGCAGCAGCTCGCGCAGGTAGCGCGCTCCCGCATCCGCGTTCTGGGCAGGGTCGTCCGGGTCGGCCTCCAGCCAGCGCGCCGTTTCCGGCATCAACTGCAACAGGCCCCGGGCGCCTTTGGGCGACACCGCATCCACGCGGAAACCGGATTCCACCTGCGCCACCGCG
This sequence comes from Bryobacteraceae bacterium, assembly GCA_025062235.1. Classification (GTDB taxonomy): domain Bacteria; phylum Acidobacteriota; class Terriglobia; order Bryobacterales; family Bryobacteraceae; genus DTHT01. Next base: position 15,248 of record JANXAE010000075.1, read on the forward strand.
TCCAGCAGCGCGGCGAAATCCGGGCCGCCGTAACGCGCCGCGGCCTCCTCGATCAACCGCCGCGGCGACGGCGTGCGCCGATCCGCCGCCGGCAGAGACGGCGTGGCCCGGACAACCGGCTCGAAGCCGGCAACGGCTTCCCGTGGCAGCTCGATGAATCCTTCCCCCCGATAGAGCCGTACCGTGTTGCCCGCAAACTCGTGGCGTTCGACGTAGATGCAGGCGCCGGTGACCAGCACCGCGTACTCGGCCGCCGCGGCAGCAGCACACAGCCACAAGGCCAGCAACGTGCCCCTCACATTGCGTAAGACGCCGCCCGTATGCTCGGCGTGCAGGGGCTGGACGCCACTAGCCCGTCCGAAACGTAGTAGGCTGTACCCTCGGGGAGTGCCCTGAGATGAGCGTGACGAACGTCCCGAAACCATTCAGTCGCCGGGAGCTTCTCGGCGGTGGACTGGCCGCGGCGGCGATCGGTCGGGCCGCTGCGCAAGGCGAGGAAATCCGGGTGGATGCGGGCGTTGACCGCGTGACCGTCATGCCGGGCAAGACCTACCTGCGCGGCTGGGTAGGCCACGGGCACGCACCCTCGACGACCCGCCCGCACAATGGGTTGCGGGTGACCGTCTCGCGAGCCATCGAACCTTCGAGCGTGCGCTGGCGGAAGGTCTCCGGGCCCGGCGACGTGCGGTTCGAGAATCCCGCAGCGCTGGCGACCGCAGCGACCTTCTCGCGTCCCGGCGAGTACGTGCTCGGACTGGATGCCGAGTGGAAGGGTGGCAAAGGGACGGCCACGCTCCACGTGACGGTGGAGCCACCGCCGCCCTGGCCGCCCCTCGAGGCCGCGGAAGTCAAGGATTTCCGCCTGTCCAGCGCCTTCTGGAA
>JANXAE010000076.1 GCA_025062235.1 Bryobacteraceae bacterium
CCGAAGAGGATGCGCACGGGGCGATGATGGCCATCCTGCGCGGCGAAGCCACGACGGCGCAGATCGCCGCGTTTCTGGTCGCCCTGAGCATGAAAGGCGAAACGGTGGATGAGCTGGTCGGCTTCGCCCGCGCCATGCGCGAGATGGCGGAACGGGTGGAGGCTGGCGGCAGCGAGCCGTTGCTCGATACCTGCGGCACGGGCGGTGACGGCGCCGGCACCTTCAACGTCTCGACGATCGCAGCGTTCGTGGTGGCCGGCGCGGGCGTGCGCGTGGCCAAGCACGGAAACCGCTCCATTTCGAGCGCATGCGGCAGCGCCGACCTCATGGACCGGCTGGGAATCAAGCTCGCGCTGAGCCCCGCCGATGTGGCGCGCGCCATTGGCGAGGTCGGCATCGGTTTCCTTTACGCACCTGCCTTGCACCCGGCCGTGCGGCATGCTCAGGCGGCGCGCCTCGAGCTGAAGATGCGGACGGTCTTCAACCTGCTGGGACCGTTGGCCAACCCCGCGGGCGCCACCGTGCAACTGGTCGGCGCACCCTCGGAAGCCGCCGCTCGGCTGATGGCGGAGGCCCTGGTCCGGCTCGGGCTCGAGCGTGGCTTCGTCGTCCATGGTTCGGACGGTTTGGACGAGATCACGACCACGGGGCCCACGCTCGTGCTCGAGGTTGAATCGGGCGCGGTGCGCGAACGTCGGGTCGAGCCGGACGATTTCGGCGTGCCTCGCGCCCGTCCGGAAGATCTGAAGGGTGGAAACGCCGAGACCAACGCGGCCATCGCGCGCGAGATCCTGGGCGGCGCGCGTGGCCCGCGCCGCGACATCGTGATCGCCAACGCTGCCGCGGCGTTGGTGGCGGCAGGCAAAGCCGCAAGCTTCCGCCAGGGCGCCTCTCTGGCGGCCGCTTCCATAGATTCCGGCGCCGCCCTCGCCAAACTGCTGGCGCTGGCCGATTTCTGTGCCCGGTGCTGAGCGTCAGCCTTCCACGATCGCCTCGAAGCCCAGCAGGCCCGCGATGGCCTCGACCGGCTGGCGCAGATCCCCGTAGAAGGTGACTCGGTGCCAGCCCCAGCGATCCCATTCCGAGAGCAGCTTCCAGGGATCCTGCACCTCGGCGGCCAGCTTGGTACGGCAGGCCTTGTCCTCGTCCACGTTGGCCACCGTGCGGGCCTGGTGCAGGACGACCTGCTTGCGAGTGGGCGCGAACATCAGCGTGGTGACGATCTGCCCGACCGGCATCAGCGAGCGCACGGCCGCACCCTTGCGATCCTCCGAGTGATCCCTGATGTGGTAGGGGTTGCGCGGGCCGCTGGGGCCCAAAACCTTGCTCGGCGCGACGCAATGCGCATAGATGATCTGTTTCTTCGCGGTGTCAACCACCGGATCGGAGATATAGCCGGGACGGCCCGTCAGGTAAGTCATCAACAGCATCGTGATCGTGGATTGCAGATCCCCCTCGCAGGCGCCGACCGATCCGTCGTCGTTCAACTGGAAGAATCCGAGGCAAGGATAGGCCGGAAGCTTGCCGCCGTAGAAAAGGTTCAGGCAATCCACGGTGATGGCCTGAGCCTTGCGAGCCGCCATCAGATCGCGCATGGCCACGTACATCGCGCCCGACTTCTCGATCTCTTCGCGCGACGGTTCGACGACTCTGGCCGCGCCTTTGATCCATGCCGCTGCCCATTTCCGAGCCTCGCTGCGATCTGCCTTCTGGTAAGCGGCGTTGATTTCTTCCGAGGGAATTCGCTCGACCGTCGTGCCGAAGACTTCGGTGATCGCCTGTGCGACGGGACCGGGCGGCCGGTCGGTCACGTCCAGGATCGTCGAGGCCCTCAGTTTCTTCAGGGTTTCGAAGGCGCGCACGGCTTGCACCACGTCGTCCCAGCGCGACGAGGTGACGCCCGCCACCTTCAGGCCCTGGCGCCGGGCGCGAGCGTACGCGGTGAGGAATTCGCCGCATCCGGCATAGAGGTCGTTGACGAACAGCGTCGGTCGGCCGGCAGCGGCGATCGCCATGGGCGCGCCGGTCCAGATACCGATCATGTAGACGAGGTAGCCGTCCACTTCGGCGTCCGCTTCCAGCAGCTTGCGTCCATCGTCGGCGTTGTGGGCGGTGGCCGGCAGGAACTCGACGCCTGGGCAGGACTGGCGCAGGCGCGCAGTGAGCTCCTTCTTGCGGCCCTCGTAATCGTAGCCCTGATACGGCCAGGTGGGCTTCTCGGGCGGAATGTGCGTGAAAACCAGACGGATGCGCGGCTTGACCTCGGGAACGGGCACCGTGGGCCCCTGAGGGCTCGCGCCCGCCGATGCGGAGCACGCCGCCACCGCCGGGCAGCCAGCGCACCCCGCCAAGAACGCTCTGCGGCTCAGAACAGGCCAAGCGTGCGTTGTCGACATGGGATCGCGCCTCCTGTGCAAAGTCACTGATTCCGTATAGCACAGGCCCGGAGGGCGCGTCCATTGATTTCGGAATTTCGGACCCCCTATAATGCGGCCATGCCGACCGCAAGCTGCCTGACGCGACGCCAATTCGGTTTGCTGCTGAGTGGCCTGGCCGCTCGCTTGGGTTGGTCCCAGACGCGCGGTCCCTGGTCCGAACCCGCGGTGGTCAAGAAGATTTATCTCGCCTCCCAACTGATCACCTGGCCGCGGCCTGACCTGAACGTTCCCCAAGTCATGGCGGAGATCGAGCAGCAGATGGCGGACCTGGAACGCAAGCATCCCGGAGCGGTGCGTTTCACGCCGGCCGAGCTGGTGCGTACGCCTGAGCAGGCCGAGGAATGCCTCAAAGCCCTCGGGGAGGTTGACGCGGTCCTGTTGATTGATCTGACCTCGGGCACGAGCCCCATCCTGCGTGTCCTCGAAAAGATTCAACTGCCGGTGCTGCTGTTTGCGCGGCCTTACTCGGGCTGGTCCTACGTGGATGTGGCCCGCTGGGCGCAGGCCGGCAAGCGCGCCGACCTGATTTCGACCAGCGAGTTCGGCGATCTCGACCCCTACATGCGCATTTTCTATACCATCCACCATCTCAAACACAGCAAGGTCCTCGTGGTGGTGGAGAAGCCACCCGAGCGCAACCCCACGGCCGAAGGCTTCACGAAGCAGTACGGTACGACCATCCGGTACGTCAGCTATCGCGAGCTCGACGAGGCCTTCCAGAAGGCCAGCGTCGCCGAGGCGCGCAAGGCAGCCGACGAGTTCATCCGCGGCGCCCTGCGCGTGGTCGAACCCACGCGGCAGGAGATCGAAGACTCGCTGCGCTTCTATCTGGGTGTGCAGGAGGTGCTGCGCCGCGAGCGCGCCAACGCCATCACGGTGGATTGCCTGGGCGGCTTCCGCCGGGGCGACCTGAAGGCGTATCCCTGCGTGGCTTGGGCCAAACTGAACGACGCCGGCCTGTACGGGGTCTGCGAGGCCGACCTGCTTTCCACCATGACGCAACTGCTGTTGACGGCCTTCTCCAACAAGCCTGGCTTCGTCTCCGATCCCGTTTTCGACACCAGCCGCAACGAGATCATTCACGCCCACTGCGTCTCGGCCACGGCTTTGCAGGGTGTGGGCGGCCCGTCCTCGCCCTATATCGTCCGCTCCCACATGGAGGACAACAAGGGCGTCTCCATGCAGGTGCTGGTGCCCTTGGGCGAAACGGTAACGTGCGGCAAATTCCTCAGCCCGACCCGGTTCGCTGTCTCCACGGGCGAGGTCGTCGGCAACGTGGATGCCCCGCACGGCTGCCGCACCAAGTTCCGCACGCGCGTGGCCGATGCCGAAAAGTTCCTCCGGAATTTCTCCGGCGGCTTGCACCGCGTGGTGGTTTGGGGCGATTACGTGAAGCCCGTCGAGCAGATGGGCCGGCTCATGGGTTTCCAGGTCGTTCGGGAGTGTTGACGGCCGCGTCGCGGCCTCAGAAATCGAGGACCAGGCCTTCGGGATCCGGCGTCTTCCGCGGTCGCACCAGCGCCGCCATCACGGCTACCGCGAGTAGCGGAATCAGGGATGCTGTGACGATGACGGGCTGGAAGGAGTAGCGGTCCGTCACGTACCCGATGAGGTAAGTGGAAATCAGGGTCCCGACGCCAGCTCCCGTGCCGCTCAAACCGCTCACCGAGGCAACAGCCCGGGTGTGGAATACGTCCGCGGGAAAAGTGAGGAAAATCGTCGCGCAAGCGGCGTAGGCAAAGGTCGCATAGGCGAAGAGCAGGATCAGCGCCAGGTAGTTCGAGGTGTAGGTCGCCGCGACCAGAATCACCATGCTGGGACCTAGGACGAGAAGGACCGCGCGCCGCGCCTTGCCGACCGGCCAGCCCCTGCTGATCAGCAAGCTCGACACCGCCCCGCCGAAGAAATTGCCAAGATCCGCGCCCAGAAAGGGCGCCCAGAAGCCCAGAATGCTCTGCTCCAGACGGAAGCCTTTGCTGACCAGATAAATCGCGAACCACTCCGAGACCATGAACCAATAGGGGTCGAGCAGGGCCCTGCCCAGCACGATGCCCCAGGTTTGCCGGTAGCGAAGCAGTTTGCCCCAGCCGGCTCGCGGCAGATGCGCCGCAGGCTCGGACGGGCGGCCCCGCAGGATATGCTCGAGCTCTCCTGCGCCCAGGCGTGGATGTTCTTCCGGACGGCGATAGAGCTTGAGCCAGGCGATCAACCAGAAGAAGCCCAGCGAGCCTGTGATCACAAAGGCGGGCCGCCAACTGCCGAACCGTTCGAGAAGAAACAGCACGATGAAGGGCGCGATGGCGCCGCCCACCGAGGAGCCGCTGTCGAACAGAGCCACGGCCCACCCTCGCTCCCTGGCCGGGAACCATTCCGAAACCGCCTTGGTCGCCCCGGGCCAGTTGGCCGCTTCCCCCGCGCCCAGCAGGAAGCGGAAGATGCGGAAGCCCCAGATGCCGCGAGCGGTCGCCGTCAACATCGCCACCAGCGAATAGAAAGCCACGCTCAGCGCCAGCCCCAGCCGTGTGCCCAGCCAGTCGAGCAGCCGTCCGCCCACGCTCTGCATCACCGTGTAAGCGATGCGGAAGGCGATCAGTACGCTGGCGAAATCGGTGTTGCTCCAGCGATACTGCTGCTTGAGATACGGCCCCAGCGCGTTCAGCGTCTGGCGGTCAATGTAATTGATGACCGTGGAGAGGAACAGCAGCCCGCCGATCCACCATCGCAGGTGAGGGATCGGCCTGTTGCCCTGCCGCTTCTGCGCTGCACGCCCTTCGCTCATACTGGCGCCGCCGCGCGCCGCCGCGCCAAGTGCCAGGCCACTTTCGCGATCCCGTGCGCGATCTCGTCCACGTCGCTCTCGCTCCAGTGCTCGAACAGGTCCATGGTGATCCAGCGCTCGAACGCCTCGTCGGCCACCGGACAAAGACCGGCAGGATAAGTCCTGTCGCCGAACGGGTATGTGCTCGACGGAAAGGCCGAGCGCTGCTGGAAAATGCGGTACCGATAGACCGGCATGCCGCCGGTGATCAGATGCGCCTTGTTCGGGATCCCCTCTGCGCTCAAGGCCTCCGAAAACTGCCCGGCAGTCGCTCCCAGTTTTTCCAGATCCAGCCGGAACAGATAAAAGTAAGTGTGCGTATCGCCCGGCCGGACCCGCTGCCCAGATACGCCCGGGATCTCGGCGAGCGCCTGGTCGAGCCGGCTGCCCAGCCGGTTTCGGCGCTGGACAATCTCGGGCAGCCGTTCCAGTTGCGCCAGCGCTACCGCCGCTTGAAGCTCGGTCATCTGGTAGTTGGGTGCGAGGAAGAAGGGGTCGCGAACGCCTTCCTCCCGCTGATAGCACTTGTCAACGAACAAGGCGGCGCGGTAGCGGAGCGCGTCGTCGTCGGTTAGGATCATGCCGCCCGAACCGCACTCGATATGTTTGAAATGGTTGAGCGAGAAGGCGCTCACGGGCGTATCGTGCCTGTCAACCTTTCCTTGTACCGGCAGCCGTAAGCCTGGGCGCAATCCTCGATCACGGGGATCCCTGCCTGGCGTCCGATCTCGAGCAGCGCGTCCATGTCGGCAGCGAGCCCGGCGTGGTGCGTGGCGATGATGGCGCGCGTCCGCGGCGTGATGCGCTCGCGCACCAAGGAGGGGTCGAGATTGAGCGTCTCCGCCTCGACGTCGGCGAAGACGGGGACCAGTCCCTGATAGAACAACCCTGTCAGGCCGCCCATGTCGGTGATCGCGGTGGTGATGACTTCCGATCCCGGGGGCAGTTCGAGCACGCCCAGCGCAGTGTGCACCGCGGCCGTGCCGCTCGAGCAGGCCACGCAATGCTTGCGGCCGTAGAAGGCCGCGAAGCGGCGCTCGAACTCGCGCAATTTGGTTCCGAACCAGGAAAACAGCACATCGGACTCGACAACCTCTTCGAGCAGGCGCTTCTCGGGATCGCCGTTGCGCTTGCGCGGCGGGAAGGGAGTGCGTTTGGCCTTGGGACCGCCCTCCAGAGCGAGTTTTTCCGAGGGGTCTGGCCGCATCGCGCACAATGTAGCACAGTTCCGCGTGGCACGGCGCCGTTGCGCCGAGCAAGGCCGTTCCCTTCCTCCCACTCCGGTGATATACTCGACCCGACCAGGACCGGCTGGCGCGAAGGGCACAAGCCTTCGCTCAGGGGTTTGCCAGACTGGCGCTGGCAGGAAGGAGAAGTCGAGGTGATGCGAGTCCTGTGCATGGGCGCTATCCTTGCTCTGCTGTGCGGGACGGTCGTTTCCGCGCAAGACTTCCGCGCGACTCTCACCGGCTTGGTGACGGATCCCAGCGGCGCCGTCATCCCCGGAGCCACCGTCAGGGCTACCAACGTAACGACCAACGCCACCAAGGAAGCGCAAACCACCGAGCTCGGAGTCTTCACGATTCCTTATCTGGACCCCGGCGTCTACGACGTCGAAGTCAGCGCGAAGGGGTTCCAGACGGTTGTCCGCCCCAGGATCGTCCTGCGCGTGGCCGACAAGGTCAACCTGCGGGTCGAGCTGAAATTGAGCCAGACGAGCGAGACCGTCGTCGTCACCGCCGAGCAGGAGGTCATCGAGACGGCTTCGGCGGACCGTGGACTGGTTTTCGATCCGATCAAGACGCAACAGTTGCCGTTGAACGGTCGTCAGGCCTATCAGTTGATGGCCCTGACGCCCGGCGTGCTCTTTACCCAGGAAGCCTTCGGCCCGGGAGGCCATTCCGGCACCCGGGGCTGGGACGTGACCAACGCCTACCGGATCAACGGGGCGCGGGCGGGGCAGAACCTGTTCTTGCTCAACGGCGCGCCCATCAGCGACGCGGGCGGCACCTGGCAGATCGCACCCAACATCGAGGCCATCCAGGAATTCAAGGTGATGACCAACACCTACGACGCCTCCTACGGGCGGTTCGGCGGAGGCGTGGTCAATACCACCATCCGCAGCGGCAGCAACGAGTGGCACGGCAACGTCTTCGAGTACTTCCGGAACACGGTTCTTGACGCCAACCGCACCGGCAACAAACAGCCCACTCCCAACATTCCCCGTCCCACCCACAACCAGAACCAGTTCGGCGGCATCGTGGGCGGGGCCTTACGCAAGGACAAGGACTTCGTCTTCTTCAGCTTCGAAGGCTGGCGAGAAATCCAGCCCGCCTCGGTCGTCTCCAGCGTCCCCCCGACGCTGTTGCGCGACGGCCAGCATTTCACCGAGTTCGGCTACACGATTTACGACCCGCTCACCTCCACGGTGTGCGCGCCACCGGTCAACTGCCGGGGCTCGGCGTACGTGCGCCAGCCTTTCCCCGGCAACGTCATCCCCCAGAGCCGCATCAGCCCCGTCGGCCAGAAAGTCCTTTCCTACTTCCCCAAGGAAAACGGTCCGGACCCACGCGCCCTGGCGAGCAACTACTATGCCAACACCAACGGCCGGTACCGCTACGATCAGCCGATCGGGCGCTGGGACCATAACTTCAGCGACCGGGACAAGATCTACGCGCTGGTGACGTACCAGCACGGCAAGGAATACCGTAACTCCACCGGCTTTCCGCCGCCGGCTGGCAGCGGCGACATCAACTCCCAACGCACGAGCCAGAATTACGTCGCCGCCTGGACACACGTCCTGTCCCCCACCACCGTGTTCGACGTCCGTGCGTCCTTCGGTCGCTTCACCTCCATGTTCCCGCGCTACACCGACTATGACTTCACCGTGGACAAGCTGGGCATGACAAAGATGCCGCACGCGCCCACCAATCCGAAGGCCACCGTGCCGCGCTTCGATGTCGCCGGTTTCACTCAACTGTTCGCCCTCTCGAGCGCCGGCGAGTGGAGCACGCACAATCAATGGAACATGACGCCCACGGTGAGCATGACTCGCGGCAGGCATACGCTGCGCACCGGCTTCGAGCTCAACTACGTCGCCTACGCCATAGGCAACCGGAACTGGTCCAATGGCACGTTCACTTTCAATCAAGCCTGGACCCGCCAGCTCTCCGACGTGAGCGCCTCCGGCGCCGCCGCGACGTTCGACGGTTCTTCGGTGGCAAGCTTGCTGCTCGGTTATCCCGCCAGTGGGCAGGTGGACTGGGCGGCCAATCCCTACCGCACGCGTCCCTATTGGGGCGTCTTCCTGCAAGACGACTGGAAGGTTTCTCCCACGCTCACCCTCAATCTCGGCCTCCGTTACGAAGTCCAGTACGCTTGGCTCGAGCGGTTCAACCGTTACAACCGCGGCTTCGATCTGACCACCAAGAACCCGATGAGCGACGCCGTGCTGACGCGCTGGCGCGAACTCAAGGCCGAATACGACAGGACGAACCCGAGGTACCCCTTCCCCGACCCGCCGGCGCAACTGAGCGGCGGCTGGCTGTTTGCCGGCGTCGGCGGACAGCCGCGACGCATCTTCGAGACCGACTGGACCACTCTGGCGCCCCGCTTCGGCCTCGCCTGGCGCTTCCTCGACAAGACCGTTCTCCGGCTGGGTGGGGGCGTCTACTACATGGCGGACACCAACGGGGGCCGCACCAACGGCTTCTCCGCAACGACCAGCTACGTGGCTTCGCTCGACGGCAGGACCCCCTCGGCCGGCGCCAGCCTGAGCGGCCCGTATTCACTGGTGGATCCGTTCCCGCTCGGGATCCTCGAGCCCACGGGCGCCAAGGAGGGCCTGCTCACGCTGATCGGTCAAAGCTTTACCTTCGATCCCACGCGGCGCAAGATCCCGCGGACCTACCAGTACTCGTTCGGGTTCCAGCGGGAATTGCCCTCGAACATCCTTTTCGAGATCTCCTTCGCCGGCAACTACCAGACCTTTGTCTGGGTCAGCTGGTCGCTCAACGAAATCAGCCTGGCCGACTTCGACCGCTCGCGCCTGGACACCGCCTACAACTCTACCCAGTTGCCCAATCCTTTCTATGGCATCCTGCCGCGCAACGGAGGCGTCGGGCAGAATCCGACCATCACGCGCGGTAGCCTGCTTCGGCCCAACCCGTTGTGGGGCAGCCTCACGCAGGCCAACAACAACTGGGGCTTTTACCGCTCCGACGCCATGCAACTCAAGGTGGAAAAGCGTGTCCTCGGCGGACGGCAGTCGGGCGTCATGACCTGGGTGCTCTCCTATACCCTCTCCAAGGCCTATCGCGCCGCTCACAGGCTGCAATCCTGGAATCTCGCCGAGCCGCTCATCTACGAGCTGGATGAACAGGACAAACCCAACATGCTGGCCTTCAGCGGCGTCTGGGACCTTCCCCTCGGCACGGGCAAAGCACTGCTGAACTTCGACAATCCGCTCGCCAGAAAGCTCACTGAGGGCTGGCAGTTCGACTGGATTTTCACCTACCGCTCAGGTTATCCTGTACCCTGGCCGAACCTGATCAATTACTGTGGCGAGTGGCACGCCCGCCCGCAGACCCGCTACTCCTGGTTCAACAACAACAAGAGTTGCTACGCCACCTATCCGCCTTTCACCCTGCGCACGCTGCCCGACATCTTCCCGGACATCCGCCAGCACGCCGCGCCGCAGATCAACATCGCGCTCGAAAAGACCACGCGTCTGAGCGAACGTTTCCGCTTCATGATCCGGGGCGAAGCTTTCAACTTGACCAACACGCCCATTTACGGCGGCGTGGACACCAGCTTCACCAGCACCCGTTTCGGGATGCTGCCGCAGGATCAGCAGAACTGGCCGCGCTTCATCCAGCTGGCAGCAAAACTGTTTTTCTGAGCTGTTCTTGTGGGCGGTGCGCTGATGGGGCTCTCCGGCGCCGAAAGGGCGCACACGGGGAGCCCCCGGCTAACTCTGGCGGCGTAGAAAGTGGTCCCATCCGAGAGGTCGCAGGCGTTCCCCGGCGAGCACGATGCGCCCCGGGCGACCGCGCACGATGCGGCCAATGCGCGTGAGCGAGACGCCGCCGCGGCGTTGCGGAACCGGCGTCCCCGGTCGCACCGTGAACAGCAGCTCGTAATCCTCGCCACCATGCAGTGCCTGATCGAGGCTGGCCCCGGGGAACACCGGCAGGCCCCCGGTGAGCTCGGCGGCCACTCTCGAAGCCACGCAAAGCCGGTAAAGGTCGAGCGATAGTCCATCGCTCAAGTCCATGGCGGCGGTGGCAGGCAGCCTGCGGAGGAACTCGCCGAGTCTGAGGCGCGGCTCGGGGCGCAGATGCCGCTGCCAGGCGGCTCCCCTGCGCGTGGCCAGGCCCAGAGCGGAGCCTCCCAATTGCCCGGATACGTAAATCTCGTCCCCAGGGCGGGCCCCGCTGCGCAGCAGCGCCTCGCCGCGGGGCGCCGATCCGACGACCACGATGTCGCAGGCCAGCCGCTCCGCGCGCGCCAGATCCCCGCCGGCGAGCACGACTCCGCTGGCCCGCGCCAACCGGCGGAAACCTTGGAAAAACGCCGTCACCCACTGTTCGGTGGTCCAGGGAGCCAGCGCCAGCGACAGCAGGCAGATCTTGGCCCTCCCTCCCATGGCCGCGATGTCGCTCAGCCCCCGCGCCAGCGCCTTCCATCCGACCGCTCCGGGCGGATGCGTGTCGCGCAGGAAGTGCACGCCTTCGATGAGCCAGTCCGTCGTCAACAACAGGTCCTCCCGCGCACCCGCCGGCCGGTACACGGCGCAATCATCCCCGATGCCTACCAGCAGCCCGCGAGCCCGGGTGGTCCGCCCCCGGATGCGACGGATGAGGCTCGTCTCGTCCATGGTTTTCAGGCGCCCGCGCCCATGCGCAGGCCGGGCGGCAGCTCCTCGCCGAAGATGCGGTCCAGGGTGCGTGCGTCGAGCTCCTGCTCGCCCTCCAGCACCGCGAGCAACCGCTGCGCTTCCGGCCGCGCAGCCAGTGCCCGCTTGACCTGCTCGCGCAACACGGGATTGAGATCGCGCGCGGGATCCCCCGTTTTTCGCGCCATCGCAGCCAGCGCTTCTGCCGCTGCGGGCTCGCCGAGCAGGGCGGCGGCCCATCGGGCCGCAACCGCCGGCGGGACCACTTGATCGGCCGGTCCGTAGAAAAGCTGCCTGGCTCCCAGCCGCGCCAGGCACCAGCAACGCACCGCTTCGGGCAGCTCGGGCACCCCGGCAACGAGCGCATCCCCTAGCTGGATCTTGGTCTGCATGGGCAGCAGCTCGAGGCTGGCCGCCGTCCGCCACATCTCGCGCCACAAGCTGGGATTCAGCCGCTTGCGCTTTTGTCCCCGAGGGAACAGCGCGGGCGCCAGGCGCTGGTACAGCTCAGCCTGCTGCGCGCGGCCCAACCCGCCGGCCACGCGACCCCAGAAGATCCACCACTCGATCTCGTTCTGCACCTGGTTTTCGAAGACTGCCCCTGCAAAGCACGCCCGCCGCGCCTGCTCCAGGCGCCATTCGTCGCCCGGAGAGCCGAATCCCGGTCGGAGGCAGAAGCCTGTCAGGTTCAGCCAGCGCAGTTCGAAGGCGGGAGCCAGACTGCGTCGTTCGGCCACCCCAAGCAGCTCGTCGGCCAGGCGCCGGATCGCGCCCAGCGGCCAGGAATTCCGTCCCAGACTCAGCCTTTGCTCGAGCAACCCGGGCAACTCTTCCGGCGTGGGCGCACCTTGAGCGGCTTCGAAGACCTCGCGGATCAGCGCCGCAGCATCCTCGAGCGCGCGCTCGCTGACGACCGCCGCGGGGCGTCGCGGCATCTCGATCTCGTGCGCGCGCTTGCGCAGCTGGAACTGCAACCGCCAGCGATGATCGCTCACCTTCGACTGGCACCAGATCTCGAGGGTGCCCACTTCCGTCAAGCGCGCGCCCAGCTTCACCGGCACCAGCCGCTCGCCGCGTTCGCCGAAGCGGATCAGCGCGTGCAAGGGCGCATGCTCGTGGAATTCCGCTTCCAGGGCGCTGTCGTCGAACTCCACCAGCGAGCCGAGCGCGTCGCCCGTGCGTGTGAGCGAGCTGTAGAGGCGGAAGCAGACCGGCCGGTTGGCGAGCAGTTCGAGGTTGCCCGGATCCAGCTCGACTTCGACGCCCTCGTCGGTGCCGCGGGGCACCAAACACACGGCACGCCTCCGCCCGCCTCCGCCCGCCACTTCGAGGTAGTAGGCGCGCGGCAGGCCGCCACGCACCAGCACGCCCGAGCCCGTGGTGCGGACGTAGGCGTAGTAGGCGGCGCCCACCGCCACCGCCAGATCCAGGTCGCGGTTCTCCAGCACCAGCGGCGCTCGCCCGTACCAGCTCCTGACCACCTCGGCCACGCGCTGCCGGCAGACCTCGGGGATGAAGAAACCGCCGTTGAACAGCAGTGCGTCCACGCTTTCGCCCACCTGCACGGCGGCGTCGGAAAGGAACGCCGCCAGATGGCGGGTGATGGCCGGGTCGGTCTCGTAGGGCAGTCCCAGCTCCCGAAACGGACTGTCCCTCTCATGTTTCGGCCGTTCCCACAGCCGGCAGAAGGGCAGGAATCCCTCCAGAGCCAGCTCCAGGGCCTCTTCGCGCAGGATCTCCGTCTTGCGCACGCCTCCCACCAGCGAGGTTCCGACGCCGGTCACGGTGATCTCGAACTTCTCCAGCTTCGGGTCCGTCAGCAGCCGCTCCTTGGCGACCGTGCACTGCCGCCGCACCGCGTTGCGCTGCCGCAGCGAGAGCGGTACGCCCAGCTTGTTCTCGACCAGCCATGCGAGCGTGAGGTCCAGATTGTCGCCCCCGAGCAGCAGATGGCGGCCCACCGCGGTGCGCGTGAACTCGATGCGATCGCCCTCGCGATGCACCCGAATCAGCGTGAAGTCCGAGGTTCCGCCCCCCACGTCCACCACCAGCACCGTCATGCCGTCGCGCAGCGCGCGGCGCGATTCGCTGAAATGGTGTACGATCCATGCGTAGAAGGCGGCGGCGGGCTCCTCGAGCAGCGTGATGCGCTCCAGCCCCGCTTCTGCGGCGGCCTGCACCGTGAGCTCGCGCGCCTCCTCGTCGAAGGAGGCGGGCACTGTAATCACCACGTCCTGCGCTGCCAGCGGCTCGCCCTGGGCTTTCTCCCAGGCATCACTCATGTGCCGCAGATAGCGGGCCGAGACCTCCACCGGCGACAGCACCCGGCCCACCTCTTGCGAATCCCAGGGCAGGATCTTCGCCGTGCGATCCACTTCCGGATTGGAAAGCCAGGACTTGGCCGAGTGGACCAGGCGCGCCGGCACCAGCGCACCCTGATCGCGCGCGTAGACGCCCACGTACTCGCGGTCGCCCAGATACAGGAACGACGGCAACACGCGCCGCCTCTCGACCACGCCGGGCGCCACGTACTGCGGGATCTCGAGAATGCGCACTGGCGGGAAATCGGCTTCGGCCGCTTCGCGAGGGTCCACGAATGCTACCGCGGAATTCGTCGTGCCGAGGTCAATGCCGACCTTCATGTTCGCTCGCCGACGTGCCGCTTTCGCCCGGCTTGCTGACGCCACGCGGCAGACGCTCTCATCCCGCTGCGCCGACGCTCATTCGACCTCCACCTCGGCGGGCGCCAGCAGCGCCGGGTCCTGGCCGGCCGGCGCCGGCAGCTCGATCCGCATCGCCCGCCAACCCTTGTGCCGCAGGATCCCGCCCTCCGGGCGTGCGCCGATCGGGACGTTGCCCAGGAGCTTCACCTCCGCTTCGCCCAGATCCCCCAGCCTCACGTAGGTGCCCTCCACGCCGTCAATAACGGGCGACAGGCGAAGGCAACGCCGGAGCGCCGCGGCGCAATGCTCGTGCACGTCGCGCGCCGCAGCGCCCACCTGATCGTCCGGGTAGGCCGAGATCTCCTCCATCAGGAAATCCAACAGGCGGCCTTCGCGCTGCAACAGGCCCAGGATCCGCAACGCTCCGTCGGCCGCGGTTTCGCTGCGCTCGCGCTCGGCGGGGGCCGGCGGTGCCGTCTGGGGCGCGGGCAATCCCAATTCGGCCGCGAGTCCGCGATCCAGACGACCGCGGCGCAAAACCGCGAAGAAGCAACGCAGTGCGAGAGACAACCGGCTCAATGCAAATCTCCCCGAACTGCCAGCATAACAGGAGCGCGCGACCAGCCACTGTGCGGCCGCTCGTCCGGCTTCCGCGGAGCTTCCGTTCGACTCCGGAATTCTCCCGTTCGCTGAATTCCGATACTCACCGCGCGCCAGCTCGCCAAAAATCATAAGAAAAAACCGGATTTCGCGCTGCGCGGTCTGGGAGCCTGCACTGCCGCGCAGCCGAGAGGGGAGCGATGAGCACTGCGTGCTTCGATGTGTCTTTGGACGAGTTGGCCTCCGGCGGCCACGGCACGGTTCACTTCAAGCGGCCGGTCGAGCGTCCCTTCACGCGCGCCGAGCGCTCGAGCACGACGATTCTCTTCGGCGGGCTCACCTGGAAACACGAGCGCCTCATCCAGGGCGTGTTGGAAGGGCTCGGCTACAAGGCCCAGCCCCTGCCAACGCCTGACCGTCGCGCGTTCCAGGCGGGCAAGGAGTACGGCAACAACGGCCAGTGCAACCCGACCTATTTCACCGTCGGCAATCTGGTCCGGTACTTGGAGAGCCTCCGCGCCCAGGGTGTGCCCCGCCAGGAGATCCTCGATCGCTACGTATTCTTCACGGCTGGCGCGTGCGGGCCGTGCCGCTTCGGCATGTACGAGGCCGAATACCGTCTGGCCTTGCGAAACGCCGGCTTCGACGGCTTCCGCGTGCTACTGTTCCAGCAGACCGGCGGGCTCGATCAGGCTTCCGGGGACGACGGCCTGGAAATGAACCTGGAGTTCTTCCTGGGCATTCTCAACGCTCTCACCTTTGCCGACGTCCTGAACGAGGCAGCCTACGCCATCCGGCCTTACGAGGTGAACCCCGGCGAGACAGACGCCGCTTTGCAAGCCGCCGTCGAGGATGTCTACGAGGCACTGCGCGCCCACCGCTGGCGGCGCGCGCCGCAATCCTGGCCCGCGGCCCTGCGTGCGCCGGCAGACCGGGCCCTGAAGTTCCTCCAGCAGGTCTTCGAGCCTTCCCTGATCGAAGCCCTGGAACGCGCCGCCCGTCGCCTGACCGAAATCCCAGTGGACCGCCTGCGCGTGCGGCCCATCGTCAAGATCACCGGCGAGTTCTGGGCGCAGACCACCGAGGGCGACGGCAACTTCAACATGTTCCGGTTCCTAGAGGGCGAGCAGGCACAGGTGTTGGTCGAGCCGGTCGGTACCTGGATCACCTACCTGATCCATAAGGTCGTGCAGAAGAACCGCGACTGGAAGGGACTCGAGGAAGGCGCTCTGCTGCCCTCCTGGTGGCATCTGCCACGCCGTGCACGCATCGAAGGGAACTACTTGCGCAAGCAGTTCAAGCTGAAGCTGGCCGAGGCGCTCTTCCGGCGTCATTACGCCCGCGCGGCCGCCACGCTCAGCGGCCTGGCGCACCCGCTGGCCAACCAGTACGAGCTCCAGCGCCTTGGACACCCCTACTACAATTCGCGCGCCGGAGGAGGCGAGGGCCATCTGGAAGTGGCCAAGAACATTTACTACTCCAACAAGGATCTTTGCCACATGGTCCTTTCGCTCAAGCCTTT
>JANXAE010000077.1 GCA_025062235.1 Bryobacteraceae bacterium
CGCGGAAGCGGCGCCTGAGCCAGGACGTCCTCGTCGAGGGCGCCAATCGCGACGCCATCAAGCGCATGCTCCCGTACTGAGTACGCTTCCGGCGCTCCCGGCCGTGGCACGGTGCGGCCGGCCGCCGGCTGGCGAGAGCGCGGACGGAGCGCAAGGCACGTGCCCGATCCGCCTCGCAAGCGCCCGCGTGGCGCGTCCCGACCAAGGAGGAAAACGTGCCCCGAGTCAAGCGCGGTCCCAAACGCCGCAGAGCGCGGCGTAAGGTTCTCAAGGCGGCGAAGGGCCAGTTCCTGACCAAGAGCAAGTTGCACCGTGCGGCCAAGCTGGCCGTGCAGAAAGCCTTGCGCTACGCCTACCACGGACGGCGGCAGCGCAAGCGCGACTTGCGCAGCCTTTGGATCAGCCGCATCAACGCAGCCTGCCGACAGCTTGGGGTCTCCTACAGCAAGTTCGTGGGAGCCCTGAAGGCCGCCGGCGTGGAACTGAATCGCAAGATGCTGGCGGAACTGGCCGTCAAGGACGAGGGCGCCTTCGCCGCCCTGGTCGAGAAGGCCAAGACGCAACTGGCCAGAGCGGCAAGATGACCGAACCGACCGCACCGGACCCGGTATCGCTGGATGCGCTCGAGCAGCGCATCCGCCAGGCCATCGAGCTCGTGGCCCGCCTGCGGCAGGAAAAACAAGCCGCCTTGGCCGAGCGAGATGCGGCCTTGCGCGAAGCTGCCCAGCAGAGGCAGCGCGCCGAAAAGCTGGCCGAGGAACTGGAGGCGCTCCGGGAGGAGCGGCGGCAGGTACGGGCCCGCATCGAGAAGCTGCTGGGACAGATTGACGCGCTGGCGAGCGCCGCGCCCTGACGGCCATGCCCGGCGAAGCCGGCCAGAAACACCCGGTCCGGGTAACGATTCTCGACCAAACTTACACTGTGCTGGCCGCCGGCGACGAACGCGAAGTCCTGGAGCTGGCCGATGCCGTCAACCAACTCATGGCGGCCATTGCCGCGCGCTTCCCCAAGGCAGATGACCTGCGCGTCGCGGTCCTGGCTTGCCTTCACCTGGCAGACCGTCTGCGGGCGCTCGAGCGGGAGCTCGAGGAGTTCCGCCGCCGGGTCGAGCACAAGAGCCGCACCTTCGGTCTGTTGCTGGACGAAATGATCCGCTCGGAGCAGGGCGCCTGAGATCCGACACATCGGGCAAGAGGATCCGCAGGCTCCCTTGCTTTCCCCTGATCTCCTGCATTATCTTTTGGGATGGCCATCCGCAGCGGCGCCTTGCCCGCGGACGTTCTCTGAATCAGTGGTCCCCGGAGGGCGCGGGGACCGACTTGTGGGCTATCAACCCGTCCCGGCTCCAGGCTCGGGGCGGCGGAGAAGGAACGCCATGGCGAACGATACTCTGACCATAACCGACAACCGCACCAACGCCACCTACACGATCCCAATCAAAGACGGCGCCATCCGGGCCATGGATCTCAGGCAGATCAAGACCGACCCGGAAGACTTCGGGTTGCTGAGCTACGATCCGGCCTTCATGAACACCGCTTCCTGCCGCAGCTCCATCACCTTCATTGACGGGGACCGCGGCATCCTGCGTTATCGTGGCTACCCCATCGAGCAACTGGCCGAGAACTGCCGATTCCTCGAGGTTGCCTACCTGATCCTGAACGGGGAGCTGCCCACCGCCAGGCAACTCGAGGAATTCGAGGCCCAGATCAAGGCAGAGCTCGCGGTGCCGGAGAACATCAAGCGGATCATCGAGGGCTTCCATCACGACGCCCACCCGATGGCCGTGCTGGCCAGCACGCTGGCTGCGCTTTCCACTTTCTACCCGGATGCCAAGAAGGTGCGCGACCCGGCCAACCGGCGCAAGCAGATCATCCGGCTGATCGCCAAGGTCCCCACCTTGGCGGCCTATTTCTACCGCTACAGCCGTGGCCTGCCTTACGTGGACCCGGATCCCAGGCTGAGCTACACCGGCAACTTCATGAAGATGCTCTGGAAGGGCCTCGAGCCCGATTACCAGGTGAATCCGGTCGTCGAACGCGCCCTGGACATCCTTTTCATCCTGCACGCCGACCACGAGCAGAATTGCAGCGCCAACGCCATGCGCAGCGTGGGCAGCTCGGAGGCCGACCCGTACGTCTGCGCCGCCGCCGCCACCGCGGCGCTGTTCGGCCCGCTGCACGGGGGCGCCAACGAACAGGTGCTGCGCATGCTCGACGAGATCGGCTCCGTCGAGAACATCCCCTCCTACATCGAGGACGTCAAGAACCGCAAGCGGCTGCTGATGGGCTTCGGCCACCGCATCTACAAGAACTACGACCCGCGCGCCCGCATCATCAAGCAGACCGCCGACAAGGTTTTCGAGGTCACGGGGCGCAATCCCAAGCTGGACATCGCCCTGGAATTGGAGCGCATCGCGCTCTCCGACGAGTACTTCATCTCGCGGAAACTCTATCCCAACGTGGACTTTTACTCGGGGATCATCTACCAGGCTCTCGGTTTCCAACCCGAG
This sequence comes from Bryobacteraceae bacterium, assembly GCA_025062235.1. Lineage (GTDB taxonomy): Bacteria > Acidobacteriota > Terriglobia > Bryobacterales > Bryobacteraceae > DTHT01. The sequence goes on from JANXAE010000077.1 coordinate 2,510, forward strand.
ATCTTCACCGTCCTGTTCGCCATCCCGCGTATGACCGGCTGGTGCGCCCAGTGGGACGAGATGATGGGCGACCCTGAACAGAAGATCGCAAGGCCGCGGCAGGTTTACATCGGCTACGGCCACCGAGACTTCGTTCCCATGGACCAGCGCGGCTGAGCGCCGCCATTCACGCGTGTTCCGGGCGGCCGCCCCTCGAGGGGGCGGCCTTTCTTATTCGCGCCCTTCCCGCTCCATCTGCTGAACGAAGCTCAGGATATCGAAGCGGCGCACGGCGCGACCGGGGAAGAAACTGTTCAGCGCGTCGAGCTCGTCGTCGAAGATCTCGAAGACGGTTTCGAGCTTGGTGAACACCAACAGCTCGATGTTTCGGCGACTCAAGCGCAGCAGTTTCAACGAGCCGCCGGCCTTGCGCAAGGTGGTGAAGCCCATCACCAGGGTGCCCAGGCCCGTGCTGTCAATGTAATCCACGTCCTCGAGGTTGAGGATCACCCGTGTCTTGCCTTCCGCGGCCAGGGCCCGCAGCGTCTCGCGCAGATGCGCCGCTTCCTCCCCCGCCGTGATGCGCCCCTTCAAATCGAGGATGAGGATCCCCTCCCGCTCACGCTGGCGAATCTCAAGGCCCATAACGCCGGGGGCCGAGGCGGCCTCAGGTGCCGGCCGGCTTGCCTGCCGGCTTCTCGCCGGCGTCAATCATGTAGCCGATGCCGCGCACGGTGCGAATGAGCTTGTGCGGCCAGCGGTCGTCAATCTTGCTGCGCAGGTGCCGGATGTAGACATCCACGATGTTGGTCAGCCCGTCGTAATCCATCTCCCAGACGTGCTCGACGATGGCCGTGCGCGTCAGGGGCCTGCCGGCGTTGCGCATCAGGAATTCCAGAATGCTGAACTCCTTGGGAGCCAGTTCGATGGGCTGGCCTCCGCGACTGACCTTGCGACGCGTCACGTCCATGACCAGGTCGGCCACTTGCAAGCGTTCGCGCACCGGCTGCCCGCGGCGCAGCAGGGCGCGCACCCGCGCGAGCAGTTCGTTGAACGAGAACGGCTTGCTCAGGTAGTCGTCCGCGCCGCGCTCGAGTCCCTTGACGCGGTCTTCGACTGCTCCCAGCGCGCTGAGGATCAGGATGGGAGGGCAGAGCTTGCGGTTCCGCAGCTTCTCGAGCACGCGCAGGCCGTCCATGTCCGGCAGCATCAGATCCAGGATGATGAGGTCGTAGTCGCGGGCCTGCATCATCTCGAGACCGCGGTTGCCCTCGCTGACGAAATCCACCTCGAAGCCTGCGTTCTGCAAACCCCGGGCGATGAGTTCCGCGATGCGCTGCTCGTCTTCGATCAGGAGGATGCGCGCGGCCATGGCCTCTTACCGCCTGCCCGGGCGTTCCGGACCCCGGGCCTCCCCGCCAACATGGAAAACATACCACAAAGGCGCGCGCTCGCCTGCGCGTTCTTCACAGCAGAACGGTTCTTCCGGAGAGTCCGGCGAATTTTCAGGATAACACGGTACGAATCCGCATGCGCGGCAGCGGCCCGCTTTGCCCATGCCGCCGGTCTAAAGTTTCCGGCCGGGACGACGATCAAAGAGGGGAGCATGGAGCCGAACGCCACCCCGCGCCCCAGAGCAGCGGCCTGTGGTAAGTCCTACCGCACGGCGAGCGCGAGCCAGCTCACGCAAATCCTGCAAGCCCACCGCGCCTGGCTCGAGCAGCTTCCCGAGGGCAAGCGGGCCATGCTCACCGCCTGCGCCCTCAACGAAGCCGAACTCAGCGGGGTCAGCCTTCGGGGTGCAGTGCTCAGGGGCTGCAGCCTGCTGGAGGCGAAACTGACAGGGGCCGATCTGAGCCGTGCCGTGTTGATCCGCTGCGATTTCAGCCAGGCGACGATGTCCGGCGCCGACCTGACCGGCGCCGAGCTGAAAAGCTGCATCTTCGAGGGGGCATTGCTGGCGGAAGCCAATTTCACCGAAGCCGTTCTTCACGGCGTGTGCTTCCGCCGGGCGTTGCTGCGCGAGGCCCGGCTCCTGGACGCACGCCTGGAAGAATGCGATTTCATGGGCGCGATCCTGACGGGGGCCAGCTTGCATTACGCCCAGCTCGGCATGAGCGACTTCGGCGAGGCCGACCTGGAGGCGGCCCTGCTCTACCATGCCCGCGCCTGCGGAGCCCGCTTCGTGGCCGCTCGCATGAGCAGGGCGAACTTCAGCTCCGCCCGCCTGACAGGCTGCGATTTCCGACTGGCTCAGTTGCTGGGCGCGCGGTTCCTCAACGCGGACGTCAGCCAGAGTTGCTTCTCGCGGGCCATGCTGGACGAGGCCGATTTCCGTCAGGCCAACCTGAGGGGGGCTGACTTCTCGGCCGCCTCGCTGGAAAATGCGCGGTTCGACGAAGCAGACCTGTTGGCCGCGGACTTCCGCGGCGCGAACCTGAGGGGGGCCCGGGGCTTGACCGCCCCCCAGCTCTCGCGGGCGCGCACGGATCCATCCACCACGCTGCCGAACGGCAAACGCGGAACGTACCTGAAAGGCTCCGGCGCCGAGCGTCCCGTTCGGCTGCGATGAAGGCAACCCCGTGTGGGCCGCCCCACCGGCGGAGGGCAACCCCAGCGGGCTGCCGCTGAATCAGTTGCGTCTGCCAGAGGCTTGTCTTGTTACAATACAGTGACGCCTGTAGGTGGCCAAATACCGGCTACAGGTCGCCAATTGCGCCGCTCGCATCGGGGCTTGGCAACATCCCAGCGATCGGCTCTGAGGAGGTGCGTGCCCATGCCAATCCGTCTCGCAATGCTGCTTGTGTTGATGGCATGCCTTGCGTGGTCGCAGGTCGCTACGGGCTCGATGCAGGGTACGGTCACCGATCCTGCCGGCGCTGCGGTTCCCGGCGCCAAGGTCGTGGCCAGGCACGAACCCACAGCGCAGCAGTTCGAAACTGTAACCACGGAGGCAGGCTTGTTCGTGTTCCCCAGCCTGCCTGTGGGGCTCTACACGCTGACTGTGGAGAAAACCGGCTTCAAGAGAGCCTCGCAGAGCCAGATCGAAATCCGCGTGGCCCAACGGCAGATCGTGGACCTGCGTCTGGAGCTCGGCGAGGTCCAGCAGACGGTGGAGGTCCGCGAGGCGATCGTGCTGCTGGAGACGCAAACACCGGAGCGCGGCCAGAACTTCTCCCGCAAGTTCATGGATACCCTGCCGCTGTTCACGGGCGGCATCCGCAATCCGGAAGCCTTCGTCGTCTACATGCCGGGCGTGAACACCGGCTTTGGAGAAACCTCCATTTCGGGCTCCGGGGGCCGGGCCAAGGAGGTTCTACTGGACGGCGCCAGCCAGATCATTCCCGAATCCGGGGGTGTGGTCTTCAACTTCCCGGCCTCGGAGCAGTTCGGCGAGTTCAAGCTGATCACTTCCAACTACAACGCCGAGTACGGGCGCTTCGGCGGAGGCGTCGAGGTCTTCATCACGCGTTCGGGCACCAACGAGCTGCACGGCGGCGCGTTCCTGAACATGCGGCGCGACATCTGGAACGCCGCCGGCTACAGCGTCAACCGCGTCGTGGGCCGGCCGCGCGGCTTCCGTCCCAAGGAGCGCTTCAACGAGGTCGGCGGCGTCATCGGCGGTCCGGTCTGGTTGCCGCGGCTCTATGACGGCCGCAACCGAACGTTCTGGTTCTTCACCCTCGCCAAGGACCTGCGCCCGGCCTCCATCAGCCAGACCACTTCCACCATACCCACGCCGCGGATGAAACAAGGCGATTTCAACGAAGTGCCCCAGTTGATTTACGATCCGCTGACTACGGCGGGCAACACGCGCTTGCCCTTCCCTGGCAAGATCGTTCCGCGCGATCGCTGGAGCAGAGTCTCGCGCAATGTCGTCCCGCTGATTCCGGACGCGAACCTGCCCACGTTGACCGGCAACTACCAGTTCACCAACCAGCAGGTGATCGAAGACACGCACTGGAGCATCAAGTTCGATCATGCGGTTACGCCCAACAACCGTTTCGCATATTACATGAGCCGGCAGAACCAGGACGTGCAGAACACGTTCAGTTTCCCGGGCCCCCTGGGCACGGGGCTGGGCTCGAACACGCAGCGGCCGGAAAACTACCGCTTGAATCACGACTTGGTCCTCAGCCCGACCGTGCTGCTGCATTCGACTTTCGGCTTCACCCGCCAGCAACAGGGCTGGGACAACCCGGCCCAGAAAGGCTGGGGCTCGCGGATCGGCCTGCCGCTTTCCGGGCTCTCCGATGCGTTCCCGGTGGTTCGGTTCACCGGCGCGGACGGCTTGAGCGCCTGGGGCGTGCAGGACGGCAAGGTTTCCACAGGCACGCAGTTCAACTGGACGTACCACTTCGTGCAGTCGCTTTCGATCATCCGCGGCAAGCATGAGATCAAGATGGGCTGGGATTTCCGTCGCCTGCGCGCGTTCTCGAACCCGCCCGACCTGGCCGGCACCAACGGACGATACGTCTTTGCGCGCTCGCAGACGGCTTCGCCCACGGCCATCGCCACGACCGGACATGCCTTCGCCAGCCTGCTGCTGGGCGCTGTGGACGAGGCAGCGATGACGCCCTTGCCGGTGATCCCTGGCGAGGCGCGGTACGGCTACCAGGCTGTCTACTGCCAGGACAACTGGAAGGTCACGCCCCGGTTGACGCTCACGCTGGGCATGCGTTACGAAGTGCCCGAAGGCTGGTACGAGAAGGATGGCAACTACTCGCACGTAGACCTGAACAAGCCGAACCCGGCGGCGGGCGGGCTGCCCGGCGCGCTCGTCTTCGCGGGCTACGGCGCCGGGCGCGCAGGCGTCAAGCGGTTCTATCCCACCGATTACAGCAACTTCGGTCCGCGCGTCGGCTTTGCCTACCGCATCTTGGACAAGACCGTGTTGCGGGGCGGCTACGGCATCTACTATCAGACGCTGGGCAACGGCGGCTGCGGCTGCCGGGTCGGTTTCGGGGCTTACTACGGCGTGACGTGGAACTCCGACGGACTCAACCCTGTGCTGAACTGGGACAACGGAATCCCGCTGCCGCCCAACTTCCAACCGCCGCCCTTCCTGGATCCCTCCTACGGCAACTTCCAGGACGTGGACGTGATGGGGCCCACCTTCGGGCTGGCGCCGCGCATCCACAACTGGAGCTTCAACATCCAGCACGAGTACCGGAACTTCCTGTTCGACATCGCTTACGTGGGCAACCGCGGCAGCCGGCTGAACTCCTCGATCGAGCTGAACCAGTTGCCCGTGAGCCGTCTGGCGTTGGGCACGCTGTTGCAGCGGCCGATCAGTCACCCCGACGTGGTCGCCGCCGGCTTCCGCAAACCGTTCCCGACCTTCCCGGACAACTACACGCTGGCCCAGGCGTTGCGGCCTTATCCGCAATACTTCGGCGTGATCTCGCGCAACGCGGGCGTGGGCCGCAACTGGTACGACTCGCTTCAGGTCAAGATCGAGCGCCGCTTCGGCGCCTGGCAGATGATGGCCGCCTACACCTGGTCGAAGAGCCTGGCCCTGGCTCACTACCGGCAGGTCTTCACGCAGTCGCAGGTCTGGGCGCAGGACAACTACAACATCCGCGACATGAAGTCCTACCTGCACTTCGACCAGCCCCACGTGCTGAACGTGCTCAACAGCTACGACCTGCCGTTCGGCCGCGGCAAGCGTTTCCTGAACACGCAGAATCGCTGGCTGGATCTGCTCGTGGGGCACTGGACGATCGCGGCCGCGCAGCGGTACTACAGCGGGAACCTGATCAAGGTGGAGGCGCCCAACACGCTGGGCTCCGGAGTGCTGTTCACGCGCTTCAAGAAGGCGAACGTGACGGGCTTCCCGATCCGCACAGGCATCAGCCGCACCGTGCTCGATCCGGACAATCCCGACACGCGTTGGTTCAACTACGGCGAACGCTCGCCGTTCGCGCTGCCCGGACAGTTCCAGCTAGGCAATGCAGCCATCTTCTTCGGGGCGTTCCGCAACCCGCCCATCTTCTCCGAGAACGTTTCCATCCAGAAGCGTTTCAAATTCAACTACGCGGGCGACCGCTCGATCGATCTGGTCTACCGCGCGGACGCCTTCAACCTGTTCAACCGTACCTGCTTCGGAAGCGTGGTGGGCACCGTCGGCAACCCCAATTTCGGGCGCCCCACCGCGCCGCAGTTGAGCCCGCGCATCATCACCATGGGCTTGCGGCTGGATTTCTAGCCGATTAAACCGGCTTCGGGGCGGCCGCCTCGCGCGGCCGCCCGTCCTTCACTTGAGCTCTCCGCGGGGCGTGATCCGCTCGGCGTCCAGGTAGGGCCGCAGAGCCTCGGGAATGACGACGCTGCCGTCGGCCTGCTGGTAGTTTTCGACGACCGCCACCCAGGTCCGGCCCACGGCCAGGCCGCTCCCGTTCAGCGTGTGCACGTACTCGGATTTGCCCCGGCCCGACTTCATCCGGATGCCGGCGCGCCGGGCCTGGAACGATTCAAAGTTCGAACAGGAAGAGATCTCTTTGTACTCGTTCAGGCCTGGCATCCAAACCTCGATGTCGTAGGTCTTGGCGGCGGAGAACCCCAGATCGCCCGTGCACAACACCACGGTGCGGTAGGGCAGGCCCAGACGCTGGAGAATGTCCTCGGCGTCGCGGGTCAGGCTCTCGAGCTCGTCGTAGCTCTGCTCGGGCCGGGCGAACTTGACCAGTTCCACCTTCTGGAACTGGTGCTGGCGGATGATGCCGCGCACGTCGCGCCCGTAGGAGCCCGCTTCGCTGCGGAAGCACGGGGTGAAAGCGGCGAGCTTGACAGGCAGGCAATCCGCGTCGAGGGTTTCGTTTCGGTAGAGATTCGTTACCGGCACTTCGGCGGTCGGGGCCAGCCAGAAGTCGTATCCCTCGCACTTGAAAAGGTCCCCGGCGAACTTGGGCAACTGCCCGGTGCCGAACAGGCTCGCGGAATTGATCAGAAACGGAGGCAGGACCTCGGTATAGCCATGCTCGCGCGTGTGGACGTCCAGCATGAAGTTGATGAGAGCTCGTTCCAGCTTCGCGCCCAGATCCCAGTAGACGGCGAACCGGGCGCCGGTGACCTTGGCTGCCCGTTCCAGATCAAGAATGCCAAGTTCCGGGCCCAGTTCCCAGTGCGCTTTGGGCGTGAAATCGAAGGTGCGCGGCTGGCCCCAGCGCCGGACCTCGACGTTGTCTTCCGAACCTCGCCCTACGGGCGTGCTCTCGTGCGGCAGGTTCGGCACGCTGGCCAGCAGTTGGCGGAACTGTTCGTCGAGTTCTTCGGCCTCGCGGTCCAGCGCAGCAATCCGCTCGGCGGCCTCGCGGACCTTCTGCTGGCGTTCGGCGGTATCCACACCCTGTTTGCGGAGGCGGCCGATTTCCGCGCTTTCGGCGTTCCGCCAAGCCTTCAGGCGTTCGCTCTCAGTGAGAGCCGCACGGCGGCGGGCGTCCAACTCGCGGAACTGCCCCACATCGAGGCTGTAACCCCGCGTGGCCAGGCGCTCGGCGATGAGCTCCAGGTTGGAGCGGAAGAACGCCAAGTCGTACATATCATCCAGCTTAACGGTTCCCGACTGCGGCCTCCCGGCGAGCTCTCGCCAGCGGGAGGGCCGACGGGCTACACTTGAAGCGGGAGGACGCGGGGATGGCCACGCCGCCCACTACGCGAGCCGGGTCCGAACTGGCGGCCCGTTTCGCCGGTCTGGAAGCCGAAGAACTCATCCGGGCGCTGCGCATCATGCAGTTGTCGCGCCGGCTGGACGATCGCGAGATCCTGCTCAAGAGACAGAACCGCATCTTCTTCCAAATCTCGGGGGCGGGCCACGAAGCCATCAGCGCGGCCGCGGGCATGGCGTTGCGGCCGGGGCACGATTGGTTCTACCCATATTATCGCGACCGCGCCATGTGCCTGGCCCTGGGCGTCACCGCCGAGCAGATGCTGCTCCAAGCGGTGGGCGCGGCCGGCGATATCGCCTCGGGCGGGCGGCAGATGCCATCGCACTGGGGCTCGCCCGAGCTTCACATCGTCAGCGCCTCTTCGCCCACCGGAACGCAGTTCCTCCAGGCGGTGGGTTGCGCCCATGCTTCCGTGTATCTGGATCCGGCCAGCGACGATGTGACGCTGGTCAGTTCTGGCGATGGCGCTACGAGCGAGGGTGAATTCTGGGAAGCGCTGAATGTCGCCTGCCTCGACCGCCTGCCCGTGTTGTTTCTGATCGAGGACAACGGATGGGCAATTTCGGTCCCGATCGAGCGTCAGACCGCCGGCGGCAGCATCTCGCGCCTGGTCCGTTGCTTCCCCGGTCTGCTGGTTCTGGAGGTGGACGGCACCGATTTCCTCGCATCCTATCAGGCCGTCCGTGAGGCCGCCGCATGGTGTCGCAACCGGCAAGGCCCCGCACTCGTTCACGCCCACGTGATCCGTCCCTATTCGCATTCGCTCTCCGATGACGAGCGCCTCTACAAGACGCCCGAGGAACGCGAAGCGGAGGCCGCACGCGATCCCATCCAGCGGTTCCCCGAATTCCTGCTGGCCGAAGGGGTGCTCGACCGCCACCGCCTCCAACTCGTCTTCGACGAGGTGGAAAGAGAGATCCAGGAGGCCACCGAGAAGGCTCTGGCGGCCGCGGATCCGCCTTTGGGATCTGCGCTGCTCCACCTGTATTCGGACCGCGTGGATCCGACTTCCGAAGCTTTTGCTGCCGAGCCGGTCTTCGAGGGCGCTCCCCTGACTATGGTGGACGCCATCAACCGCACCCTGCGCGACGAGATGCGACGCAACCCGCGCATTCTGGTCTTCGGCGAAGACGTGGCCGATTGCAGTCGCGAGGAGAATTTGCCTCGCGTCAAAGGAAAAGGCGGCGTCTTCAAGGCCACGCACGGTCTCCAGTGCGAATTCGGCAGCAAGCGTTGTTTCAACACCCCGCTGGCCGAAGCCGCCATCGTGGGGCGCGCGATCGGCCTTGCTACGCGCGGCCTGAAGCCGGTGGCCGAAATCCAGTTCTTCGACTACATCTGGCCGGCCATGATGCAGATCCGCAACGAGCTGGCCACCATGCGCTGGCGCTCGAACAACGGATTCTCCTGCCCGGCCGTGATCCGCGTGGCCATCGGCGGCTACCTGCAAGGCGGCGCCATCTACCACAGCCAGTGCGGAGAGGTCGAGTTCACCCATATCCCAGGCCTGCGCGTGGCGATGCCGTCGAATGCACTGGACGCCTGCGGGCTGCTGCGCACGGCCCTCCGCGCGGACGATCCCGTGCTTTTCCTCGAGCACAAGAAACTCTACCGGGAAGCTTACAACCGCTCGCCGTACCCGGGACCCGACTTCACGATTCCCTTCGGCAAGGCGCGCGTGGTCAAGGTGGGCCGTTCGCTTACCATCGTGACTTACGGCGCCTTGGTGCAGAAGGCCTTGCAGGCCGCCTCGTTCATCGAGCAGAAGTATCCCGACTGCACCGTCGAGATCCTCGACCTGCGCACCTTGGCGCCCTACGACTGGGAGTCCGTCTGTCGCTCGGTGCGGAAGACGGCGCGCGTCATCGTGGCCCACGAAGATTGCCTCTCGTTCGGCTACGGCGCTGAGATCGCAGCGCGCATCGCCGACGAGCTCTTCGACTGCCTGGATGCGCCCGTGCGCCGGGTGGCCGCGCTCGACACCTGGGTGGCCTACAATCCTCGCCTGGAGGACGAAATCCTTCCGCAGGTCGAGGATTTGGTGCGCGAGGCCGAAGCCCTGCTTTCGTACTGACGCCCGATCGGCAGCGAACGAGACCTAACCCGCCACGCGGCAGTCCGCATCCGGCCGCTGGCTCCCCGCAGCGGGGCAACGCGGATCGAAGCCCTAGAAAGAGCCATCGCGGGGGCAACCCAGCACTCCTCCTGGAGACGGCGTCGGCAAGTTCGGTGGAACCTCGCCTTTCAGCGGGGCGGAAGCCGCCCGCGCCGGCGCAGCAGCCTCCCAGCCGCGGCAACGGAGCCGGAGGTTCGGCGCAGCCAACGCCCGGCCTCCCGCGCCACGCCGGCTTGCGGAAGAGAGTCTCTTATTGGCTGAGCTGGAAGGAGAGTCGAACCAGCGCCCCTTCCTTGATTTCCACCACCTGCTGGTCCCGGGCGCCGTCCTTGACCACCTCGACCTGGTACTTGCCGATGGGCAGGACCAGCGTCGCGGGCGTCGTTTCGGGCCGCATCTGGCCGTTGAGCAGGATTTGCGCGCCCGAAGGCGTCGTTTCCACGCGCACGGTGCCCGTCTGGGCCGTCATGGACAGAAAGACCTCGCGCGGGCCGCTCACCTCGAGGATTCGCATTTCGGGACGGTGGCCGGCCAAGGTTGCGACCAGCGTATGCCGGCCCGGACTCAGAGCGATGCTGCACGGGGTCTTGCACTTCAGTTCCGGGTTGGCATCGAAAACCACTTCCGCGCCGGGCGGACTCGAAGTAACCAGCAACTTGTGCTCGCCGGGAGCGCCCCCCTTGCGGGGCGGGCTCGCCGGAGTCACAGGGGGTAGAGACTGCGCAGGTGCCGTCTGCACTCGAGCGGGCTGCGCCTCCGGACCCGCCTTGGAGTGACCACCCGAAGCGGGTGGAGCTTCGCTGGCAGCAGAGCTCCCTTGCGCACCCACAGGAGCTTGCACGGGCGTGGTGACGGGCGCCTGTGCAACCGTGCCCGCGGGAGTGTTCTCACTGGTAGCGCTCGGCGCTCCCGTCCCGCTCGACGCCCTCTCCAAGGGAAGAGGCATCGGGGACGGCCTGGCCGGTGCCCCCGTGCCCTCCGTCATCATCGGTTGTTCCGGGGCTGGGGATGAGCTACGGGCTCGCTGCCAGCCGACGAAAACTCCGCCTGCGACGACCGCCAGGCCGAGGAGGGCCACAACGAGCATCGCGGCCCGCGGTCGGCTTCGCCGGGCGGGCCGAGCCGGGGCAACGGCAGCCTCTTCCACACGAGCCGCCACCTGCTCCTTCACCGTGGTGCCCACCGTGGCGGTGGGAAGCGCCTCCTCACCTGTAGGTTTCCCGGCCTGCCAGTCCGGCTTGGTGCTGAGCGCCCTCTCCAAGGCGTCGACGAACTCGGTGCAACTCGGGTACCGCTCGTCGGGATTCTTGGATAGCGCCCGGCCGAGCACCAGCGACACGGGCCATGGCAGCGACGGGTTGATCTCCTGCGGCGGGCGCGGCTGCTCGGCCACGATCTTGTACAGCACCGTCGTCAGCGTGTCGCCGGCAAAGGGCTTCTGCCCGGTGAGCAGCTCGTATGCGATCACTGCGAGGGAAAACTGGTCGGCCCGCCCGTCCACCGGCTTGCCCTGCACCTGCTCGGGCGACATGTAGTTCGGCGTTCCCAGGACCGTGCCGGCGATGGTCAACTGGTGCGAGCTCGAAATCTTCGCCACGCCGAAATCGGTGATTTTTGCGACACCGTCTTCATTGATCAAGATGTTGGCCGGTTTGATGTCGCGGTGGACGATGCCTTTCCTGTGGGCGTAGTCGAGGGCAGCCGCGGTCTGGCGCAGTATGCTGAGGATCGTCTGCCGGTTGGGGGGATCCTTGTCCTCCATGATGCTTTCCAGGCTCCGGCCTGGAACCAGCTCCATGGCGATGTAAGCGAGCTCGCCTTCCTGGCCGACGTCGTAGACCACGACGATCCCAGGATGGGAGAGGATACCGGCCGAGTGCGCCTCCCGGCGCATGCGCTCGCGCAAACGCTCGGCCTCGGCTGGGTCGCTCAACTCGGCCATGCGGATGGTCTTGATGGCCAGCAGCCGGCCAATGCTGGGGTCGCGGGCTCGATAAACGACCCCCATTGCACCCCGCCCCAGCTCGTCGAGGATCTCGTACCGCCCGAGTCTCTGCATCCGCTCACCCACCACCGGCGAGCCTCATGGTTCGCGGTATGCCCCCGCCCCGCCGATTCCGATACGCGGACAATTCTATCGCATCCCGCTCAAGCGGGCACGCCGCCCGCTTGCGCCGCACGTCGCCACTTCCGCAGCACTAGGACGACGACCACAGCGCCGCCACCTAGCATGAGGACAGGCACCACGTTCATGATCCACCACTGCGCACCCTCGGGCTCGGCCAGAATGCGTGCTCCGTAACGCTGCTTGTAGTGATCGAGGATCTCCCGCTCGCTTCGGCCAGCCGCCACCATCTCCGCAATCTCGGCACGCATGGCGCGCGCCTGCTCGCTGTTATGCGTGGCGACAACTTCCTGGTAACAACACGGGGCAAGCAGTGCACGCTCGAGCTTCCCGATCAGGGAGCGCTGCTCGGGCGTGACGGTGGAGGAGGGCACCGTGGCCAGAAGCATCCCCAGGGCGACTGCGGCGAGCATCCTTACCCAAACAGTATCCCACGACCGCACGTCTCGCGCAGGCTTCGCGCAAGCCAATCGCAGGGACTCAATCGAGCGGCACGAAGACGTCGAAGATCACCCGGGTCGAGGGGCTGTAAAGGATCACGCGCCCGGCAATGACCCCGCGTGCGAGGCCGGCCCGCAGCGGCGCCAATCGGCGCTCGAGTTCGACCGGCAGGGGCACGACGCGCTTTTCCAGACCGGGAGGCAGATGGCCCTTCCGTACCAGTTGCTTTTCCAATCCCGGAGGCAGGTCACCGCCGCGTCTGGCGAGGCCGGGCGGCAACTCGGGACCGGAGCTGCTGGCCCACTCCCGCAGGATCTGGCGGTCCTCTGCCGTGAACACAGCGACCGCCACTCGCGTCCCCGACTTACGCGCCTCGCGCTGACCGCTTTTCCCTTTTTCTTGCACCGCTCCAGCCAGGGCGGCCCCCGAGAAAATACAGGCCAGTAAGTCCCTGCGTAACATCATCCACTGCCCTCGTCTCGCGCCACCATACGCGTAGCACGCACTATACCACAGGATCGCGAACGAGTACGCGAAAAGGCGATCCGGTTCGGCTAGCTGCCGGCATTGCGCAGGCCCCATGCGAGGCTTGCGGCGTCTTCGCGGCAAGATCCAACGTTCAAAAGGTGGCGACTTCGGGCGCGTCTTGGTCGTTCAAAAGGCCTTGATCTCGGCTCTTGACAAAGATAAGATGCGATGACGCTGGAAAACGGGATGGTGGTTGTGAGACGACAGCGCCGGAATTTGCCCAGCGTTTCGACCACCTTGATCGTCACGATAGCCTTGGCAGCCAGCGACACGCCAGCCCTGGCCAGTCGTGCCGGACGGATGACCGTTCCCGTTTGATGCACTCCATGCCCTGTTCTTCGAGAGACTACTGGACCATTGATTGCTTTTCTTTCGGTGGGCCA
>JANXAE010000078.1:0-7765 GCA_025062235.1 Bryobacteraceae bacterium
TTGATTCGCGTGGAGGAAACTGCCTCGCAGCCTCAAGGCGGTGCGCCCGGGTTTGAGCGGTTTCAGCGCTTGCGCCGAGGCCGCGCACCTGGTCCTCCTCGTCCTCCTCCATCGGCTGCTCGAAGCCGAGCCCGACGTGCCGGAACCGTTCGCGGTCCTGGACAAGCAGCAACCGACGGTTCCGCGGTCCACGGTCAGCTTGGGGCGCGCTCCCCAGATGCGGCGCTCCGGGATGAGCGTTCGCTATCGCCTGGCTACCGCCCGCATCGCTTTCCGGCGGCGTCCGTTCGAGCGTTCGGTGTGCATCGTGTCGCACGTGCCTGGTGTGGCGGCCGCGGCCAAGCGATTCCAGCGCTTGCTTCGGCGAGCCGGATCCGGGTCCTTCGCTCGGAACCCGCGCGCAGGTGTGCAGGCAAGTTCGGGAATGCGAGCGAACTGCGTCGTGGTCCGCGCTCCGTCACCGTGTCTTGCGCGGAGGATCCGAGTGCAACAGCTCGATCACCACGCCCAGGGTCTCCTTGCTGTCCATGTACACGTAGGTGCCGTTATCGGAGTCGTAGCGGCCGCGGTGTAGCTCGGCGACGCCCATCCGCTTCAAAGTGTCGAGACTGCGCTCCAGATCCTGGACTTGGAAGCCGAGGTGCTGCACGCCCTCGCCGTATTTTTCCAGGTGCTCGCTCCAGCTCGAAGGGCCGCCCACCGGCTCGAGGAACTCCAATACAACCTGCCCCATCCGGAGAAAGGCCATCTTGACGCGGGCGTCGGAAGGCCGGCCCCGGTATACGAGTTTGACCTCGCGCCCCGGTCGGGTCGTGCGGATCGTCGGCTGTTCGACGCCGAGCAGTTCTGCCCAGCGTTTCGTGGTGGCTTCGATGTCCTTGCAGACGATGGCCACCTGTACGACGGTCTTCAACCCCGGGTCGCGGTAGATCGTCTCCTGAGCCGCCGCGCCCGAGACCAGAATGGTCAAGCCTAACAGGTATCGGCGCATAGCTTGGATGATACCGCGAGCTGCGACGAGCAACCGGTGTCGCGGCGGTCTACAATGAAGGCAGGAGGGGCCGTGGACTGGCTCTGGATCGTTCTTCTGTTGGCCGCTTGGCTGATCGTGAGCCGTTTCACCGGCGGTTGAGGGGCCTTCGGGTCCGGTCGGGGACCGGACGATTCCTGCCAACTCCCTGGGAGGCGTTGACCCGCTGCGGCCAGCTTTTCGGTCCGCTGCGTCAGGCGCACGGGATCGGGCGCGCAAGACGTGCCTGCCGGCCAGTGCAGGATTTGCGCCCCCGCACGCGGAAGTGCTTCAATCGGCATGAGCCGGTTCCAGGCACCGGACTTGCATCTCCCAAGGGGAGGCGGCTTCCATGCGGCGAACCCGACGAGAGTTGCTCGCGCTGCTGGCCGCACTGGTTTACGCCCAGCCGGATGGCGAACCGCGCATTGTGCCCGATCAGCTTGTCGAGATTCGCGGAACGATCGAAAAAGTCGCCGCCGGGACGGCCCGGGGAATGCCCATGCTGGAGGTCGTCGAAGGCGAGCGGCGCTGGAGGGTATGGCTCGGGGCACTGCGCTACCTGATCGAGAACGATTTCAACCCGCGCGCGGGCCAGCGAGTCGTCATCCGCGCCTTCCGGGTCTCTCCCCAGCAAGACGAGGTCTGGGCCGCGGCCGTCACCCTGGTCGGGTCGAAGCGCACCCTGCGCTTGCGGGACGAGTTCGGACGTCCCCTGTGGCGGAGGGGTCCCGGACCCGGCTGGCGTGGCCGCAAGGCAGGCAAGACCTTCTGAGCGCGTCGGCTGCTACCCTCTTCTCTGTATGCCCGGTCACGCAAGGGGGGAACCTCCGGAACTGACCCTGAAGGCGCTGGGGCTCGGCTTGCTGCTGGCTTGCGTCTTCGGCGCAGCCAATGCCTACTTGGGCATGAAGGCCGGCCAGACGGTGGCGGCGACGATTCCGGCGGCGGTGATCGCGCTCGCGGTGTTTCGCACGCGCACGATGCGGGGCAGCGTGCCTGAGCAGAACATCGCGCGGACCGCGGCTTCCGTAGGGGAGGCGCTGGTGGCTGGCGCGATCTTCACCATCCCGGCGTTTACCATGGTGCGCACGGGCGCGGGGCGGCTGTGGACCGATCTCCGCGAACACTACTGGGAAGCTTCGCTGATCCTGCTGGCAGGCGGCCTGTTGGGTGTGTTCTTCGTGATCGCGCTGCGGCGGCCGTTGTGTGTGGAGGCGGGACTGCCCTGGCCGGAGAGCGTGGCCAGCGCCGAGATCATGCGCGCGGGCGAGCGCGCCGGCGCAGCTTCGCGGCGTCTGTTCGGGGCGATGGGGCTGGCGGCGGTCGTCGAGCTGCTCAAGAGCGACCGCGGCCTGCCGTTGCTGCGTGAATCGTCGGCTGGCTGGCTCGAGTTCCCGCGTGCGCTCATACGGCACGTGGACGCGGCGCAACGCCCGCTGGCCGAAGTGATCCATCGCGGCGGACTGCCGTGGAGCACGCCGAGCCTCTCGCCTGCCTTGCTGGGCATCGGTTTCATCGTCGGCCCGCGCGTGGCTGCCGTGAACTTCGCGGGCGGCGTCCTCGCCTGGTGGGTTCTGGTGCCGACCCTCGTGTTTTTCGATCCCGATCTGCCCCGCCGGCTGGGCGTCGGAGAGCCCGTAGCGTGGGACCGGCTGGCCTATTCGATCTGGCGCAGCGTAGTGAGGCCGCTGGCGGTGGGCGCCATGCTGGTCGCTGCCTGCTGGACGCTTTCCTCGATGCGGAAGGCGATCCTGCGCTCGCTGCGGGGCCTCTGGCAGGCGCGGCACGGCAGCGCCCGGGTGGTCGCCGAGCGCACCGAACGCGACCTTGGGGCGCGCTGGATCCTGGCGGGCCTTGCGGTCTCGATCCTTTCTGTCTTCGGCATCTATTTGCATTTCACGGGCGCGCTGGCGCCCGCTCTGGCCGCCTCGGCCATCATGATCGTGGCGGGTTTCCTCCTCTCGGCGGTCGGCGCTTATCTGGTGGGCCTGGTGGGCAGCTCGAACCAGCCCGTTTCCGGGCTTACCCTTGCCGCTCTGGTGCTGGCCGCGGTCGTGATGGTGGCTGGTGGCCAGCGGGGACCGTCGGGCGTAGCCGCGGTGCTGGGAGTGGCTGCGGTGGTTTGCTGCGCCTGCTGCGTGGCTGGCTCGCTCGCCCAGGACTTGAAAGCCGGGCATCTGCTGGGTGGGACCCCGTGGAAGATGCAAGTGATCGAGATCGTCGCGGTCACGTTGCTGTCGGCGTTCCTGATGTTGCCAATCCTGGCGCTGGACGAAGCCAACCGTGCGAGCGGTGGCATCGGAGGAGTGGATTTGCCGGCTCCTCAAGCCGGGTTGATGGCGCAACTGGCGCAAGGCATCGTGGGCGGGGAGATGGCGTGGGGGCTTTTCGCCGCAGGGGCCGCGCTTGGTTGCGTGTTGATCCTGGCCGGCGTGCGGTCTCCGATGTTGGCTGCGGTGGGGATGTACCTGCCGTTCAAGACGGTGGCGGCCATCTTCGCCGGCGGCTTGATCCGCTGGACTGCGGACCGCCTGGCAGAGCGGCGCGGCGCTCGAGCCGAAGCCGAAGAACGCGGCATGCTGATAGCCTCCGGGCTGATCGCTGGCGAAGCAATCCTGGGGATCGGGCTCGCGGTGGCAGCCTTGCGCCCGGAGCTGCCCTCGCTGGCGCGCCTGCTCACGGGCGCAGAGGAGTTTGCGCCACCCGGGCCGATCAGCGCGTTGCTTTCGGCTGCCGTCTTCCTCCTACTGGCCTGGGTGCTAGCGCGTCCAGCCGCGCGGTCCGACTGAAGCAGGTCACTTGGGCTTGCGGTAGGCCTCTGCGGCCACCCCCGGGTTCACCTTCACCTGTCTGAGCGTGCTTTCTCCGATCTTCTGGCCGTCCCGGTACAGCACGGTCTTGTGCGGCCATTTCAGGCCTTCAACCTCGCGCCAGTCCGCGTAGACTTCCTGGACTTCGCCGGGAGTCCCCATCAGCGTCGCCGTATAGCTTTTCCCGGCGAGCAGGTTCGTGGCCGGGTCCACGAAGAGCCGCACCTGGAAATCGCCTGGTTGCCGGCCGATCGCCAGCGCCTGGACCTTCCTGCCTTCCAGCTCGGCCTCGCCCAGAGATTGCACTGTCAGGCCGGGTTCGTCCGGGTCGCGCAGCAGGCGGAGGGTCTCGCGGAAGAAAGCCTTTTCGACCTCGCCACGCTGTCCGGCAGGCAGTTCGCGCACGCCCTGGGGGGTGCGCATCCAGGCCGCCTCTCCGTCGAATCCCTGCACGATCTCGCCCATGGGAGTGGACATGCGGCTGAGCATCCTGCCAGCCATGCTGACGGTTGTCTCCGTCTGCATAGAGAACTGTCCCTGGGGAGTGTTGAGGACGAGATCCGCCGCGAGCGTGTAGTCCTCGATCTCGCGCAGCCTCGCCGCCCCGCCCAGCGCTTCGCGCACCTTGCGCAGCATCTCCCTGCCCTGCGCGATCTTCTCGGGCGTAGCCTCGGCCAGCGCGGCTTGCCTGGGCGGCGGGATGGTGATATCCACGGGGGTGACCTTGCCCAGCGCGGTCAGCGGCGGCTCGAACCCGGAAGCCTTGCCGAGAACCAGGATGGTGAGCTTGCGGGTGTCGAGGTACTTGGCCGCCACCCGTGCGACGTCTGCGGTGGTGACTTTCTCGATGCCGTCGCGGAAACGTTGCAAGTAATCGCGCGGGTAGCCGTAGTATTCGTAGGAGACCAGCCGCTGAGCGATCTTGCCTGTGGAATCGAACTCGAAGGCGAAGCCTTTCAGGATGGAATCCTTGGCCCGCGTCACCTCTTCCTGGGTCGCCCCGCCCTCGGCGAGTCGCCGGATCTCGTTGCGAATGGATTCCAAGATCTGGACCGTGGACTCGGTCTTGGTGGAGCCGAAAGCGACAAAGAGGCCAGGGCGGTCCCAGCCGGCGGCCCAGTTGGAGCCCACGGCGTAAGCCAAGCCCTGTTCGGTGCGGACTTTGTTGAAGAGTCGCGAAGCGAAGCCGCCGCCGAGGACGTTGTTCATGACCTCGAGCGCGAAGTAATCGGGATCGTCGCGGCGGCCGCCGAGAAATCCCATCCCCACCCAGGAGTGGGGCATGTCGTCCTTGACGATCTGGTAGAGGCCGGCGCGGTCGGCGGCAGCCGGATCCACGGGCGGGACGGGGGGCTTCGGGCGGCCCCCGCGCGGCCAGGCGCCGAAGATCTGTTCGATCTTCTTGCGCATTTCCGCAGCCTGGAAATCTCCCCAGACGGCGAGGATCACGTTCTCGGGCTGGAAGAACTCGCGGTGGAAAGCCACCAGATCCGCCCGTGTGATCGAATTGACGGTGTCGTATTCGGGCTGGCGCGCGTAGGGACTGTCCTTGCCGAAGATGAGGCGGCGGAACTCGCGCATCAGGATGGCTTGGGGGTTGTCGTTGCGGCGTGCGATGCTGTCGCGCTGTTGGATCTTGGCCAGCTCGATCTTGTCCTCGGGGAAGCGCGGGTTGCGGAGGATATCGGCCAGGATGAGGAGGCCGCGGTCAATGTCCTCCTTGAGGACGGAAACCGAGGCCCGTCCCGAGTCCTCGCCGATCGAGGTCTCCACGGAAGCGCCCAGCCGGTCCAGTTCCTCGTCCAACGCATCGCCCGGGAACTTCTCCGAGCCGCCGGTGCGCATCACCGTGCCCACGATCGCAGCCAAGCCGGCCTTTTGCTGCGGCTCCCAGCGCCAGCCCGTGCGGATCATGGCGGCGGCCTCGATCAAGGGCAACTCGCGGTCCTCAAGCAAGTAGACCACCATACCGTTGGCGAGCTCGAAGCGTACCGGCTCGGGCACCTCGATTCGGTTGAGCGGGGGGAACTTCAGTTCTTTGTAGCTGGGCGGGATCTGGGCGGGGGCGGGCGCCAGCACGAGGCTGGCCATCAGGAAGGTCAACAACACCGGGCGTTCCATGCTTTCCTCCTTCAACGGGACTCCAGCGGCTCGATCACGCCCACGGTCTTGTTGGTGCGCCGGAAGGTTGCCCTGGCCACCCGCTGGACGTCCTCGGGCGTGACGGCGTTGATCTTTTCGAGCTGGCGGAAGAGGTTGCGCCAGTCGCCGGTGAGCGCCTGGTAGCTGGCCAGTTGGATGGCCAAGCCCAGGTTGTCGTCCAGTTGGCGCAGCAGGCTCGCGCGGGCGCGCCGCTTGACGCCCTCGAGTTCCTCTTTGCCGACCGGCTCTTTGATCAGCCGCTCGATCTCTTCCTCTATGGCCTTTTCGACCTCCTCGTTGGTGCGACCGGGTGCGGTCAGGGCGTAGAAGATGAAAAGTCCGGGGTACTTCTGGCCCGGCAGTCCGGGGAAGCCGAAGACCTGCGTGGCGACTTTGCGGTCCCGCACCAGGCCGCGGTAGAGGCGCGAAGAGCGGCCTTCACTGAGCAAGCTCCCGATCGCGTCGTAGACGGCGTCGTCCGGGTGGTTGATGTCGGGCTTGTGGTAGCCGACGAGCACCATGCGTTGCGCCTTCAGCCACAGGGCGACGCGGCGCTCGGCCTGCTGCTCGGGTTCGCGGGTACGCAGCGGTTCGGGCTTGGGGCCGCTCGGGATCCGGCCGAAATACCGCTCGGCCAGCTCCCGCATGCGCTTGGGATCCACATCGCCCACGATGGCCGCCACCAGGTTGCTCGGGATGTAGTACTTGCGGAAGAAGGCGGCGGCGTCGGCGGTCGTCAGGTTCTCCAGATCGCTCATGTGGCCGATGACCGGCTCGCCGTAGGGGTGCGCCTTGTAGGCTGCGGCGAGGAACTCTTCGACCAGGCGGCCGACCGGCTGGCCTTCCATCAGCCGCCGCTCTTCCATCACCACGTCGCGCTCTTTGTAAAACTCGCGGAACACCGGGTTGAGGAAACGTTCGGATTCCAGCCAGAACCAGAGCTCGGCGTGGTTGGACGGCAGGCTGAAGAAATACATGGTGCGGTCGGCACTGGTGGTGGCGTTCAATTGCCGGCCCCCGGCGCGCTCGACGGCTTCGCCGAACTCGTTCGCCACGACGTACTGGCCGGCCTCCTCCTGCGCCTTGCGGAAAGCCTCTTCGAGCTTTTTGAGTTTTTCCGGGTCGGCCTTGGCGCCCTTGCGCTTCTCCTCTTGCAGGGCTGCGTAGGCCTGATCCACCCTGGCCAAGGCGGCTTTCTCCTTGCTGTAGTCCTTGGTGCCGATCTTGTCGGTCCCCTTGAAGGCCATGTGCTCGAACAGGTGCGCCAAGCCGGTGATGCCCTTGCTTTCCTGGGCCGAGCCGACGTCGGCGTAGGTCAGGAAGGAAGCAACCGGAGCTTTCCTGCGCTCGAGCACCAGGAACTTCATGCCGTTTTTCAGCGTGAACTCGCTGACGCGCGACTCGATCTGACGGAACTCCTGCCCGGCGCCCGGCAGAGCCGCGCACGCCAACAGCGCAAGGCTGCGCAGTGCGGTTCGCATAAGCCTCCTTCAAATCATTTCCTTCAGCAGTTCGGGGCGCGGCGAGGCAATGACCACCCGATTGACGAGCAGGCCTTTCTGCGCGACGACGGCTGCCCCCGCGCTCACGGCGGCTTCCACGGCGGCCACGTCGCCCGTCATGGTGACGAAAGCCTTGCCTCCCAGCGCCATGGCCAGGCGCAGCTCGATCAGCCTGACGTCGGCGGCCTTGACGGCGGCGTCGGCGGCCTCGATGAGCGAGGCCACCCCGGAGGGAGCGCTAGCGCCCCGCGCGTGCCAAAACACGCGGATGTTGGGGCCCCCGCTGGCCCGGGACTCCC
>JANXAE010000078.1:7775-15701 GCA_025062235.1 Bryobacteraceae bacterium
ACCTCAATCTTGTTGGTCCCCGCGATGGCCGGGAAGACCTGCTCGTCCACGTTGGGGATGACGAAACTGTCAATGACGGAAAAATCGCCCGCGGCGGCGCCGGCGCGGACGCTGGATTCCACCGCCGCCACGTCACCGCGCACCAGCACCATGTACTTGCCCGAGCAGATGGTTCGCGCCAGCAGAAGCTCGACGTCGGCGGCCTTGAGCATGGCGTCGGTGACGGCGAAGCCCGCAGCGATGCTGGAGAGTTCAATCAAGCCGATCGAGTTCCTGGTGGTCATAAGCCCCTCACGCGCGGATCTCCACGTAGGATTCGGTGACCTCGGTGACCCGGCCCCGGATGCTGGCATGAACGTTGGCCCCCAGTTCGCCTTCGGGGACGCGGCCCACGACGGTTCCTCTGTCCACCGCCTCGCCCACGCGCACCGTGGGGATGGCGGGCTTGCCGGCATGCTGCGACAGCAGGATGCGCACGCGCTCGGGCTGCCACCGCACGTCGCGATACGGCGTTTCGCTCTCGTAGGCCTCGACCTGAAGCCGGCGCCGGAGCAGGGTCTGGGGAACGCGCCGGGCCTCCTTCATGGGGTGGACGCGCACGGGAGCCTGCTGCTGGAAACGAATGCCGGCGGCGCGCAGGTCGGCTTTGGCCTGATCGCAGGCCTCCTTGGGGAAGAGATCCTCCGGGCAGGCGTACAACGTGCACAGGCCGCAGGCGCAGCAAAGCGCGCCCCACTGGTTCCAGAATCGCGAACCGCTGGCGGTGAAGCCCAAGCTGCGCATTACCTTGTGCGGCATGACTTCGTAGCCCAGCAGGTAGCGGGGACAGAACTCGGTGCAGTAGCTGCACTGATCGCAAGCCGACTTGCCGATGCGGTTCTGCGCTTCGACGGGCAGGCTCTTGCGCACCACCAGCGGATGGCGCCGCGGCAGAACGATCAGCCCCGCGGTGGTCTTGGTGACCACCTCCTCGAGGTCGAAGCAGAGCTGTCCCATCATGATCCCGCTGACGAAGACCGCAGGATCCGGCTCGGTCGCCCCACCCGCCTGCTCGATGACCTCGCGCAGGCTCACGCCCACTGGCGCCCAGAAGGCCGAGGGCCGCCGGACCGCTCCGGAGACCGAGAGGAACTTGTCGGTGACCGGATGCCCCTGTTCGGCCCGATGCACGTTGTAGAGCGTTTCGACGTTGTTGACCACGCAACCTACCTGGAGCGGCAGGCCCGCGGGGGGTATCAGCCGGCCGGTGGCAAGGTACACGACCTCGTACTCGTCGCCGGAGGGGTAGAAGTCTCCGAGCAGCACGATCTCGAGGTTGCCGTCGCGAGCGTGCGAGCGGATGGCTTCGAGCGCGCGCGTGTTCTTCTCCTTGATGGCGAAGATGACGCGCCTGGCCTCGACCGCCCGCGCCATCCGTTGCAGCCCCGCCAGGATTTCCTCGGGGAAGGTTTGCATGAGCTCCACATCCTTGTGGATGAGAGGCTCGCACTCGGCGCCATTGGCGATCATGCACTCGACCCGCGCCTGTGCTTTCACGTAAGTGGGGAAACCGGCGCCGCCCGCACCCACCACGCCGTGCTCTCTGAGCTTCTCCGCCAGCATGGAGAAACTTCAATTATACGGCGCGGCTGTGGCCGACCCCCGTCCGGGGCGGAGACGCCTCGATCACTGCCCGGGCTTGAGGTAGCGGGCGAGAAATTCGTAGATCTCGCGGCGCGACTGGCGCGCCAGCCGCGTATCAATCCGGTTGAAGGCGTGACCGCCGGGCGCGTCCTGGTAGATCTTGTACTCGAATTTCTTGCCCGCCGCCTTCAGCGCCGCGATCAGCCGTTCCACTTCGAAGACGTTGACGTCCTCGTCGCTGGTGTTGGCGTGGATCAGCAGGGGGATGCTGAGCTTGTGCGCGTGCGTGACCGGCGAGCGGCGCAGGTATTCCTGAAGGTCCTCCCACGGGGTCTTGCCGATGTGATAGGGCGCCGAGAACTGGGCCCGGTAGGCCTCCGTCTTGTATCCCATGCGCGCCACCAGGTCCGTGACGGGGACGCCGGCATAGGCGCAGGCATAGGCTTCCGGGTGTTCGAAAATGTTCATCAGCGCGATCATCCCGCCGTGGCTCCAACCCACGATGCCGACGCGCTTGGGATCGAGGAAGTCGTAGGTCTCGAGCATCCAGTTGCGGCCGGCCAGCACGTCGTCGTTTTCCCAACCTCCGTAGTCAATCTGACGGTAGAAGTTGGCTCCGTAGCCGGTCGAACCGCGGTATTCGGGTGCGATGATCGCGTAGCCTTGCTCGATGAGCTCGCGCACGATGCGCGCCGAGCCGGTGTTGAAGTTCGCGTGCACGCCGCCGTGCACGAGGACGATGAGAGGGTGCTTGCGGCTGCGGTCCAGTTTCTTTGGGATGAAGGTGTAAGCCGGGATGATCAGCGGGTTGCCGGCACCCTGTGCGGTGGGGTTCGGCTGGCGGCGAGCCGGACGGCTCGTGTAGCGCACCTTGTCCACCTCGGCGATATCACCCAGCTTGAGGTGCCACATCAGATCGTCAATCGCTTTCAGAAGCTGATCATGGCGGTGCCGCTCGGGTTGATCGTCGGGCACGGGTCGCTGCCCAGTCTGCTGGCCCGAAGCGATCGTCACCAGCCCAGTCAGGCAAGCGATCCAAACCGGTACGAGAACACTGTTCGACTTCATGACCTTATCTTTTACTCATAGCCCGGCACGGCTGACAAGCCTCGCCCGCGGGGGCTTAGAATGAAAGCGTGGCGGGGGCTCGCAGCTTGTTGCCGCTGCTGGCGGCGGCGTGCTTGCACGCGCAAGGCCCCTTCTATCCTCTCGAGCAGGTGCGCCCCGGCATGAAGGGCGTGGGCAGAACGGTCTTCGCCGGGGACCGGATCGAGGAGTTCGCCGTCGAGATCCTCGGGGTGCTGGAGAACGTGGGCCCCAAGCAGTCGCTCGTGCTGGCCAGGCTATCGGGAGGGCCGCTCGAGAAGGCTGGCATCCTGCAAGGCATGAGCGGCAGCCCCGTGTACTTGGAAGGCCGGTTGCTGGGCGCGGTGGCCATGGCCTTTCCCTTTTCGAAGGAGCCGATCGGGGCCATCCGTCCGATTCAAGACATGCTCGCGCTCGGCCGGATCGGCGAAGATGCGCCGCGTCCCCGGCAGGCATCCCTGTTCGGGACGAGCGTGCTGGCGAACCTTCCGCGCCGGCCCGAGCTGGTGGTTGCGGGCAACCGGCTGGTGGAAATCGGCATTCCGCTCGCCCTCAGCGGCTTCACGCGGCGCACCGTCGAACAGTTCGGCCCCGAGCTCAAAGCCATGGGGCTGGAGCCCCGCGAGGCGGTCTCTTCGGGAGGCGGTCGGCCGGCCGGTTACGGCAACCCGTCCGACATCAAGCCTGGCTCGATGATCAGCGTGCAGTTGCTGGCCGGTGACATGAGCGTGGGGGCCGACGGCACCGTGACGTACGTGGCGGGCAACCGGATCTACGCCTTTGGTCACCGGTTTCTGGCTGTGGGCCGGACCGAGCTACCCTTTGCCCGTTCGGAAGTTCTGGCCGTGGTGCCGACGCTGGCGACGTCTTTCAAGGTCACTGCGCCCCGGGAATGGATGGGAACGATCACCGAGGACCGCAGCACGGGCGTAACCGGCGAGCTGGGGCGTCGCAGCGAGCTGGTGCCGCTGTCCATCGAAGTGCTGCGCCAGGCCAAGGGGGGTACGCCCAGCCGGGCGGTCGCCTACCGTATGGAAATGGTACGCGACCGCCTGCTGTCGCCCCTGCTTCTACAGATGGCGGTCTTTTCGGTGATTGACGCCACCGAGCAGGCCCTGGGAAGGGCCACTTTCCAGGTCCGGGGCGAGTTCCAGTTCCGCGACGGCAGCGGTCCACTCCGCATGGAGAACATGTTCGCGGGGGAGGTGAACCTCCCCTTGCAGGTTTCGGCCGCCACCGCAGTACCCTTGGCCTACGTGCTGCAAAGCGGCTTCGATGAGCTGGAGCTGAAAGGCGCACGGCTCGAGATCGTCTGCTACCCGGAACGCCGCCAGTTGCAAATCGAGCAGGTGTGGAGCCCGCGCCGGCAGGTCCGTCCGGGCGAAAACCTCACGATCAACTTAGTGTTGCGGGGCGAGAACCAGGTGGAGCTGGCGCGGCAGGTCACGTACGCCGTGCCGGTCGGGGCGGTGCCGGGAGTGCTGCAGATCACCGTCTCCGACGGCAGCACGGCGAATCTGGCGGAGTACCAAGGAAGGCTCGCCCAGCCTCCGAAGTCCCCCGGCCAGTTGATCCAGTGGGTCAACTCGCTGCGGCCCAACACTCGCGCCTACGTGCGCATCGCGCGGGCCGAGCCTTCCTTCGACGTGCTGGGGAACACGTTGTCCTCGGCCCCGCCGTCGCTGGCGCTGGTGCTCGGTCGCTCGCAGGCGGCCTTGGGGTCGGGGCCCGGCGTGCAGAGCTCCAAGCTGGCCGAGCTCGTCGTGGACGCCGGTCCGTGGGTGGTGACCGGCTCGAAGAACATCCAAGTGGAAGTGAAGGAGTGAAAGCATGAGCTGCAAGGGGGCATGGGTCGTGCGGCGCGTTGCCGCCTTGCTGGCGGCGGCCGGGATCTCGTGGGCCTCCAGCCCCACCACTTGGGAGTCGAGCTCTTGGCGCGATTTCGTGACCGGGCGCTTTCAGGGCGTCGCGTTGAGCCGCGACGGCCGATTGATGCTGGCCCCACGTCTGGAGACGGTTTTCGCCGCCGATCAACCCGTGGTCTGGAGCGTCGTGCGCGCTCCCGACGGCACGTTGTATGCAGGCACCGGGCATCGCGGCCGCCTCTATCGCATCGCGCCGGGAGGCCGGGCCGAGCTGCTATGGTCGGCCGAGCAGCCGGAAATTTTCGCCTTGGCGCTGGACAGTCGAGGCGTCCTTTACGCCGCCGCTTCGCCCGAGGGCAAGATTTACCGGCTCCAGGACGGCAAGGCAACCGAGTACTTCGCCCCCGGCTCTCGGTACATCTGGGCGCTCGCCTTCGGGCCCGACGGCCGGCTGTACGCGGGCACCGGCGATGACGGCAAGATCTGGCGCATCGAGGGACCCGGGCGCGGCGAGGTCTACTACGAGACTGGCCAAACCCATGTCACCTGCCTGGCCTTCGATGCGCACGGGCGATTGTTGGCCGGCACCGAACCCAACGGGATCGTCTACCGGATCACGGCCAAGGACAAGGCTTTCGCCCTCTACGATTCCAACCTCCCCGAGATCCGGCGGCTGACGGTGGCGCCGGACGGAAGCATCTACGTGGCGGCCATGGGCGGCTCGCTGGTCAAGCGCACGCCGGGCTCCACGCCTGCCGCGGCAGGCAGCGTCAGTACGCAGCCGTCCGCCAGCGTCACGACCACCGTCACCGTCACCGAAGAAACCCAAGCCGGCGTCGAGTTGAAACCCACCAGCGAGCAGGCCAGGCCGGTGCCCGCGCCGCCCCCTGCGCCCGCCTCTGCGGTCATTGACATCTCGGGAGTCGAGAAATCGGCTATCTACCGCATCGGCGCCGACAACACCGTCGAGACGCTGTGGAGTTCGAAGGAAGAAAACGTCTACGATCTTCTGCTGGCGGGCAACGACCTGTATTTCGGAACGGACGGTCAGGGTCGCATTTACCGGCTGCACCTGCCGGAGCGCAAACTCGCGCTGGTGGTGCAGACCCAGGAGGGCGAGACCCTGCGCCTGGCCGAAGACGCAGCCGGCCTGCTGGCCGCCACGGGCGACGCCGGGCGCATTTACCGGCTGGCGGGCGGGACGGCAGGCTCCGGCGTCTACGAGTCCCCGGTGCACGACGCCGGCACGGTCGCGCGCTGGGGCCGGATCAGTTGGCGCGGCGAGGACTGCGATCAGGGTCGCGTGCGGATCCGCACCCGTTCGGGCAACTCCGCCCGCCCCGACCGCACATGGAGCGAGTGGTCCGAACCGCTGAACAACGGCGACCCCATTCCCAGCCCCAACGCGCGGTTCATTCAGTGGCGGGCCGAACTGGCGGAGGTGGGCGGCCGCACGCCCTCGATTGACAGCGTCACCGTCGCCTATCTTCCCCAGAACGCTGCGCCTGTGCTGAAAAGCCTCAGCGTCACCTCGCAATGGACCGGCGCCACCCAAGCCAAGAGCTCCGCCACCTCCCAGAATCCCACTGCCACGTATACGATCACCGTCACCGATACCGGTGAGAGCCCGCCGGCGCCCTCCACCGGCACGCCGACGCAACCGGTCGGGCGCGCGGGCATCCAGCAGTTGCAGATCACTTGGCAGGCTGAAGATTCCGATGGCGACCGCCTCAGCTACTCGGTCTACTTCCGGGGCGAGGACGAGAGGGAGTGGAAGCTGCTTAAGTCGAACCTTACCGAGAACAGCTACACCATGGAGAGCGAGGCGCTGGCCGACGGCCGGTACTTCTTCCGCGTGGTGGCCTCCGATGCGCCCTCGAATCCACCCGCCAGCGCGCGCCAAGCCGAGCTGGTCAGCGCCCCGACCCTGATTGATCACACGCCGCCCCTGTTGCGTGCGGGTGAGCCGCGCCGCGCCGGCCCGCACTGGGAAGTGGACGTGGAGGCGGCCGACGCCGTATCCCCCCTGCGCCGTGCCGAATATTCGCTGGATGCGGGGCCTTGGATTCCACTGGAGCCGGCCGATGGCGTGCTCGACTCACCGGCGGAGCGGTTTCGGATCCTGCTGGAAGACCCAGCGCCCGGCGAGCGCCTGCTCGTGGTGCGCGTTTTCGACGCCAGCGGCAATGCGGGTCTGGTCCGGATCGTCCTGCGCTGAGGACTATTCGTAGCGGAGCAGAACCGCGGTCACGTTGTCGGGAGCGCCGTGGGCTCTGGCGGCTTCCACCAGCCGCTCGGCTTTTACCGGAAGCGGTTCCGCAGAGGCCATGATGGAGGCGATCTCCTCCTCGGGCACGGGTCCCGAGAGCCCATCCGAACAAAGCAGAATCTGGTCGCCGGGCATCAGGTTCTCGGTGTGAGTGCGGACGGTGACTTCCGGCCCGGTTCCCACTGCCATGGTCAGCACGTTCTTGTGAGGAAAGTTGCTGACCTCCTCCGCGGTGAGCCCGAATTTCACGCGCAATTCGTTCACCAGCGTCTGGTCGTAAGAGAGCTGGATGAGCTGCCTGCCGCGGCACAGATAGGCCCGGCTGTCGCCCACGTTAGCGATGCAGACCCGCGGCAGGCGCCAGAGGGCGGCTACGATCGTGGTGCCCATGCCCTGGCAACCTTCACGGGTCTGGGCATGCTGGAAGACCCGATGATTGGCCAGGCGCACCGCTTGCTCGAGAACCTCTTCTGGGGCGCTATGCGCTGCGAGGCTGCGCACGTACTCGACGACTGCCTCCACCGCGATGGCGGCAGCCACCTCGCCGCAGGAAGCACCCCCCATGCCATCGGCCACGATCGCCAGCCCTAGCGAAGGGTCAATCAGCCACGCATCCTCGTTGTTCTGTCGCACGAGGCCGCAATCGGAGATGCCCCAAGTTTCCAATGTCTCCATGCGGTACCTCCGACGAGGAGCTCGCCGGGCGGGCCGCCCGCTCGCCCTTCTTCGGTTTTACCTTGGGTGTATGGTAACACGGGAAGCCGCGTACGGAAGCCGTTTCCGGGCGGACGGTGCACGGCGCCCCGGTCCTCGCCATGCATGACGCGCGTGCGATTGGCCTGGTGGGAACAGGCAGGATGGCGCAGGCCCTAGGCCGCCTGCTGGCGGAGGCGGGCTGTATCGTCGCAGCGGTCGCCGGACGCGACCGCGCGCGCACGGAAGCCGCTGCACGTTTTCTGGGCGTCCGGGCAGCGACGTTCGAGGAGCTGCCGCGGCTCGCCGGCCGCC
Source organism: Bryobacteraceae bacterium (assembly GCA_025062235.1). Lineage (GTDB taxonomy): Bacteria > Acidobacteriota > Terriglobia > Bryobacterales > Bryobacteraceae > DTHT01. The sequence goes on from JANXAE010000078.1 coordinate 15,627, forward strand.
AGCTGGTAGCCGGGAGCGACCAATCCCAAATAGAGGTGGCGGTGCGGCAGGCGCGCGCCCGCGCCCGGCCACGCG
>JANXAE010000079.1 GCA_025062235.1 Bryobacteraceae bacterium
GCGAACGAAGACCACGGACCGCCGCCGACGGGGGATCCGAAAGTATTTCGTTGAGCATTGGCGGGCCGGTCGGCGGGGCCGGGAAGCCGCACGCACACCGGCCGGTAAGGCTCGGTTCCGAAGCCGCCACGCGTGGGTTCCCTACAGGGGACCCCGGGGAGGCCGGCGCCGTCATCGGAGTTCGCCATGGTCCGGGCGTCCGCGGCGCTTGAGCCAGTCCAGCAATGCGCTGATCCTTCCGGTCGCGAGCGCGATGCAACTGTCGGCTGCGCCGTAGTAGAGATTGATCGTGTCCCCGTCGTCCCCGATCGTGTAGCCGCAAGGAAAAACGACGTTGGGGACGTCGCCGTATCGCTCGTAAGGCTCCTCGGGACCGAAAATCCAGTCGTCACCGCGCAACAGACAACGCTCCGGCGTGTGAAGATCGAAAAGGGCGAGGCCGAGTCGGTAGAGGCATCCGGAGGCGGTCTGCCGGACGCCATGGTAGATCACCAGCCAACCTTCTGGCGTCTCGATCGGTGGCGGCGAGAGGCCGATCTTGTAGGCATCCCACCACGCGCCGCGGCGCGCCCGGAGGATGAGCTTGTGGCTCCCCCAGTGGCGCAGGTCGGGGGAGTAGGAAATCCAGATATGGCCCGTTCGCTCCCAAGTCGTGACGGGACGGTGGATGAGGGCCCAATGACCGCCGATGCGGCGAGGCAGCAGGGCCGCATCCTTGTCCTCGGGCGGCATGACCACGCCGTAGCGTTCGAAGTCACGGAAATCTTCCGTGAGCGCCAACGAGACGCCAGGCCCGCCCGCCGAGAAGGACGTATAGGTGACCACGTACTTGTCGAGTTCGGGCACGAAGGTGATGCGGGGGTCTTCGATGCCCCAGAGCTCCTCGGGATGGTTCTGCGGATCCGGCATCAACGTGGGTCGCGGGTCAATGCGCCAGCCCGAGTATCCGTCATCGGAGCGCGCCACGCAGAAATGGGAGTGTCCCCTGCGATCCTCGACCCGGCAGAGCAGCAAAGTCGTGCCGTCGTGCAGCCGCGTGGCGCCGGCGTTGAAGACGCTGTTGACCGGATACGGCCAGTCCGAGGCGGCCAGGATCGGGTTGCGCCTGTGCCGCACGAAGAGCTGCTCGTGATGCGTGTTGATCCACAGGCTCATATCAATTTGGACGCGAGAAATCAGGAAATGGAAATCCCCGCCGTCTCGCGCTCGCGCGCCGGGGCATGGCCTGCGGCGTCAATCACCGCGAAGGCCTGGCGCATCTCGAGCAAGGCCAGCAGGAAGGCGAGCGTGGATTCGGCGCCCTGGTTCTGGTTGACGCGATCCGGGTGCAAGCCGTCCCGGCAACCGCCGGTGCCGGCATCGTAGAGCGGCAGCCCCAGGTCGTTGCGTCCCAGGAACCATTCGAAGGCCCGTTGAGCCTCCTGCCTCCACCGCTCGTCGCCGGTGGCGCGCCAGGCCTCCAGGCAAGCCGCCACCGTCACTTGAGCCTCGACCGGCTGCTGATCGAAACGGGCGCGCGTGCCGCCCCGCGGGTAGAAACCATTCGAGCCGATGGGCACGAAATGATCGCCCCCGGCGCGCTGCACCTCGACCAGCCATGCGAGCGCCTCCAGAGCGACCTGGATCATGTCGGGCCGGCCCATGCCCTCGCCGGCCAGCAGCAGGCCGTGCGGAAGCGTGGCGTTCGAGTAAGCCAGAATATCCTCGAACCAAGGCCAGTCGGGTCCGCTGGTCTGCCGCCACAAGTCCAAAAGGAAACCGGCCAGGATTTCGCGAGCGTTCTGGGCAGCCCGGTCACCCGGGAATCGGCGCAGGTAGTGGTGAATCCCGACCAGGCTGAAGGCGCAGGCCCGCGGGCTGCGGAAGCTGGTGACTGCGGGTAGGGCCATGTCGAAAAGCCTGCCGGCAAGACCGCGCAATCCCGCGTTCTGCGAGCGGCCCAGCACAAGCCCGAGTGCGCTCAAGGCTCGCCCGTGGCAATCCTCCGAGCCCGGCCCGTCCCGCCACCGCCGGTCGTAGGACAGTTCGTTCCGGAAGCGGCCGGCGGCCTCATCGAAGGCATACCAGAGAAAAGCCAGATAACGTTCGCCGGGGAGGCCGCGGTAGCCGCCGGCCTCCAGCAGCACGGCTGCCTCCAGCGCCCGTGCATTGTCGTCCGTCGTGTAGCCGGCCGAATAGTTGGGCACGGTGAAGACCGCGTGCTGGAGCAGGCCTGTCTCATCGGTCAGCAGGCGCAGGTGGTCGGTCTTGATTTCGGGCAATTCCGCTGCGCGTTCGCCCAGCGTAATGGCGACGTAAGCCGGCCGCGGACGGTAGGTCCGCTGCTGGCGCGCCTGCTGGAAACACGCCAGGTAGCGCTCGGCCACGCGTGGCCAGATCATCTCGCGCCCATACAGGTAAGCGCGCTTGCGCATGGCGTGCCGTTCAGCTTCGTCTTCGAGCAGGCGCACCATTGCCGCGGCTAGGGCGCGCGAATCCCTGAACGGCACCAGCACGCCCCTGCCTTCAGCGAGCATTTCTTCCGCGTACCAGTAAGGGGTCGAAAGGACCGCCTTGCCCGCACCCAGCGTGTACGCCAGCGTTCCGGAGACGATCTGCGCGGGGTTCAGGTACGGTGTGATATAGAGATCCGCGGCGCCGATGAACTCGACCAGCTCCTCCAGGCTGACGAACCGGTTGTGGAAGATGACGTGGCCCGCCACGCCGCAGGACCGCGCGAGGCGCTCGAGGGAAAGCCGGTAGGATTCGCCCTCCCGCATGCGCACGTGGGGGTGCGTGGCGCCCAGCACGACGTAGACGAGGTTGGGGAAGCGCTCCAGCACCTCCGGCAGCGCCCTGATCGCGTACTCGATGCCTTTGTTCGGCGACAGCAGGCCGAACGTCAAAGCCACGATCTTGCCCTGCAGGCCGAACTGGTCCTTGTAAAAGTTCGGGTCCACGAATGGCACGTCCGGGATGCCGTGTGGGATGACATCAACCTTCTCGGGAGGAACGCCGTAGATCTCCCGGAGGAACTCCACCGCGCGGTTGCTCATGACCACCAAGCGGTCCGAGCGCTCGGCGATCTCGAGCAGAACCTGGCGCTGGTGCGGGTCCGGCTCGCGCAGGACGGTGTGGAGGGTGGTGACCACCGCCATGCGGAGCTCGCGCAGCAGCGCGAGGATATGGCTGCCGGCGGGGCCGCCGAAGATGCCGTATTCGTGCTGGAGGCAGACAAGGTCCACGTTGTTGATGTTGAGGAAGTCGGCCGCGCGCTGGTAGGAAGAGATCTCGTTCTGCTCCAGCTCAAATCGGACCCGGGGCGGGTAGGGATAGCCCTCCGGCGTGTCGTTGACCGGGATGGCAAAGCAGGATAGGCCCGGATCGGCCGCCGCCAGAGACTCGCACAGATCCGTGGTGAACGTTGCGATCCCGCAGCGCCGGGGAAGGTAGTTGCCGATGACGGCGACGCGCCTGATCGAGCCCGCAGCAGCCACTCCCATTTGCTTGTACTGGACCTAACCTAAATTATAGGCACCGGACGGAAGGCGGTGCTCAGGAAACGCCCCCGTGTTTGGGTGCGTCAAAAAAGCAGAAGAGGCAGACCCGCCGCCGCTGGGCTGGTTGCAATCCCGCGCCAGAAGCCACCAGCTCTGGCTTTGCGACGCCTCTGCGGCGCGCGGTGCACAAACGGCGATGGAACCTCGCGAGCTGGAAAGATACCGGGCACTTCTCGAGGCCAAGGAGGCGGAACTGGTGGAAGCCCTCCGCCGCCGAGATGGCATCGCCATCGAGAAGGCGGCCGATGCGCTCGACGAGGTGCGTCTGGCCGCAGACCGCGAGCTCATGATCCACACCCTGGACCGCGAATCTCTCCGCCTCCGCGAGGTCCGTGCAGCGCTGGCGCGCATCGAGGAGGGTGCTTATGGGGTGTGCCTGGGCTGCGAGCAGCCCATTCCCACGAAGCGACTCGATGCGGTGCCGTGGGCCGCATACTGCGTGCGCTGCCAGGAAGCCGTTGACGCGCAGAGGGCCGCCGAGACGGGCGGTTCCTTGCTCGAGACGCTGCTCGAAGAGCCCGTTTGAGGCTCTCGCCACGCGCCGCCGCTCAGATCCTGGGCAGAGTGGCCATTGCGCGTGCGATCTCTTCTTCCGGATGCGCGTAATCGGTGAGCTTGCCCGCCAGGTAGCTGTCGTAGGCCGATAGATCGAAGTGCCCGTGGCCGCTCAGACAAAACAGGATGACGCGCGGGGTACCCTGCCGGCGTGCTTCGAGCGCCTCGTCCATCGCAGCTCGGATGGCGTGCGCCGCCTCCGGGGCGGGGAGGATTCCTTCGGCCCTGGCGAACTGCACGGCAGCATCGAAGACGGTCAACTGCGGGTACGCCCGGGCCTCGATGACGCCCTCGGCCAGGAGGTGGCTGGCGAGAGGGGAGGCGCCATGGTAGCGCAGGCCGCCGGCATGAATTCCCGGCGGCACGAAATCGTGGCCCAGCGTATACATCTTCAGCAGCGGCGTCAGCTTCGATGTGTCGCCGTAGTCGTAGGCGAACAGCCCGCGCGTCAGGCTCGGACAGGCGGCCGGCTCGACGGCCATCAAGCGCACTTTCGAGCGCCCCGCGAGCTTGTCAGGGACCCAGGGAAGCGCGATGCCTCCGAAGTTGCTACCACCGCCGAAGCAACCGATCACCACGTCCGGCTCCTCGCCCGCCAGCGCCATCTGACGCCGTGCTTCCAAGCCGATCACCGTCTGGTGCAGCAGGACGTGGTTGAGCACGCTGCCCAGCGAGTAATTGGTGTCCGAGTGCGTGGCGGCATCCTCGACGGCCTCGCTGATGGCGATGCCCAAACTTCCCGGCGAATCGGGCGCGACCTGCAACACGGAGCGGCCGGCGTTCGTGCGGTCACTGGGGCTGGGGAAGACTTCGGCGCCCCAAGTTTGCATGATCATGCGGCGATACGGTTTCTGCTCGTAGCTGATGCGCACCATGTACACGGTGCATTCCATCTCGAACATCCGGCAGGCCAGTGCGAGCGCGCTGCCCCACTGTCCCGCGCCGGTCTCCGTGGCCAGGCGGCGGATGCCCTCGCGCTTGTTGTAGTAAGCCTGGGCCACGGCGGTGTTCGGCTTGTGACTGCCGGCGGGGCTGACACCCTCGTACTTGTAATAAATGTGCGCTGGCGTGTCCAAAACGCGCTCCAGCCGGCGCGCCCGATAGAGCGGCGTGGGCCGCCACAGCCGGTAAATGTCCAACACCTCCCCCGGTATGTCAATCTCGGGTTTCGAGGAAAACTCCTGCTCGATCAGGCTGCGCGGAAAGATCGGTTCCAGCTCGGCGGCCGTCAGCGGCGCACCGGTGGCAGGGTTCAAGGGAGGCGCCAGAGGCTTCGTCAAGAAGGGCAGCACGTTGACCCATACGGACGGAATCTCGTGCTCGTGCAAGAGAAACTTGGTCGGCTCAGCCACAGGGTCAGCTCCTCGGGTTGAGTAAATCCCTCATTCTAGAACACAGCGCAGGCCGAATCGAAGCCTCAGGCGGGAGGCGCCTTCTTGCGCACGCGCGCCAGCGAGCCGAGCGAGAGGAACAGGCTGACGGCTCCCAGGCCGGTGACCGCTCCGCGCAAGTAGCCGCTCGACCAGGCAGGAACCAGGGTCGAAAGCCCGTTGCGCTCCCACCGCTCAGTCCACGGGTAGACCAGAAGCACGAGGCTCGCCAGCAAGGGGGCCGCGACCGAGAGCGAGGCCGAGAGCGCTCGCCTGAATGAGCGACCGTGGGCCGTGGCTCGCGAAAGCACGGTGATCGGGGCCGGGTCGCTCGCTTCGCTCATCGCCTCAGGTCCCTGCGGCCAAGGGCAGGCTCCGTTGGCGCCGCTGTCGCAACAGGTGGCACACTTCCTGCGGGCAAGCTTCCCGGACTGGTCGGTAGCTGAAACGGTGGTGAGGCGTAGGCCCGAGGCGAGCCAGGGCCGACAGGTGCTCGGGAGACGGATATCCCTTGTGACGCGCCAGCCCGTAGCCGGGATACAGCCGGTCCCACTCCCGCATGGCGGCATCCCGCGCCACCTTGGCGAGGATCGAGGCCGCTGCCACTGTCCAGCAGCGCTCGTCGGCCTTAGCGAGGGGAAACTGCGGTATGGGCAGGTCTACGGTGACGGCGTCGAGGATCGCACAATCGGGCTGCTGCGGGAGCATCTCGATTGCGCGTCGCATGGCCAACCGCGATGCTTGCAGGATGTTGATCTCGTCAATGACGGCCTCATCCACGAAAGCCACAGCCCAGGCTAGGGCACGTTCGCGGATCAGGCCGGCGAGCCGTTCCCGCTCGCCGGGCGGTAGTTGCTTGCTGTCGCAGAGTCCTTCGACGGGACGGTCGGGATCGAGAATCACTGCCGCGGCGTAGACCGGGCCGAAGAGCGAACCGCGACCCGCTTCGTCGGCGCCTGCCACCAGGCAGAAACCCCTGCGGCGCAATTCTCGCTCGAGGTCGCCCAGACAGCGCTGTCGGGCCCGCACGGCCACGTCACTCGCGTTCCCTCAGGCGGGCCGCCTTGCCTTTGAGTTCTCGCAGGTAATACAGCTTGGCCCGGCGCGTGCGGCCCCGCCGCACGACTTCGATGCGGTCGATCACGGGTGCGTGCAGCGGGAAAATGCGCTCGACGCCGTGGCCGAAGCTGATCTTGCGCACCGTGATCGTCTCGCCCATCCCGCGGTTCTTGCGGGCGATGACGGTGCCCTCGAAGGGCTGGATGCGTTCCTTGTCGCCTTCCTTGATCTTGACGTGGACGCGCACGGTGTCGCCGGGTCGGATCTCGGGCAGGTCCGACCGTTTGTGTGCGTTCATGAACTTCTCCAGCAACGCGTTGGTCATACGCTAATACCTTTCCAACTTAGCAGAATCGCTGGCTTGCTTGAGTGGTTCCGGCGCGGGCGGCTCGGTGCGGTGGCGCTGGATCAGGTCGGGCCGCAGTCGCATGGTCTTCTGCCATGCCGCCTGCCGCCGCCAACGGCGAATCTCGGCGTGGTGTCCGCTCAGCAGCACCTCCGGCACGCGCCAGCCGCGGAACACCGCCGGGCGCGTGTACTGGGGATAATCCAGGATGGGCGGCTCATCGCCGTCGGCGCTGAACGACTCGCTGCGTACGGAGGCTTCGTTGCCCACCACCCCGGGCAACAGCCGCGCAATGGCGTCTATGAGGACGAGGGCGGCCAGCTCGCCGCCGCTCAGTACGTAGTCGCCGATGGAAATCTCGTCGTCGGCCAGATGCTCGGCCACGCGCTCGTCTACCCCTTCGTAGCGCCCGCAGATCAGGAACAGTTCCTCGCAGGCTGCCAGTTCGCGGGCCACCCGTTGATTGAATAGCCGACCCTGAGCCGAGAGCAGGATCACGCGGCGGCCGGGGCCCCGCTCCGGCCATACGGTCTCGACCGCCTCGAAGATGGGTTCCGGTTTGAGCACCATTCCCTCGCCGCCGCCGAAAGGCCGATCGTCCACCGTGCGATGACGGTCGTGCGCAAAGCTCCGCAGATCGTGAATGCGGACTTCGAACAGTCCCGCCTTGAGGGCACGGGCCAGCACCCCATAGTCCAGCGGTCCCCGGAAAAAATCCGGGAAGATGGTCAGCACGTGGAAGATCACGGGCGGTTCAGATCCTCGAGACCTTCGGGCAGCTCGGCGAGGATGCGTCGCTGCTGCAAGTCAATTTCCACGCAGATCGAGCGGGCGAACGGCACGAGCAATGGCTCGCCGGCGCCTGCGCTCACTTCGAGCAAAGGCGTGCCGCCGGTTTCGATCCAATCCGTCACGGTGCCCAGAACGCGGCCGCTGTGGCCTTCGATGAGTTCGCAGCCGATCAGGTCCGCCGTGTAGTATTCGCCCTCGGGCGCTGGCGGGCGGTCGCTCAAGGGCACGCACATCGCGGCCCCGGCCAGCGCCTTGGCCTGGCTGATCGAATCCACGCCCCGCAGTTTGACGATCACGCGCGCCCCGTGCCGGCGGAGGGATTCGATCTCAGCCGGCACCGGTCCAGCTCCGGGATGGAGGCCCAACAGTACGACGCGACGAAGGCTCTCGAGGCGGCCAGGGCGATCGGTGCAGGGGTCGGCGATGAGGGCGCCCCGATTGCCCCACGGTCGAGCGAGTACGGCCACGGTGCTCCATTGTTTCGGGTGCGAATTCAGACCCGGACCTCCCTTGCTTGGCCGGTCGTGCCCTTCGCTCTGTCCGGCCCCGCTCGGGGCGGCGCGCGGTGGTTACTCCAGGATTTCCAGCGTGAACCGCCGGTTCAGTTTCATGCCGGCCGCGCCCAGGATCGTGCGGATGGAGCGCGCCGTCCGGCCCTGTTTGCCGATCACCTTACCAAGGTCGCTGGGCGCGACCTTCAGCTCGAGCACGGTGACCTGCTCCCCCTGCACTTCGCGGACGGACACTTGGTCGGGGATGTCGACCAGAGCCTTCGCAATGTCCTCCACCAACTGTTTCATCCCGGCCATCCCCTGAGCCTCCTGCACTCTGCCTAAATGATAACACCGTCACAGGCAGGCCCGTAAGCGGCTTCAGGCGACAGGGGGTTCAGCCGGGGCGGGGTGGCGGGCCAGCAGGCGCGCCACGGTGTCCGAGAGCTGGGCGCCGTGCTTGCGCCAGTACTGGATACGCTCGTGGTTCAGGTGCACCTCGGGCGGATCCTTGCGCGGGTCGTACGTGCCCACGACCTCGACCGCCTTGCTGTCGCGCGCACGCTCCTTCTCGATGACCACCACGCGGAAAAAGGGCTTTTTCTTGGCGCCGAAACGCGCCAGTCGGATCATCAGCATGGTTCAGGCATCCTCGAATGTTCCACCTTGGCCGTCCCCGCGTTCAGGCCGGAGGTTGCAGGCCAGGGAACGGCGGCCACTTGAACTTTCCCATACGCTTGCCCAGAAGCCCTCCCGAGAAGCTCTTCATCATCTTGCGCATCTGGGCATATTCCTTGAGCAGACGATTGACCTCCTGCACCGTCGTGCCGCTGCCGCGGGCGATGCGCCGCCGCCTGGAGCCGTTGATGATCATGTGGTTGGCCCGCTCTTGCGGCGTCATCGAGTCTATGATCGCCACCACCCGCGTGATCTCCTTCTCGTCGATCTCGACGTTTTTCAAGCCCTTCAGCGGCCCGACTTGCGGCACCATGGAAAGCAGGGATTCCAAGGGGCCGAGCTTGCGCAACTGCCGGAGCTGATCGCGGAAGTCCTCCAACGTGAACTCGTTCTCCAGCAGTTTGCGCTGCATCTCCTCGGCCTTGCGCTGATCCATGGCCTGCTCGACTTTCTCGATGATCGAGAGCACGTCGCCCATGCCCAGGATGCGCGAGGCAATGCGATCCGGATGGAAAGCTTCCAATGCGTCGAACCGTTCGCCCGTGCCCACCAGCTTGATGGGCTGGCCAGTGACGCTGCGAATCGAGAGAGCTGCCCCGCCGCGCGCGTCGCCGTCCATCTTGGTCAGGATCACGCCCGTAATGCCCAGCCGCTTGTGGAATTCTTCGGCTGAGCGCACCGCGTCCTGACCTGTCATGGCGTCCGCGACGAACAACACCTCGGTGGGCGCGAGGAGCTTCTTGAGCTGCTCGAGCTCGTTCATCAACTGATCATCTATGTGGAGCCGGCCGGCGGTATCCACCAGCAATACGTCGCGCCCGCTAAGCGCCGCCTCGCGGCGGGCCGCGCGGGCCAGTTCCAGCGGATCGGAAGCCGCCCCCTCGTAGACTGGAATCCCCAGCTGCCGCCCGATCACCGCCAGTTGCTCGCGCGCTGCGGGCCGGTAGACGTCCACGGAGACCATCAGTGGGCTGTGCCCCTCGCGCGAAAGCATTCTCGCCAGTTTGCCCGTGGTCGTCGTCTTGCCCGAACCTTGCAGCCCTACCAGCAGCATCGTGGTGGGCGGCTCGTTGGAAAAGCGCAGGCGCGACTGGTGGCTGCCCAGCATCTTGACGAGTTCATCGCGGACGATCTTGATGACCTGCTGGGCGGGTGAGAAGGAGGTCAAGACCTCCTGGCCCAGAGCCTTTCGCCGCACGTCCTCCAGGAACTGCCGCACCACCCGGAAGTGGACATCGGCCTCCAGCAGGGCGATGCGAATCTCCCGGAGCGCCGCCTCCATGTTGGCCTCCGTGAGCTTGCCCTCGCCTTTGAGGTTCTTGAAAATCCGCTGGAGTTTCTCCGATAAATTCTCGAACATGGCGGGAAGCCGCGGCCGCCGGGGCGCGTACTCGCCCCGGCGCGCTGTTACGGGCCGGCTTCTCCATTATAAGGGAGGCCCGAAGGTTGGCGCACAAGGAGGCACCCGCAGGAGGTGATCTGCACCCGCACCGATGTTAAGATGTGGGCATGGCAGAGCCGCTGCGGTCCCAGTCCCTGGCCGAAGAGGTTTCATCCCCGCAGCAGGCCGGAGCGTTCCCCTGGGGCGCCATCGTCTGGTACGCAGCGTTGCTGGTTGCGCTGTACGCGCCCGTGCTGGCCCGCATGGTGTATGAATGGGCCACGGTCGAGGAGATGGGGCACGGTTTCTTCGTCTTTCCCGTGGCCGGCTACATCGTCTGGAGTCGCCGGCACGCGCTTTCGACGGGCTTGCGTCCGGACGGGCGCGGGTTGCTGCTGGTCCTCTGGGGATTCGTCCAGTTGGTGCTGGGCACGGCGGCAGCCGATTTCTTCTTGGCCCGCACGGCCTTTCTGTTTTCGCTGGCCGGTGTGCTGTGGACTCTCGGCGGCCTCGAACTGCTCCGTCGCCTGGCTTTTCCTTTGGGCCTGCTGGTTTTCAGCATCCGCATCCCGCTGTTCATTTATAGCCAGCTCACTCTGCCCTTGCAGTTGCTGGCGAGCCGGATCGCCGAAGTCGGCCTGACCTTGCTGGGCATTCCGGTCCTCAGAGAGGGCAACATCCTTGAGCTCGCAAGCCAGAGGCTTTCGGTGGTCGAGGCGTGCAGCGGCATCCGTTCGTTGCTTTCTCTGGTCTTCCTCGCCCTCGTCTACGGTTACTTTTTCGAAGGCAGGCGATCGGTGCGCGTGGCGCTGGCGATCATGGCCGCGCCGATCGCCATACTTACCAACTCGGCCCGCGTGATGCTGACCGGCATTCTGAGCGAGTACGATCCCGAACTGACGCGGGGCTGGTTTCACCAGGCCGAAGGCTGGCTGGTCTTTCTGGCCGCCCTCGCTGGTTTGTTGTTGAGCCACCGCTTGCTTTTGGCTGCCCTGTGCTGGGCGAGGCGGAGGAGAGATGCCCGCGTTCCTGCGTAGTCGCCACGGGCAGATTCTGAGCTTTTTGCTGATTCTCCAGATCGTGGCTTTCCATGCCATGCCGCGCGGCGAGGCGGTGCCCCTGGCCCGCCCCTTCGCGGAATTCCCGGCGGAGCTCGAGGGCTGGACGCTGGTGGCGGACGTTCCCATCGAAGAGGAGGTCCAGGCCCTGCTCAAAGCCGACGAAACCCTGAACCGGGTGTACAGGGATCCAGCCACCGGTGCGGCGCTCAGCCTTTTTGTGGCGTTCTTCCGCTCCCAGCGCGCAGGCGCGACGACCCACTCGCCCAGGGTCTGCTTGCCAGGCGCCGGATGGGAAACCCGTGAGGCGAGCGTCATCCCGCTTGCGGTGCCCGGCGGAGACAGGGTGCGCGTGAACCGCTGGATCGTCTCCCGGGACTCGAGTCGCAGCGTCGTGCTGTACTGGTTCCAGACCTCGCGCCGCGTCGTGGCCAACGAATACGCCAACAAGTTCTATCTCATGCTCGACTCGCTGCGGTACCGGCGCAGCGACGGAGCCTTCGTGCGCATCGTGTCCCCGGTCGGAGAGGGCGGCGACGCGGCGGCCGAAGAGGCCGCCCTTTGCATGGCGGGGACCTTCTTCGCACCCTTGCGGACGTTCCTTCCCCAGTGAGCCGGCGGCTCGACCCGCTCAGGCGAGCCGCGGCGGTTTGCTGACGACCTTGAAAGCTTTCTCGTCGAAATACAGGATGCGGCCCTCCCGGTACGACAGCACGGACATGGTGATCAGCACCTGGGCGCAGGCCGCGGTTTCCACGTCGAGCGTCGGTTTCTGGCGCGTGCGGATGCACTCCAGGAAGTTGTTGGCGTGGGTCGTCATCGCGTCTCTCTGCTCGACGGGCACCTTGACCTCCTGGTCGCCGAACTTGGCCTTGTAGTCCTCGTCTATCACGCGCCGTTCGGGCCGCAGGATGATGTGCTCGGTGGGCCGTTCGAACTGCCCGTGTTCGACCATGATGATCGTCCCCAGGTGGCCCCGGATCAGGCCGGGGATGTGCTGGGAATTGGCCATCGAAGAGGTCAGCACCACGGTGTGGCCTGCCGCGTATTCGGCGATGAGATGGAAGGTGTCCGGCACCTCGCGCTCGTCCTTGAAGACGCTGATGGACCCGCCCGCCATGACCTTGTAGGGATACTGCGGCCGGCTCCAGCAGATGTTCAGGGGGGCGGCAACGTGGAAGAACAGGTCGGTGGCGATGCCGCCCGAGTAATCCCAGTACTTGCGGAAGCGGAAGAAACGGTCCGGGTTCCAGGGACGCTTGGGCGCGGGTCCCAGCCACATCTTCCAGTCAATGTAATTCTCGCCGGTCTTGTCGGGACCCGCGTCGGGATCGATTTTCCAGTTCCACTCGCCCTCGCGCGAGTTGCGGTGATAGGAGCCCTGGCTCATGATCATGGGGCCGATGGCTCCGTCGGCGATGAGCTTCTTGGCCTTCCACCACTGATCGCCGGAAGTGGTCTGCGAGCCGACCTGGAGGACACGCTTGGTTTCCCGCACCGTGTGGATGAGCTGCCGGACCTCCTCGATGGTGTGGCACATGGGCTTCTCGAGGTAGACGTCCTTGCCCCGATCCATGGCCTCCAGCGCCTGGCGGGCGTGCCAGTGGTCAGGCGTGGCGATGATCACCGCATCCACGTCGTTGCGGTTGAGGATTTCGCGGTAATCCAGATATCCGTCGCACTTGAAGGCTTCCTTGGCCGCGTTGAGCCGCTTCTGGTAGACGTCGCAGACCGCGACGATCTGGCAGGAATTGTTCTGGCTGCCGATTCTGGAGAAGACGCGGCCCAGGTACATGCCCCGTCCTCCCATGCCGATGATGCCCAGATGGATGCGGTCATTGGCCCCGATGACGCGCCCTTGGGCAGGTCGCGTGCGGGCCAGGGTGCGCCCGGCCAGGCCGAGGGCCGCGGCGCCCATCAGGAAATGCCTGCGGTTGCTCTCCGACATGACTCCCGTTCCCGGATAGGATTGAATTGGCTGTGCTTCGACCGCGCTTCAGGCGCGGCAAACCTATTGTATGCGCCGCACGATCGCGCGGTCAAAGACACGCGGCGGCTCTCAGTAACCTGGGCCGTGGGGCGCTTGCCTGTGCGGGTAGGAACGGCCCGCCGTGAGACGTCGCCCGGGCCATTCCAGCCGCATGTCCTCGCTGACCTCGTCCAGCATCGCCAGCGTCGCGACGCGGCTTTCCAGGGCGAAAGCCGTGAGCAGGAGGTTGTCGCAGATGGCGTTGATCAGCCGCGGGATTCCCTGGGAGCGCACGTGGATCTCGCGGAGGACTTCCAACGGGAAAACCGTTGGCTCGCTCATGCCGGCCCGGGCCAGTCGCGAGCGGATGTACTCGATGGTTTCGGCCTCTTCGAAGGGCTGCAGCGTGCACCGGAGCGCGATCCGCTGCTTGAGCTGGCGCATGTTGGGCGCATCGAGCTTGCGGTCCAGCTCGGGCTGGCCCGCCATCACGATTTGCAGCAGCTTGCTCCGGCGGCTTTCCAGATTGCCCAGCAGGCGGATTTCCTCCAGCACGTCGCAATCGAGATTGTGCGCTTCGTCAATGATCAGCGCCGTGGTTCGGCCCTGGTTGGCGTTCTCGATGAGCAACTGGTTCAGGGCGATCAGCACCTCCGTCTTCGAGGTTCGCGTGCAGCGCAGATCGAGGTCGTAAGCGATCAGCTCGAAGAACTGCTCGACGGTGAGCCGCGAGTTGAACAGGAAGGCAAAGTCAATGCGGCGGGCGGCCAGGAAGTCGCGCAGGCACTCGAGCAGGGTGGTCTTTCCCGTGCCCACCTCACCGGTGAGCACGACGAAACCCTTGCGGCTCTGCACCGCGTAGATCAGATTGGCCAACGCTTCCTCATGCTGGCGGGAGCGGTACAGGAAAGCGGGGTCGGGCGTGAGGCTGAAGGGACTTTCCTTGAATCCGAAGAAGGCGTTGTACATGAGCGCGCCGGCTGCCGCCGGGCTTAGTCCATCTTAGCATCCCCGAGACCGGTTCCTCTTACAGGGAACGCAGGAAATCCAGGTCCACGTTGCCGCCCGAGAGGACGACGCCTGCGGAACGGATGCCCGAGGGCAGCTTGCGGTGAAGCACGGCCGCCGCGGCCACCGCGCCGCTCGGTTCGACCAGCAGTTTCAGGCGTGTCAACAGGAAGCGCATGGTTTCACGGATTTCCTCCTCGCTGACCAGCAGGACCGCTTCCATGCGTTCGCGCAGCAGGGCGAAGGTCAGCTCTCCCGGCTCCGGCGCCCGCAAGCCGTCGGCGACGGTGTCCGGCGGAGCGATGCGCGTGCGACGCCCGAGGGCGAGCGAGAGGTGCCAGTCGTTGGCGCTCTCGGGCTCCGCGCCGAAGATACGGATGCCGCGACGCAGCGCGCAGGCCGCCACGGCGCAACCGGAAAGCAGGCCCCCGCCGCCGAGCGGGGCCACCAGCGCGTCCAGTTCCGGCACGTCCTCGAGAAGCTCCAGCGCCGCCGTACCCTGGCCGGCGACGACCCAGGGATGGTCGAAAGGCGGGACCACCACCGCCCCGCTTTCGCGGGCGAGGGCTTGAGCGATAGCCTCGCGGTCCTCCCGCCGGCGATCGTAGGTGACGATGCGGGCGCCCAGGGCGCGGGTGGCTTCGAGCTTGGAACCGGGCGCGTCGGTCGGCATCACCAGGGTGGCATGCGTGCCCAATTCGCGGGCCGCCAACGCCACGGCTTGGGCGTGGTTGCCCGAGGAGTAAGCCACCACTCCCCGGCCGAGCTGCTGCGCATCGAGCTGGAGCAGGAAGTTCGAAGCCCCCCGGATCTTGAATGCGCCCCCGCGCTGCAGGTTCTCGCATTTGAAGAACACACGCAC
>JANXAE010000007.1:0-6952 GCA_025062235.1 Bryobacteraceae bacterium
ATCACCTTGCGCACCCGCGGCGCCAGCGTCTTGGCGAAGGTGCCGACGCCGGCATATGCATCGAGCAGGACGTCGTCCGGCTGCAAGGCGAGACCATCCTGCACCAGGCGGATGAGGTTCTCCGCCTGGGGGGTGTTAACCTGAAAGAACGAGGCGGCCGAGATGCGGAAGCGGTGGCCTAGCAGCTCTTCCTCATAGTATGGCTGCCCACTCTCGATGCCCAGCTCGGCCTCTGCGATCGGCTGCAACTCCAGGGTGACGGTGCCGTCCCCATCCGGGGGCACGGGCGTGGCCAGCGGCACCGGCTCGCTCAGGTGTCCCTCCAAGCGTGGTTGGATGAGTGTATCGCCAGTGTTGACGCCGATGCGCAGCGCCATGCTAGGGGCTCCGCAGCCCGGCCAGCGCGCGCTCGAGCGCCTGGCGCGCGGCCTCGTTGCGCGGATCCAGCTCGAGCGCACGCCGGTACTCGGCGATCGCCGCCTGCCGCCGGCCCGCGCTCAGGTACACGTTGCCGCGGTAGAAGTAGGTCATCGCGAACCCGGGATCGAGCCGAGCGGCCAGCTCGAGCTCTTCCAAGGCTTCCTCACGCCGCCCCGACTTGCCCAGGACCATGCCGATCAGCGCGTGCACGTGCGCCGTCTTCTCCAGCTTCGCAGCCGCGCGGAGCTTCTCGAGCGCCTCTTCGAGCCGGCCCGCACAGTCTGCGGCCAGGCCCCAATCGAGCAGCAGGCGGTAGTCAGCCGGACCTAGCCGGGCTGCGTGCTCGAACTCGGCGAGCGCCTCGCGGCATCGGCCCTCCTGGTAGTAGGCATAGGCCAGTTGGAAACGCGGCCTCTGCTTGTGCGGCGACTTGGCCACGGTGTCCTGCCAGAGGGCGATCGCGTCCGACCAGACGTGATTGCGCTTCCACGTGGCGACTCCCAACGCCGCCAGCCATACCGCCAGCGCGGCGGCCAGCTTCGGCGTGCTCGCGCGCCAGCGCGAGAGCGCCTCGACCGGAACGAGCGCCAGCCAAGGCAGCACCAGGTACAGGCGGCGCTCGGCCACAGGATCCAGGATGGGCACGACCGAGGAGGTCGGCGCCAGAGTGACCAGGGCACAGGCCAGCCCGTAAGACGCGAGCCGGTAGCGCCTGCGTCCTGCGATGACGAATGCGACCAGCGCCGCCAGCCCCAGCAAGCCCAAGAAGGCGCCGTGCTCCCACGGCGTGCGCGAGATCGGGAAGTCATAGTCGAGATTCTGCCCGTAGGGCAGCAGGAAAAGCCTGAAATAAAGCCAGAGAGCCCGGCACTGCGTGAAGAAATACTGGTACCAGGCGAACTCGCGGACGCCGAAGCCCGCCGTGTCGCTCGTTGCCAGCACGCCCCAGACGAAACGCGCCGCGGCGGCCGCCGCCGCCACGATGGGCACGTACAGTCGCCAGTTGCGTCGCACGCCCTGCCAGCCCCCGTTCCAATAAAGATCCGTCAACACCAGCACGGCGACCAGGGAAGCCGCGTGCTCCTTGCTCAGCGCCGCCGCGCCGTACAAGGCCAGCACCGCCAACGCCCTGGGCCAGGAAATCACCGGCCCAGCGCGCAATGCGAAGACGGCCAGCGCGGCGAAAAAGAACAGCCCGCTCAGCACCTCCGAACGTCCGGCGATGTAAGCGACGCTCTCGGTCTGCAAGGGATGCCAGAGAAACAGCAGCGCGACGAAGGCCGCAAGGCAGCTCCGGCGCACGGGTTCCAGCCCGGCGGATTCGAGCAGCTTGCGCGCCAACAGCCACACGAAGATGCCGGCGAGGAAGTGGGCCGCCACGCTGAAGAAGTGGTACGGGTAGGGTTCCATCCCCGCCAGGCGATAGTTCAGCCAATAGGTGAACATCAGCACGGGCCGGATCTGGCCGATCCACTGCCGGAGCGGCGCTTCCTGGAGTCCCGGGTGGGCGAAGGGCAGGTACAGGTCATCGAAAAGGAACGGCCCGCGTAGGGCTGGGCCGTAGATTTCCATCAGGACCCAGAAACCGCCGAGGATGACGACCGCCACGACCCAGCGGCGAGGCGGACGCCCGGGAACCTCTCTGGCAGCGCCCGCCTTCCGGTCAGGCTTTCGTGCGCGCTTCGCCATGCAGGTTGTCGAGCCGGTATTCCAGGATCGCCACCCGCTGGGTCAGGGCGATGTTGGCGTCCTTGAGATCCGAGATGATCACCGAGAGCCGGAAAATGACGAGCAGGAAGAGCATCCCGATGATGAGCAGCAGGGCCAGCGGCGGGTTTCCGATTCCCAACCAGCCGGCCAGGGTCTCGAGCGCGGCTGGCCAGCGCGACAGCACCAGCAGGGCCAGCGCGGCGCCGAACCAGCTTACCGAGTACTCGACGCGGATGTGCTGGCGGCGGATCGAAAACAGCACCAGCACCAGCAGAGCCAGGCTCATACCGGCGGTGAAATCCAGAAGCTCCTCCATCGCATCCTCCCGAGCGGCCCGGGACGGGCCCGTGTCCTACCGCCTGCGCCGCTCGTACTTGAGCACGTTGACGAAGACCCCAAGCAAGACGTGGATGATGTAGTAAAACGATTTCATCACGGTGATCGTGCTGCGGCCCGCCATGCGCGGTCGCATCCGGCAGGGGACTTCCATGAAGCGGAAGCGCCGCCGTTGCAGCACGACCAGCGCTTCGATCTCGGGATACTCGAGCGGGAAGCTCTTGCTGAACACTTGGAGCGCCTCCCGGTTGACGCCGACGAAACCCGAAGTGGGATCCCAGACCCGCTGGCCGAGGATCGGCCTCAGCACCAACCGAAAGAAGCGGATGCCCAAGCCCCGGACGAGGCTGGAGGGCGCCCCGTCCCCCTCGAGGAAACGCGAGCCGATCACCATCTGGCAGCCGCTGGTTTTCAAGGCCTCGTAGATGGCGGGTATGTAGCGCGGATCGTGCTGCCCGTCGCCGTCGGCCCGAATGACGTACTGATAGCCGAGTTCGAAGGCCAGTTTGTAGCCGGCCTGGACGGCGCCTCCCAGACCGAGGTGACAGGGCAGCGTGAGCACCTGCGCGCCGGCGCGCCGCGCGGCGGCCGCGGTCTGGTCGAGCGAACAGTCGTCAATGACCAGGACCTCCACGCCGGGCAGGACCTCCCGGATCTCCTCGACCACGCGACCCACCGAGGCCTCCTCGTTGTACGCGGGCACGATGATGAGCAGCGAGTCCAATCCAGCTGGCGTCATAGCGAGGCCACCTGGCGCGGGCTGATCCAGTGGGTCCGGACCAGCGCGCAAAACTCATCCTCGCTGATGCGCGCGCGCGCAAGCACCTGCCGCCGCTTCCTCACCAGCGCGGGCAAGTGAAACAGCAGCGCGAAGTGGGCGCGGGCCACCAGGAAGGCCATCTCCAGCGGGTGATGACCCGAGGCCCGAAACTGCGCGGCCAGTCCCTCGTTTGCCAGCATGGCGAGCAGATGCCAGCCGTAGCGCGCGACGCTGAAGAAGGGAGCCTTCCACAGCATGCGGGCGGGGTAGTTCTTCAGCAATACAAACAGCCGGTTGCGCTCCACGTAGAAAGCCTTGAGCGGCGAGGCCCGGCCCGCCGTCTTCGAGTAGCCGTGCTCGACCACGGCCTCTGGGACGTACAGGCACTTCCAACCCGCCCACCGCGCGCGGAGCCCCAGATCCGTATCCTCGCAATAGAGGAAGAAGTCCTCGTCGAAGAAGCCGACCTCTTCGAGCATCTGGCGGCGGTACAGCGCAGCGCAAGCGCTCGGAAACAGCACCTCCTCGCGGCGCGCGTAGCGCCCCGGCGGCTGGAACTGCCCCCGCTGCTTGCTGCTGCCGTCGCCCGAGACGAGCATGCCGGCCGAATCGAGCAGATCCTGCCCAGCGAGGCGGATCTGAGAAGCGCACATGCCCACGCCGGGCTCGGATTCCATGGCCGCCACCAGACGCTCCAGCCACTGGGGGTGGGCCACCGCGTCGTCATTGATCGTCGCCAAGTACGGCGCGCGCGAGGAAAGGAAGCCGGCATTGACCGCCGCGCCGAAGCCACGGTTCCCCTCGAACTCGATGATCCGGCTCGCAAGGCGCGCGGCGGCGCTCTGGCGCGCAAGACCCCGTCCGCTATTGTCCACTACCACGATCTCGACGCGGGGTTGCGTCTGCCGATCCAACGCGTACACACAGTCCAGCAGCGGCGCGCCTGCCGCCAAGGTGGGCACCACCACTGTGACGATAGGATCCGGCAAGCTACCGATTGTACACGAATGGGTTCCGGCTCTTGACGCCGCGGCGCCGGCTTGCCCATGCTGTAGGAGAAGGCGCGCGCAGGCGCCCTCGGCTGGGAGGCGTGAGGAAATGGCGCGAGTGGAACTGAGAATCGGCGACACGGTGGTCCACGCGGAACTGAACGACACGGCGGCGGCCGGCGCGATCCTCGAGGCCCTGCCCATCGAGAGCACTGGGAATTACTGGGGCAGCGAGTTCTACTTTCCCGTCCCCGTCAAGCTGCGCCCGACCGCGGAGGACGTGGAAGTGGTGGAACCCGGCACGGTGGCCTACTGGCCGGCCGGTTCCTGCCTGTGCGTGTTCTGGGGACCGACGCCGGCCAGCCAAGGCAATGAGTGCCGCGCGGCCAGCCCGGTCACGGTCGTGGGCAGGGTCCTGAACCCCGAGGTGCTCGGCGGGCTGAGAGGACGCAAAGTACGAGTCGAGCGTGCGGCCGAAACCGGTCAGGGCGGCTGAGCATACCCAAGGCCGCCTGCGGCGCAGCCGCCATGCGGAGGGCGGCCGGCGGTTAAAGGGCGTCCAACGAATGGCCGATAAGAAGGTGGGGGCGTGGGAGCCCCCAGGAGCAAGGCTTTGAAAATCCACGACGCGTACCTGCCGAGCACGGGTGCTTCGCAGCTACAGCAGACCGGGCAGACCGGCGCCGTAGGGCCCGCACGCACGGAAGCTGAGCGCCAACACAGACAGACGACGACCGACAGCGTGGGACTCTCGGAACTGTCCGTGCGCTTGCTCGACCGAGCCCGTGTGGAGCCGCCGGAACGCACGGCACGCATCGAACGTCTGACGCTGGAAGTTCGCAGCGGCCGTTACCAAGTGGATCCGCTCGAGTTGGCGCGCCGCATCATCCACGAAGGGCTCGAGAGGTAGCGATGAGCACGGAGCCGCCCTCGGCCAAAGAACTGGTGTCGCGCCTGGAGCAGGCGAGCCGCCGAATGCTGGAGCCGACGCCCGAGGCAATCGAGCAGGTGGCACGCGAGCTCGAGTCCGTGGAGAGCTGCCTGCGCCAACGACTCGGCGCAGCTGGCGACGCGCTCCCGGGCCTGGGGGGCGCCGAACTGCGCCTGCTGCGGGAACTGCGGCGCCAGACGCGGCGGGCCGCCGTCCTGCTCGAGAACGCCGCTGCCCTGCGGTTGGGCTGGGCCCGCCTGTTGAGCGTCATGACCGCGGGATACACGCCGCAGGGCGAACCGGCGCCTCTGGAGACGCCGGCCAGCTTGATCGTGGAAGGTTGAGGACGAACGATGGCCGGCTTCCTTTCCTCGCTGGGTACGACAGCAGGCGCACTCAGCGCCTTCGAGAAGGCCCTCACGGTTGTGCAGAACAACGTGGCGAACGCCCTCACCCCGGGCTTCGCAAAGCAGCGGCTCTACCTGGAGGCCCTTCCTTTCCAGCCGGAGATCGGCTTTCCAGGCGGGGTGCGCGCCGAGCGCATCGAAAGCGCACGCCAGCAGTACGCCGAGCAGGCCGTACGCGCTCGCCAGTGGGCGTGGGCGAGGGCCGAGGAGACGGCTGCGCAGTTGAGCCGGATTGAAGGGCTGTTCGACGTCTCCGGCCAGATGGGCATCCCCAAAGCCATCACCGCACTTTTCCAAGCGTTCTCGGCGTGGACCGTGTCACCCAACGACATGGTCTCCCGCCAGGCGATCCTCGAACGCGCGCAGCAACTGGCGGACCGCTTCCGGGAAACCGCTTCCGCCCTGGCCCAGATCCTCCATCGCACATCGAGCCAGATCCAGCACCAGGCAGCGCAAGTCAACCGCATGGTTGGCCAGATCCGCGAGCTGAACGTGCTCTACCGGCAGGACATCCGGAACCTGGAAGACCCCTCGCTCGACGCACGGCTCCATGCGCTGCTCGAAGAGCTGGCGCAGGTGGCCGATTTCACGGCGATCCGCCAGCAGGACGGCTCGGTGACGATCCTGCTGGGCGGGCAGACGCCCCTGCTGGTGGGCGAGCAACAGTTCGAAATCGCGGCCGACGTCTCCGCCTCGGAAGCCCGCATCCTCGATTTCGCCGGACGTGACATCACCGCGCAGGTGACGCAGGGCCGGCTCGGCGCGCAACTGGAGTTTCGCAACCGCTTCCTGCCCTCGATCAGCGCCAGCCTCGACCGGCTTGCAGCAGGAATTGCGGACCGCATCAACGGGACGCTGGCCGGCGGGCTCGACCTCAACGGGCAACCTGGGGCGCCCCTGTTCGCCTACGATTCCCCCGGGCTGGCGGCGGCCACGCTGCGCGTGACCTCCATTGGGCCAGAGCAACTGGCGGCCGCTACGCCCGACGCTCCGGGCGGCAACGGCAACGCGTTGGCCCTGGCGGCGCTCGCCGAATCCGCGCAGATCGAGGGCTTCAGCTTCATCGGCTACTACGGCTGGATTGCACGGCGGGTGGGCAGCGCGCTCGAGGACGCGCGCGAGGCGACGGATCAGCAGAAACAGATGCTGCTCCAGACGCAGTGGCTGCGCGAACGGGCGCAGGCGGTCTCGCTGGACGAAGAGGCTGTGAACCTGGTGCGGTTCCAGCGGGCCTACGAAGCCGCGGCCCGGGTGATCCGCGCCTTGGACGAGCTGCTGGAGACGGTCATCGGGATGGTGCGATGAGGCAAGCAGGATGATCCGCGGAATTGACAATCTGGGCGAGCGGTTCCTGGCGGATCTGGAGCGGCTCCAACAACGCATTGACCGCCTGCAACGG
>JANXAE010000007.1:6962-32532 GCA_025062235.1 Bryobacteraceae bacterium
AGCGCGTCGGACGCGCCGGATCAGGTGGGCGAAATCCTCGCGGGGCAAGCCCGCCTGGAGCTGACCGTGCAGGTCCGGCTGAATCTCGGCCGCGTCAAAGCGGAAGTGGACACGGCCGAGAAGGCGCTCCAGTCGGCTGCGAAAGTGCTCGAACGCGCCTTGCAGTTGGGGGTGCAGGGCGCCAACGCCACGCAGACTCCGACCACGCGCCAGATGCTGGGCGCCGAAGTGCGGGCGCTGCTCGAGCAGATGGTCGCCTTGGCGGCCACGCAGGCCGAAGGACGGTACCTCTTCAGCGGCGACCAGGACCAGACCGCGCCTTACAGGCTCGACTTGGACGCACCCAACGGAGTCAGCCCGTACCAGGGAGCGGCTTCGACGCGGGAGGTGATGCATCCTGCCGGCACGCGGTTCCGCGTGGCGCGCAGCGGCGCCGAGATCTTCGACGACCCCGAGGCCAGTGCCTTCGCCGCTTTGAATGCCTTGCGGCTGGCGCTGGAGAATGGCCCCACGGACCCGCCGGGCGCCCCCGGCTACCGGGAACAGTTCGCCGCACAGACAGCCGCGATCGAGCAGGCCATCTCCTCGCTGCGCAAGGCCCACGCCCACTTGAACGTGCAACTCGGCTTCTACGGCGCAGTCCAGAACAAGATCGAAGAGGCCACGGCCTTCGCGACGCGCATCGAGGTGCGGGAACAGAACCTGTTGAGCGTGTTGCGCGATGCCGATCTGGTGGAAGTGGCGCTCGCGCTCAGCAAGGCCACGACCCACCAGCAGGCGGCGCTGGCGGCTCGCGCCAACTTGCGACCCGGCAGCTTGTTCGACTTCCTGGGCTGAGGAGATTCGCCGCGATTCCTGCGGGGCTGCCCGCGGGCCTAGCCTCCCGCGCTTGCCGCCATGGGGCCGGGGCCACCCCCTCGCCCGCAGGCGGCAGCTTGTAAGTTCGATGCGCGGGGACGGACGCGACGGTTCGACCCGGGCCCCCGCTCGCGGTGGCGCGGCGAACTGCAAGACGGGGGACGCCTGCGGGATGGCCCGCTCGCCGACCCGCAAGACGGCCCCGGAAGCGAACCGGCAGCCCGCTCGCTGGTCTCGCCCACCCAGTCGCTACCGCGCACTGCCTGGGCCCGGCAACCTCGCGGCAACAGCGCCGGGCGGAAGGAACGGAGCCGAGTACGCCGGGCTGCAAGGCGCGTTCACGGCGTTCTGCGTGCGCACGGACCGTCGAGTGCAACGGCAAGGAGGGGAGGACGAAGCAGGCTGGGGAGCGTTCTACAGGCTGGCTCAGGCCGGCGCCACCCCCGGGACCTCCGGCAAGCCTAACAGCCGGCGGCGCAGCATGTCCATCGCGGTCTGCGCGGCGAAGGCACGCACGCGTTCGCGATCGCCCAAGAAGCGGAACCTCCGTACCACCACTCCTTCGGGACCCGCCAGCCCAATGAAAACCGTGCCCACCGGCGCGGAATCGGTGCCGCCCGATGGTCCGGCCACGCCGGTGACCGCGAGCGCATACGTAGCCGAAGTCCGCGCGCGCGTTCCTTCGGCCAGCGCGCGCGCCACGGCTTCGCTCACCGCGCCGTGCTCGCGCACCAAGTCTGGGGACACGCCCGCGAGCCCGGTCTTCATCGCGTCATGGTAGACGAGCAAGCCGCCCAGGAAGTAGGCCGAGCTCCCTGGGACGGACGTGATGCGTTGCGCGAGCAGGCCGCCCGTGCAACTTTCGGCAACGGCCAGCGTTGCGCTGCGGGCGGCCAGCAGCTTTCCGATGACGACCTCCATGGGATCGGAGTTCGAATAGATCCGATCGCCCAGGATAGTTTGGATCTGCCGACCGATCTCCCCGACCAGGGCCTCGGCCCTGGCCTCGTCTTCGCACCGCGCCCGCAGATGGATCTGGATATCGCCCGGAGCGGCGAGCACCG
The DNA here is from genome assembly GCA_025062235.1 of Bryobacteraceae bacterium. Taxonomy (GTDB): domain Bacteria; phylum Acidobacteriota; class Terriglobia; order Bryobacterales; family Bryobacteraceae; genus DTHT01. Next base: position 8,885 of record JANXAE010000007.1, read on the forward strand.
TGGTGGCCACCCCTGCGTATCGCTTGTAAACGGGCGAGATGCGGTCGTCGAGATCGGACTCCGCGATGCCGGCCACGCGGAAGCTCAAGGTGCGGATGACCAGGGGCGGCGCGATCGCGCGCAGCCGGGGCAACGCGGATTCGCTGAACATGGGCTTCAACTCGCCGGGAGGCCCGGGCAGCAAAAGCACGGCGCGGTCTGCCTCGCGGATCCACTGGCCGGGAGCCGTTCCCACGCGGTTGGGCAGCGCCTCGGCACCCTCGATCAGGTACGCCTGGCGGCGGTTGATCCCGGCCATGACGCGGCCCGCGCGGTGGAAACGCTCCTCGATGACCGCCAGGATCTCGGGATGGAAGACCAGTTGCCGCCCGAGCGCCTGGGCAACGGCCTCGCGCGTGACGTCATCCTCGGTTGGGCCGAGTCCGCCTGTGACGACCAGCAGCGGCGAGCGCTCCCACACCGCGCGCACCGCAGCCGCCAGCCTTGCGCGATCGTCGCCGACGACCATCTTGGCCACGACTTCGATGCCCAGCTCGTTGAGCTGGGCAGTCAGCCACAGGGAATTGGTATCCAGGCGCTCGGGTGTGAGCAGCTCCGAGCCTACGGCGATGATCTCGGCGTCCATCGCTCAAAAGAGCGGCTTGCCCCTGATGCCTACGTCCACGCGGTACAGTGCGCTGTTGGTGGCGAGGATCAGCGATCGGGAAGGCGTGAAGGCCAAGCCGACGATGTTGGGACCGGACAGAAAGAGCTCCGCCTTGCGGTCCGGCGTGATACGTACCACCCCTTTGCGGCCTCCGATGGAGGCGGCGACGTAGAGGCGACCTTCGGCATCGAACGCAAGGCCTTGTGGGCGACCCAGGCCGCGGTAGAACACTTCCACATCGCCAGCGGGAGAAATCCGGTACACGCAATCGAAGCTGGAAGTGGTAGGTCCGGTGACGTAGAGATAGCGGTCCGGCCCGAAGGCCAGGTGGTACGCCGAGATCGAAGGCTCCAGAGTGGCGAAGACATAGATCTGTCGCGTGGGGCTGATCTTGAAGATCGTGCCTTGCCGGTCGCCCACGTAGAGGCTGCCCTCTTCGTCGAAAGCGAGCCCTGTCGCCACTCCCATGCCCTCGACATACACGGACATATTGCCGGACTCGGTGGCCTGGTAGACCATGCCGTCGTAGCGGCTCGAGATGTAAAGCAGTCCGTCACGGTCCATGGCCAGGCCGGTGGCGTTCATCAGATCGGATAGGAAGGGCTTGAGACGGTAGTTCAGGTCGAGCTTGTAGACCGAGACCGGCGTTTTCTGACCGCGGGAGCCGCTGAAGGTGGTGTAGATGTTACCAGCCCGGTCCACGACGGGGTTGGCGACCGGGTGCACGCCGTCGGCGATCTGGATGCCGATCTCACAGGTCCACGGGGCGCTTGCCGCCTCCCCGTTCTCCACCACCAGTTCGCCCACCGCAGCGTTCTCCGGCACGCGCGCGATGATGAACGACTCCGAGCCGATGATGACCGGCGCCGACACGTCGCCGAAACGCACGTGGGGCCGCTGCTCGGCGCGGGCCAGATTCCTCCCACGGATATGCAGTTCCCCACCGGCGATCGCCGCCGAAGGAACCACCTCGGTGATCAGGGGCTTGCCCTCCGTGCTCTTCCTCGATGCCATTGTCAATAGAAATTGAAACATCCTGCCAGTCGCAAGACAAGCGCCGCATAGAGGCCGGCAACGATGTCGTCGGCCACGATGCCAAGCCCCTGCGGCAGGCTCTCGACTTTCTTGATGGGCACTGGTTTGACGATATCAAAAATCCGGAACAGCAGGAAGGCCGCCGGCCAGACGCCTCCTTCGAGCCGCACCGCGCCTGCCAGGGCGACCCACTGTCCCAGCACTTCGTCAGCGACTACCCGGTGCGGATCCCGCTCGCGCGCCGCTTCCGCGACCCGGCTCGCCGCCCATGCCGCCGGGGCCAGACCCACAGCGGCGAGCACTGCGAAATGCCACGGTTGCCAGCCAGCGTAGCGCACCAGCAACCACGCCAGCAGGATGGCGACCGCCGATCCGGCCGTCCCCGGTGCCTTGGGCGCGTAGCCGCATCCGAACCAGCTCGCCAGCCACCGCGCCAACGGCGGAGCTTCAGGCGGATCCGTTCTCGGTTCCATCGCCTTCGCCTCCGCCCCGCTCGATGACCTCGTCGGGAGCCAGCGGGGTCGAGATCACGTAGCGCTCGTCCAACCAATTGCCGAGGTCAACCAGCTTGCAACGCTCGCTACAGAAGGGCATGTACGGTTCACCGAAGGCCACCGGCTTCTTGCAGATGGGACATTTCATCGTGCCAGGCATGGGAGCACGGGCGATCGGGTCGGCCGGTCCGCCTGTGGGTCGCTCGCGGGCTCCAGCAGCGTGCCCACCAGGTCGTAATCGTGAGCGCGGGTGATGCGCAGCGGGCGGATCTGGCCCCGGGCGGGCGGCGGTCCTTTGACGTCGTTGATGAGGCACACACCGTCAATTTCCGGCGCCTGGGTCGCCAATCTCCCCTGCCACAACCACTCGGTCTCGGGGGAAGGGCCCTCGACCAGCACAGGCAGCTCCCGGCCCACCAGACTGCGGTTCCACGCCCGCGAGATCCTCCGCTGGATCGCCATGAGTCGCCGTTTGCGGTGGTAGATTGTGCGCCGATCCACCTTGTCCGGTAAACGGAAACTGGGGGCGGTTTCTTCGTCCGAGTAGCCGAAAACGCCCGCATGCTGGAAGCGGGCGGCCTCCAGAAACTGGCACAACTCTTCGAAATCCCGTTCGCTCTCCCCGGGGAAGCCCACGATGAACGTGCTGCGCAACGCCACGCCCGGCACAGTGCGGCGCACCCGCTCGATCAGGCGCAGGAAGCGCTCCGCGCCGCCGCCCCGACGCATCCGCCTGAGGACGGCCGCGCTGGCGTGCTGGAGGGGCATGTCCAAGTACGGTGCGATGCGCGGGTGCGCGGCCATGGCGTCGAGCAGGCGCTGCGTCACGCGGTTCGGATAGGCGTAAAGGAAACGCACCCAGTACTCGCACGCGGCGGGCAGGCGCGCCAGGCGCTCCAGCAGATGGGCCAGGCCGTCCCGCAGGCCGAGGTCCTCCCCGTAGCTCGTGGAGTCCTGCGCCACCAGAACGATTTCCCGCACGCCGCGCGCCAGCAAGGAGGCGACCTCCGCCACTACCGAGTCCGGCTGCCGGCTCCGGAAGCGACCGCGCAACTGCGGGATGATGCAGAACGAGCAGGTGTGATCGCAGCCCTCGGCGATCTTCACGTAAGCGTAGTGCCCGGGAGTGGCCAGCAGGCGCGGCGCGCGCTCGTCGTAAAGGTAAGGCGCGCGGGAGGCATCCATCTGCCGTCCCTCGCAGGCCGCGACGATCTGCCCGATCTGGTCGGTGTCGAGCACCGCGTCCACTTCCGGTATTTCGCGCCGGATTTCGTCGCGGTAGCGTTCCACCAGGCAGCCGGTTACGATCAGGCGCTTCGCGCTCCCGCTGCGCTTGTGTTCCGCCATTTCGAGGATGGCGTTGACGGATTCCTGGCAGGCCGGTTGGATGAAAGCGCAGGTGTTGATCACGAGCACTTCCGCCTGGCCGGCGTCGGAGACGATCTGGTGGCCGCGCTCCACCAGACGTCCCATCATGATTTCGCTGTCCACGAGGTTCTTGGGACAGCCCAGACTGACGAAGCCGATTTTCAAGGCTGGTTCCTGCGGCAGGGAATGCAGTATCCAGCATAGCATGCGGCAGGCCGCAGGCGGACCGGTCGGAGTCCGGCACAAAGGGCTGCGCTCCGGACGGTTGCCCACGCTGGGCAACCTCAGCGTTGCTCACTCGGAGCCCGCACCGGCGACGGAGACGGCAGGCTGTGGCGCGAGCCTCCCCAGAGCCTGACCCGAGAGCGGCAGCATGGAAGTTGTTACCGTGGATGGGGAGGACAGCGGGTCGTGAAACGGAGAACCTTTCTGGGACTCGCCCCGGCAGTTCCCGTTTCGCTCGGGGCCGCCGCACGGCGAACGGAGATCTCGATCGAAGGCGAGCAGTTCCTCATCAATGGCAAGCCCACGTATGCCGGGCGCTCCTACAGGGGACTGAAGATCCAGGGACTGCTGATGAATGCCCGCCTCGTGCAAGGGATCTTCGACGATCGAAATCCGGAGACGCGCGCCAGATGGGCTTACCCCGATACGGGCGTGTGGGACCCGGAACGCAACACGCGGGAGTTCATCGCCGCCATGCCGCAGTGGCGCAGCCACGGCCTGCTGAGTTTCACCATCAACCTGCAAGGGGGCAGCCCGGAGGGTTACTCGAAACAGCAACCCTGGCACAACAGCGCGATCGAGGCCGACGGCTCGCTGCGGCCGGACTACATGAACCGTCTCGAGCGCATCCTGGATCGGGCAGACGAGCTGGGCATGGCTCCCATCGTCGGGGTCTTTTACTTCGGGCAGGACGAACGGCTCCGCGACGAGAACGCCGTGCGACGGGGGCTCGAGAACGCAGTTCGCTGGATCCTGGAAAAGGGCTACCGCAACGTTCTGCTCGAGGTCAACAACGAGTGCAACGTCCGCTACGACCATGCCATCCTGCAACCCGGACGCGTTCACGAGCTGATCGAGCTGGCCAAAAGCATCCGCGTGGGCGGGCGCCGGCTTCTGGTGGGAACCAGCTACGGGGGCGGCACGATTCCCGGGTCGAACGTGGTCGCAGTTTCGGACTTCCTGCTCATGCACGGCAACGGCGTCGGCGATCCGCGGCGCATCGCCGAAATGGTTCGCCAAGCGCGCAAGGTGCAGGGATACCGGCCGATGCCAATCCTCTTCAACGAGGACGATCACTACGATTTCGACAAACCGTACAACAACATGATCGCGGCGGTCTCGGAGTATGCCTCCTGGGGATACTTCGATCCCGGTCAGAGCAACTACCGCGATGGCTACCAGTGTCCTCCCGTCAACTGGGGCATCAACACGGAACGCAAGCGTCAGTTCTTCGCCCTGCTGAAGGAGATGACCGGCGAATGAAATCCCGCCGCATCGCCTTGTTGCCCGGGGACGGCATCGGCCCGGAGGTCATCCGGGAGGCCGTGCGCGTGCTCCGCGCCGTGGCGCCCTCTCTGCTGTACGAGGAATTCTCGGCGGGCGCCGGGGAGTACCTGCGCAGCGGCAACCCCCTGCCGCCCGCCGTTTTCGAGCGGTTGCGGGAGTTCGACGCGATCCTGCTGGGAGCGATGGGGTTGCCGAACGTGCGCTGGCCCAACGGTCTGGAGATGACCCCGCAACTGGACCTGCGCGAGCGTCTCGACCTGTACTGTGGTCTGCGGCCCGTCTACCTGTACCATCCCCTGGATTCGCCGCTCCGGGACCGGGGCGCGGGGAGCATTGACTTGCTGCTCGTGCGGGAAAGCACCGAGGGGCTGTTCGCCGGACGCCTGCGCCCGGCCGATCCGGCCTCCGGGTGCGTGGAGGATACGCTGCGCATCACGCGTGCCGGATCCGAACGTGTGCTTCGCGCGGCATTCCGCCAAGCCCTGCGGCGCAGGAAACGGCTGACCTTGGTGGACAAGGCCAACGTGCTACCTTCGATGGCCTTTTTCCGGAGAATCTTTTTCGAGATCGCCAGCGAGTTCCCGGAGGTGCAGGTCGAGTGTCTGTACGTGGACGCGGCTGCGCTGTGGCTGGTACGCCAGCCCGAGCGGTTCGATGTGATCGTGACCGAGAACATGTTCGGCGACATCCTCTCAGACTTGGCGGCTGGGCTGGTGGGCGGCATGGGAATGGCGCCCTCAGCCGACCTCGGCGACCGCTACGCCGTTTTCCAGCCGGCGCACGGCTCTGCGCCCGACATCGCGGGACGGGGGATAGCGAATCCGGTCGCGGCCATCCTCTCGGCTGCGATGATGCTCGAGTGGCTGGGGGACGAGCCGGGGGCGCGCGCCATTGGAAACGCCGTTCGCGTAACGCTGAGCGATCCCGCCCTGCGCACGCCGGATCTGGGCGGCAGGCTCGCTACATCCGAACTGACGGACGCGATCCTGCGCGCCCTGGCTTGAGCAGCGCGAGGGTTGCGATGGCGGCGGCGAACCGCACGGCGGCCGTCGTGCGCCGGTTCGCCCCCTTCAGGGTCGGCGCCGCCCGGCTGCGCATGGAAAGCGGGAGTTTCAGCGCTTGAGTACAGCCTGATCGGGATCGAGCACGACCCGCGTGGGGCGCTCGCGCAGCTTGAGGACGAAGGTTTCCGGTTCGGCCCCGGTGCGAACCCAGCGGCGGATCGGCCTGCCTTTGGCGAAATGGATCTCGATGGGCACTTCCGTCGAGAAGTCGTCGCTCACGCCGGACTGGATCACCTTGCCCCGTACGGTGACAGCAGGCGGTCTGCCCTGGACCGAATGCTCAAGCTTGAGCGAAGCCACACCGGTGGAATAGACCCACTGTTCGAAGAAGTTCTCCAGTTGCGGATCGTGCCAGCCGGCAGGCAGGAATTCCGCCGCCAGGCGCCGGAACTGCTCGGTGGTCACCGGCCGGTGCTGATAGCGGCGGCGGAGCTGCCCGAGCATGGCGAGGAAGCGTTCGTCGCCCAGGCGCCTGCGGAGCATGTGCATGACCCAACTGCCCTTGTCGTAGATGATGGTCTGCCAAGCCCCCGGCGCCTGCGAAACGCGCAAGCGCCTCCCCCAGACCAGCGGGCCGATGGACTCGATTTCCAAGCCCTCGCCCGTCTTCGCGAGCAGGCGGCGGCGATACTCTGCCAGCACGGACTCTAGGGCGCGCGGTCCCTTGCGCTGCTCAAGCCAGAGCAACGCGGAGTAGTTGGCCAGGGCCTCCATGAGCCATTCGTCCTGGTAGTGGGCTGTCGTGACCGTGTTGCCCCACCACTGATGCGCGGTTTCGTGGGCGTGCAGGATCTCTGAGAAGAAAAGCTGCTGGTACTCGTCGCGCGCCGCGGCCGGCCGCTGTGCGGGATCCAGGTAGGCGAGCGTGGAAAGATAGATCAGGCCGGGAAAACCCTGCCCGAAAGCCCCGGGGATGGGCGAGACCGTGAGCGTGCGCAGTGGCGGCGGCCCGAAATGGCGGGACATGAACTCCAGGGCGGCCGCGATCTCGGACGCGACAGGCTGGAGCCTGGCAGTGGGATCAGGCCTGGGCGGTTCGATGGCCACGGCCACGGCGTTGGGGGGCTGGCGCGCGGTGCGGCTCCACGGGGGCTGCGGAGGGGGCACGATCAGCACGCGCTGCGGCGGCTCGAGCGCGCGTTCCAGGCGCCGGTTGGCGTAAACCTCGACGGTGAAGCCGCCGCGCGAGACGCGTTCCCGCAGGTACTCGCCGAGGTTGAACGCCGCCAGGCGGACGGGCGCGTCCACGCGCCGTTCGGTGACACGCCACGGACCGTCCTCCAGCTCCTCGACCAGCTCGCCGGTGGCTACCAGGTTCAGCTCCTTGGGGTAGCGGAATAGCAGGTGGTAACGCGCAAAGTGCAGCCCCGCGTTGGGGTACCAGGAGCCGCGCGCGCCGACGTAATAGACGCGCTGCCCTGCCTCGGAAATTACGGCGCCATCGTGGTGGAATTCGATCTCGTACTCCCGCCGGGCCTCCAGGGGCTGGGCGGGCACGACCAAAAACGACGCGTTGCCGTCGCCCCGCAACAGGTTGACCCGCAGCGAGTCCGGCTGTAGCACCTCGGCCGGCTCATTCTGGATACGCACCTGCCGCACCACCATTTGCGGCGAAATCTGGAAAAGGAGAACGGGAGCGGCGGCCTGCGGCGTGAGCCTGGCGCGCGTGACGACGCGCACACGCAGATCCGGTTCGATCGTGGCGTGGATGCGGTACGAGCTGATGGTGAACTCCGGCGCACGCTCCTCGGGCGGACGGCGGCGAAAAGAGCGCGCCGTGAAACTGGTCCAGTAATCGAAGAATGTGCGGTTCTCGCGGAACACCACCTGTCCCACCGCGATCTGCTCGCGGGCGCGCGGATCGTAGTAGCAGTCGAAATTCCCGAGCGTGCGGCCAGCCAGCGCCGCGTAGAAGAAGCCGTCGGCCTCGCTGCGCCCGGCCAGCAGGTCCGCCACCAGGCGGATCTGAAAACTCTCAAGGAAGTTGCGCACCACGGGATCCCACTGCTGGCTCATCAACAGGCCCATTTCCTCCACGCGCACCGGCTCCCCTCGAGCGCGCATTTGCCGCGCCAGCACCGTGGCGGTGTCGTCGGTGAAGATGAGCACGGCGGAGCGGAATCGTTCGGTGAGGTTGGGGGCGCCGGCGAAAAAGGCCAGCGAGCGGCGCTCGGCAATGGTCGGCGGAAACAGGACCACTTCCCCGTCGCCGCCCTCGGTCTCGGCGGAGAAAACCGCGCTGACGCGCCGGCCGCGGACCGGCTTGCCCAAGATCAGATAGCCGTCGGTGAAATAGAAACGCAGGTCCTCGCGGGCGAAATGGAGTTCGCGCACCCGGTAGCATTCGGCGGGATCCAGCCCGGCGGACAGAGCCTGCCGGGCCGTCTCGACGGCGGCCAGCAGGGATGCGCCCGAGACCAGCCCCAGCGCAGCGATTCGGAGCGCCCCCACGCTTCCAGTCTACACGCCGTCGCCGGTCCGCTGCACCAGCCGGCAGCCGCGTGGCCTATACTGCCTAAGGTTGGCCGCATTCCTGCGGCGAGATGGAGCGGTTCAGATGGTCAGCAAGGATCGCGAAGTTCCAGGGTCAGCTTGGTCGGCGTTGGCGCGCTGCGCGGCGCCCCTGTTGATCGCGCTGCCGCTGCTCAACTGCGGCGGACGTCCGCACGCCGCCGACGAAAAGTATTGGCTGGTGGCGACCAACATCAAGCTGCCTTACTGGCAAACAGCGAACGCGGGGCTGGTTGCAGCCGCACGCCAGCTCGGCGTGCTGGCGGAAATGGTGGGGCCGGACACCTACGACCCACCGGCGCAGCGGGATGAGTTCCGACGCGTGGTGGCACGGAAACCGGCGGGCATCATGGTTTCGCCAGCCGATCCGGAACTGATGACGCCCGAGATCAACGCCGCCATCGCACAGGGCATCCCGGTCATCACCATGGATTCCGACGCGCCGGCCAGCCGGCGGCTGCTGTTCGTGGGCACGAACAACTACCAGGCCGGCGTCATGGGCGCCCAGGTGGTGGCGCGCGGACTCAAAGGGAAAGGCTCGGTGGTCATCTACACGATCAGCGGCCAGGAGAACCTAAAGGAGCGACTGCGCGGCTACCAGGCGGTCCTCGCGGAACACCCGCAGATCCGCATCCGCGAGATCGTGGATGTGCGAGGCGATCCCCGCGTGGCCTTCGACCGCACCAAGGAGATCGTGGCGGGCAAGGACCTGCCCGACGCTTTCGCCTGTCTGGAAGCCATCGCCTGCGCCGAGGTGGCGGACGTGCTCGACCGCAACCGCATCGGCGGCAAGCTCGTCGTAGCCATGGATACGCAGGAGATGACCCTCGAGTGGATCCGCAAGGGCATGATCGCAGCCACGGTGGCGCAGAAGCCCTACACCATGGCCTTCTACGGCCTCAAGGTGCTCGACGACCTGCACCACCACAAGCCCGCCTCGCTCGAGGGCGACTGGGCGCGGAACATCTTCGCGCCCTTCCCCATGGTGGTGGACACGGGAGTCACGTTGGTGGACAAGGGCAACGTGGAGGAGTTCCTCCGTGCGCAGCCGCCCATGCCGCGCAAAGGAGGTTGACCGTGCCACACGCCCTGTTCGTTGCGCTGCTGATCGCAGCGCCTGGCTGCGCGCCCGCCGAGCGCGCGGAAAAGAAGGTTTACCCGCACCGCTGGGTCTATGTGTCGCGCAGCCTGCGGACCGACCAGCACGTTGCCGACATCGAGCGCATCGCCACCATCGCCTCCGCCCACGGACTGAACGGAATGGTGCTGGCCGCCGGCCTGGACCGGCTGGACCTGCAACCGCCCGAATATTTCCGGCGCTTGCGCCGGGTGCAGGCCATTCTCGAGCAGAAGGGGCTCGAGCTGATCCCGATCCTGTTCTCGGCGGGCTACGGCGGCTCGGTGCTGGCGCACGACCGCAACCTTGCCGAAGGCCTCGCGGTGCGCGAAGCGTTGTTCGTGGCTTCCGGCGGAACCGCGCGGCACGAACCCGATCCGCCTCCTACGCTGGTCAACGGCGGCATGGAATCCTACGACGACCACCGGCTCAGCGGCTACGCGCTCCAAGACGGGCCCGGCCGGCTGACGTTCGTAGATCCCCAGGTCTACCGGGCGGGTCGCGCTTCCCTGCGGCTGGAGAACTTCGCTCTCGCCGCCCAGGGCCAGGTGCGGCTGATGCAGGAGATCCAAGTGCGCCCGCGACGGCAGTATCGCATCAGCTTCTGGGTAAAGACGGAAAATCTGGAGCCGCCGGGCGCCTTCCGCGTGCGCGTGCTTGCCACGGACGGGCGCCAGCTTGCGCCTTGGAATCCCCGCGTTCCCGCCTCCGGCGACTGGCGACGCTTGGTCTGGGGCTTCAACAGCCTGGATCGCGACCGCGTGCGCGTTTACCTGGGCGTGTGGGGCGCCCGTGCCGGGCGGGTCTGGCTGGACGAGCTTCGAATCGAGGAGGTCGCGCTGGTCAACGTCTTGCGGCGCCCGGGTACGCCCGTACGTGTACGGGGAGAGGCCAGCGGAACCGAATACGAAGAAAACCGGGACTACGCACCCATCGCCGACCCGCAACTGGACTTCCGTTTCGACCACGACGGACCCGCCATCCGGCTGCTGCCGGGAGGGCGCATCCGCGAGGGGGAACGTCTGCGCGTGGACTATTACCACGGCATGACGATCCACGAGAGCCAGACCCCCATCTGCATGTCCGAACCCAAGGTTTACGAGATCTGGGCCGAGCAGGCGCAACGAATCCGCCAGGCGCTGGGCCCGCTGCGCCACTTCCTGCTTTCGATGGACGAGGTCCGGATGGGAGGTTCATGCGAAGCCTGCCGGCGGCGGGGCCTTTCGATGGCCGAGATCCTGGGCGACTGCATCAGCCGGCAGTTCCGCATGCTGCGGGCGGCCAACCCGGAGGCGCAGATTTGGGCGTGGTCCGACATGCTGGATCCCAACCATAACGCACGTCCCAATTACTACCTGGTGGAGGGCGATTACACCGGATCGTGGGCGCACGTGCCCCGCGAGCTGGGCATCGTCACATGGTATTACGAGAGGCGGCGGGAAAGCCTGGCGCACTTCTCAAGGCTCGGATTCCGCACGCTGGCCGGGGCTTACTACGACGCTGACGACCTCGAAAATCCGCGCGGTTGGCTGGAAGCGCTCGACCAGACGCCGGGCGCGAGCGGGATCATGTACACGACCTGGGAGAACAAGTACGACCTTCTGGCGGCCTTCGGCGATCTGGTTTCGCGCAGGAGGTGACGCGCGATCATTCCCACTCGATGGTGGCTGGCGGCTTGTGCGTTAGGTCATAAAAAACCGCCGATATCCCCTCGACGGCGAGCAGGGCGGTAGCCATTTCATCCAGCAGGGCAGGTTCCATCAAGACCGCGCGCGCGGTCATGCCGTCTACCGAATCCACCGGGCGCAGGACGACGGAATCCGGACGCGCGGCCTCGCCCAGCGGGACGAGGACCACAGGGAACTGCCAAACCTGCCGGTCGAATCCGCAACGGTGCGAGATCTCGCGGACCAGCGCGTCCGCGCGCCGCAGCCGCGCGAGACGTTCCGGGGTGAGCGAAGCGGGGCGGACGCGCACAGACTCCAGGGCTGCGTGGCCGGCGACGCGCGCCACGACGCGATTGATGCCGGCCATGCGATTGACCAGCTCGGCAGCGCGCAACTCGAGGCCGTGCGCCGGCCGTTCTTCGAGAACGAGCACGGCGCGGTAGCTGCGCGAGTCGCCTTGCACGCCGACCGAGCGCAGCGGCGCCAGCCATCCCTCCGGCGCACGCTCCATCGGGATTTCAGCCTCGGCGCATAGGCAGCGGATGGCCAAGCCAGGCCCGGGAAAAGGATGGCGTTCCAGCAGTTCCGCAGGAAGCCCCAGCTCGCGGCCGATCTCGCGCACCTCGTCCTTGTAGAAGGAGCTCAGCGGCTCGACGACGCAGCCGGCTTCGAGCAGGCGCTGGACGCCGGGCGCGCGGTTGTGGTGGGTTTTGATGACCGCCGCTTGGCCCGTGCCTCCGCTTTCGATGGTGTCGGGATAGATCGTGCCCTGACCCAGCATCCAGTCGCCTTCCAGAAAGTGGCCGCTCTCGAGGATCTCCTGCTGGATGCGGATGAACTCGTCACCGATGATGCGGCGCTTGCGTTCTGGGTCGGAGACGCCGGCCAGCGCGGCGAGAAAGCGCGGCGCAGCCTCCACGATGCGAACGCTGCCGGGCGCGAGCCGCTCGAACAGCTCGCGCACGAACTCGGTCTCGCCCTCCCGCATCAGGCCGGTGTCCACATAGAAGCCGCGGACGCGCTGCGGTCCCAGCGAGCGCAGGCACAGGGTAAAGGCCACGGCGGAATCCACACCGCCGGAGACGAAAAAGAACACGTTGCGATCGCCCGCCGCGCGGCGGACGAGCGCCTCCAGCTCGGAGAGGCGTCCTCGCAGATCCCAGTCGCGATGACAGGCGCAAACCGCGAAAAGAAAGTTTTCCAGGATCCTGCGGCCGTGGACGGTGTGCGCGACTTCGGGATGAAACTGCACGCCGTAGAGTCGGCGAGCCGGATCGCCCATGGCCGCAACAGGGCAATCCCCGGTGCGGGCAAGCAGCCGGAATCCTGGCGGCAGTGCGGTAACCGTGTCGCGGTGGCTCATCCAGACCTGATGGCGGTCGGGCAAGCCGGCGAGCAGGGGGTTCGGCTCGCGGTGTTCCAGAATGGCGAGCCCGTACTCGCCTTTCTCGCCGCGTTGGACTGCGCCGCCTAGCAGGTGGGCCATCAACTGGTGGCCGTAGCAAATGCCGAGCACGGGGATGCCCAAAGCGAAGATTCCGGGATCCACCGAGGGACTCCCCGCCTCGTAGACGCTGCTGGGACCGCCCGAGATGATCAGCCCACGGCGGCCGGCGAGCGCGGAGGCGGGCGTCGGAGCAGGACGGACGTCAGCGTAAACGCCGCTTTCGCGCACCTTCCGCGCGATCAAGTGACAATACTGCCCCCCCGCGTCGAGAACGGTGATCTGGGGGCGAGTGGACGCGCCTGTCAATTTCCCTGGCGACGCGCCGTACGCTGGGCCACCACGCGGCGCGCGTTTTCGAGCAAGGCCTTCGCCTTGGGCAGGCATTCGATGGCCCGGGCCACGGCGGGGTCGGTCTCGATGGTCAGGCGGCGCGCCTCGTCCACACTGAAGGCACTGGAGTAGATTGCCAGTTTGACCTGGAGCTTGATCCAGTCGTGCACTTCGGCGAACTCCGCCTCCGTGAAGCGAAAGCCTTCGTCGAGCAGATAGCGGTGGAACTCGTTGAGGACCTCGGCGTCGGGCTCCCACTTGCTGGGCAGCGTCACCTTGCGCGTGCCCAGGTAACGCGCCGCAAAATTGAAAAAGGCGTACCGCCGGGAGAGCTCCGACTGGAAGCGGTTCAGTTTGGGCGGCTCGAACTTTTCGTCCGGAACGATGCCGCCACCTCCGTAAACGGTGCGGCCGCTGTCGGTCATCTTGACGTCCTGCGGGTTCTTCACGTCTTCCTTCTTCCGGAAGTAGTAGTCGAAGAAGGAGAGCCCCGCGTACTCGCGCTGGATGGAGCGGTTGCTCGGCGTATAGTACTTGGCGGTGGTAAGGGCAAGCCCCGTGTTCTCCGACAGCGGGTACACGGTCTGCACGAGGCCTTTGCCGAACGTCGTCTCGCCCAGGATCCAGGCACGGTCGTGATCCTGGAGAGCACCAGCCACGATCTCGGCGGCCGAGGCCGAGCCCCTGTCCACCAAGACCACGATGGGGTAGGCGTAATTTCCGCCGCGACGCGCCACGTAAGGCTTCTCGGGCGACGACCGTCCGCGGTGGGAGACGATGACCTGCCCCTTTTGCAGGAAACGGTCCGCCACAGCCACGCCCTCGCTGAGCAACCCGCCGGGATTGGAGCGCAGGTCGAGAATGAGACCCTTGATCTGGGACTCGCCCAGCCGCCTCATGCTTTCCTCGACTTCGCGGCTGGTCGTTTCGCTGAACTGCGAGATGCCCAGATATGCGATTCCGGGACGCAGCCAGAAGGCATCCTCGACGCTGCGACGGGGGATCTCGTCCCGGATGATCTCGAAGACCAGCGGCTCTTCGTGGCCCTCGCGACCGATCGTGACTTTGACCTTCGTCCCCTTCGGGCCCTTGAGCATGTCGGCGATCTCGTTGAGCGAAAGGCCTTCGACCGGCTTATCATCCACGGCGAGGATGACGTCGCCGGGACGGACGCCCGCGCGGTAGGCGGGCGAGCCCGTGAACGGCGCAATCACGATGGTCTTGCCGGCGCGGCCGTGACGGTCGGGCCCGATCTGCATGCCCACGCCGTAGTAGTGCCCCCGCTGCTCCTCCCGCATCAACTGGAACTCGCGCGGATCCAGGAAACTGGAGTGCGGATCCAGCGTGCGCAACATGCCGGGAATGGCGCCCTTGTAAATGGCGCGATCGGGATCCACCGGCGTGGCGTAGTTCTGCTCGACCGTGCGGTAAATCGAGGTGAACGTCCGGAGGACGGCCCGGATATCGTCCTCACCGGCGTTTTCCGGCGCCCCCGCGGCGGGACTCAGCATGCCGCCCAGCGCAGAGGAAAGCGCCACAACCAGCGGGATCAACAGCCAGTAGTTGCGGCTTCGGTGCATAAGGACGAGGGGCTCGTGGCCAAGCCCGCTTTCAGTATAACGAATTTGCGGGCGGTCCCGCCTCCGATCCCAAAGACGGCCCGTGGAATGGCGCTGGGAAGCGGTGAACTCTGGTTTGCGGGCGGCAGGGAATCTCGTGAGGTTTGGTTGCGGGGGGTGGATTTGAACCACCGACCTTCGGGTTATGAGCCCGACGAGCTACCAGGCTGCTCCACCCCGCAATTCGATCCTAGCGCAGCCGAAACGGATCCGTCAAGGCCGCTCCGCTTCGCTTCTTCCGGCAAACCAGCGCCCGAATGGCCCAACGGCTTTCCGAAAGTCCGCAGTCGCTACCAGAGCGTGACAAGTGGGTTTCAAGTCACGATCGCAGAGCCGGGCAGGTCCGGCACGGGCTGCCCCCAGCGAGCCAACCTAAGACCATCGCGAACCGACTTCGGTGTCGCAGCGCGGCTCACGGAGGCACCAAGGGCAGCCCGAACCGGTGACCGAAGATCACGGCAAGCGGCGCGCGCCAACGGTGCGTTGCTCGGACCGTCCCCGCCGGGCGGAGCCGCGGGCGCGACCCCTTCCGATCGAACACGGTTCGCGCCGGCGACGAAAAAGCCGCGCCGCCGCCGCAGGCCAGCGCCGGGGAAACACCTGCGGCTGCCGTCACGCAGCAACGCCGCTTTGGTAGTATCGTAGCCTCGCCGTGTGCGAACTGCGACTGGCCGAAGCGACGCCCACGGAGCTGGCCCGTTTGCGGGAACTCTGCCGGGAAGCGGGCTACGACGAAGAAGGTTTGGCGCGGGCGTTCGGATTGGCTACTCCGGCCGAACGGCTGGAGAGGCGCCTGCCCCATCTGCTGTATCTCACGCGCGAAGGCAAGCGTCTGGACACGCTGGTGCGGCTCTTCATGCTGGGGGTCAGCGTGACGCGTGAGGAGACGGAAGCGGCGCTGGGACCGGAGCTGGCTGAGGCCTGCGCGCGATGGGGCCTCGTCCAGCGTTGCGGCGACGCCGTGTCCGCCCGGGTGCGGCTAACTCCCTTTCGCGGCCTGCTGCTGGCCACCGACCAGCCGCAGAGGCCGGAGATCGCGCGGCGCGCCGACCAGGTGATGGGGATCACGCCGAGCACCGTGACCCTGGCCAACTTCACCGTAAGGCGACCGGCGCGCAACGCGCTCGACTTGGGCACCGGCTGCGGGGTGCAAGCCCTGCTGGCCGCGTCGCACGCCGAGCAGGTCTGGGCGACCGACCGTAACTCCAGGGCCCTGGAGTTCGCGCGTTTCAACGCGTGTCTGAACAATCTCGCAAACATTTGTTTCCTTCAAGGAGACCGCTACGAACCCGTGCGCGGCCGCAGGTTTGAGCTCATCGCGGTGAATCCGCCTTTCGCCGTCTCGCCCAGCCTGCGATACTACTACCGCGACAGCGGCGAGCCGGCAGAGCGTTTCGTGCAGGGGCTGGCGCGGATGGCGCCGGAGCATCTCGAGGAGGGCGGCTTCTTCCAGATGATCCTGGACTGGGTGGAACGCGCGGGACAGGACTGGCGTCAACGCCTCGCCTCGTGGTTCGAAGGATCCGGCTGCGACGTCTGGGCATTCCGGCTGTCGCGCGAACCAGCCCCGCTCTACGCCTACGTCTGGTTGCGCGACACCGAGCCGGCGGACGCCACCGAAGCCGACCGCCTCTATCGCCAGTGGATGGAGTACTTCGAGCAGGAAAAGGTCGAGGCTGTCTCGAACGGCCTGATCGCGATGCGGCGGCGCAGCGCCAGGAACTGGGCCCGTTTCGACGAGATCAGCACCGAAGTTCCGCCCTCCGCCGGCGAGTGGGTAGAGCTTGCCTTCCGCCTGAGCGACTACCTGGAAACCACCAGCGACGAGGAGCTGCTGGCAGCACGCTTGCGGCTGTCGCAAGACGCCCGCCTGATCGAGGAATCCCAAGTGCGGCAGGGACGCTGGCAGGCCGAATCCTGCCGCATCCGGCTCTGCCGCGGCCTGTACTGGGAAGGGCGCGTGGATCTGCGCCTGAAGGACCTGCTGGCGCGCATGGATGGCCGGCACGAGTTGCGGGATCTGCTGGTCCACCTGGCGGTGGAACTCGGTGCGGCGCCCGGGAAAGTGATCACGCAGGCGCTTCCCCTACTGCGCGATCTCATCCTGCGGGGCTTCCTGCTGCCCGAAGGTTTCGATCCGCCCGGTCAACCCGCTTGAATTCAGGAGAAGATGCTCCGCAGCCGCCGCAGGAAACCTGCCTCCTTGTCCAGGATGCGATCCAGCTCGCCTTCGTCCAACCAGAGACCGCCGCAACTGAAGCACTTGTCCACGCGCACGTCGGAGAAGCCGATTTCTTGGAGGTCCATGCCGCACTTGGGACATTTCATGTAGTGCAGTTGCCGGGCGCGCTCGCGCTCCTCAGCCTCCAGCTTCCGGCGCGCCTCCTCGGCCAGCCTGCGTTTCAGCTCCGCTTGCTGGCGCGCGAAGTATTCCTCTTCCTTGTCGCTGGGCCTGATTGGCATGGGAGCTTCCGAAAAACAAGGATTATAACGGAACTGGCGGACGGGCATGCGGGAGCCCGCGGGGAGTATAATCGTCTGCGTCATGCGGACGGAAATCCTCACCCGTCGTGAATTCGCCCTGTCGCTGGGCTGCCTCGCTCTGAGACTCCGTGCAGCGGAGGGACCGCAGGTCGAGGGCCCTTGGTCCGAGCCTGCGGTGGTCCACAAGGTCTATCTCTCGGGCACGGAACTGCACTGGCCGAAGCCCACGTTGGACGTCCAGCAGGAAGTCAAGGAGGTGGAAGCAAGGCTCGCCGAAGTCGAGCAAAAGCACCGCGGGCGGGTGCGCTTCGTCGGCGGAGAACTGCTGCGCACGCGCGAGGACGTCGAAGCCTGGGCCAGGAAACTCGGCGACGCGGACGCCGTGTTGGTGACCTACGTCAGCTTCCCCAGTCCCCTCGGCGAGTTGCTGGAGGCGGTCAAGCTGCCGGTGCTGGTGCTGGCGCTGCCCTACGCTGGCCATCACTGGGCGAGCATCGCCCAGCGCCGCAAGACCCGTGCGAAGCTCGACGTGGTCGCTTCCTCCAGCTACGGGGATCTGGACCCGTACATGGGGATCTTCCGCACCATCCGGCACCTGCGCAAGAGCAAGGTGCTGGTGGTCTCGATGCGGCCGCAGAACCTGGAGAAACTCGCTGCCGGTTTCAGCGAGCGCTATGGCACGACAATCAAGTTCCTGACCTACGACGATCTGCACGAGGCCTTCCGCGCCGCCGATCGGGAACGGGCTCGTCGCGAGGCCCGCGAGCTGGTGGCGGGAGCGCTGCGCGTGGTGGAGCCGAAGCCCCAGGAGATCGAGGACGCCGTGCGTTACTATCACGGCGTGTGCGAGATCCTGCGCCGCGAGCAGGCCAACGCCATGACCGTGGACTGCTTCGGCGGCCTGCTGGCCCGGAAGATGCCCGCCTATCCCTGCATCGCCTGGTCGAAACTGAACGACCTGGGCCTGTACGGGGTCTGCGAGGCGGACTTGCGTTCCACCATGACGCAACTGCTGGTGACTTCGTACTCGGGTATGCCGGGCTTCGTTTCCGATCCGGTTTTCGATACCAGCCGCAACGAGGTCATCCACGCCCATTGCGTATCCGCCACCCGCATGCAGGGCATCCACGGGCCGGCATCCCCTTACATCCTGCGCAGTCACCTGGAAACCAACGACGGCGTGGTCATGCAGGTGCTGATGCCGGCGGGCGAAACGATCACCTGCGCGGAATTCCGTGACCCCGGCACGATGCTGGTTTCGACGGGGGAAGTGACGGCGGCCGAGGACAGCGATCGCGGCTGCCGAACCAAGATTCGCACCCGGGTCAAGGACGCCGAGAAGTGGCTCCAGTCCTACCAGGCGGGCCTGCACCGGGTGATCTTCTACGGCGATCATGTCGGCGTGCTGGAGAAGATGGGGCGCCTGCTGGGCTTCGAAGTGATCCACGAGATGTGACAGCGGGCGGCCGGGGATGCCAGAGGAGGCGGGCCAGCGACGGATCGAGGCGCGCTTCCGGTTGCGGGTGGGCAATCGCACGCTGGAAGCCAGCGTGAACTTGCCGGCCGGGCCGGTGACCGTGGAAGAGCTGCTTCCCGTCCTGTATGCCTTCGCGGATGCCTACCTGAGCGCGGTGCTCGCACAGGCCGAGGAGCTGGGCTGCAAGGTTTCCTGCGCTCCCGGGTGCGGCGCCTGCTGCGCCCAACTGGTGCCCGTGAGCGAAGCGGAAGCGCGGCGCCTGGCGCGGCTGATCGAGCAGATGCCGGCGATGCGGCGTGCGGAAGTGCTCGAGCGTTTCCGCCGTTTGCGCCTGAAGCTGGAAGCCGCTGGCCTGTGGGAGAGGCTTCGGGACACGGACGCCTTGCGCAATCCCGACGAGCGCCGGCAGGTCGGCAGGGAGTACTTCGCACTGCGCGAGCCATGCCCTTTCCTCGAAGACCAATCGTGCAGCATCTACCCGAACCGGCCCATGCGCTGCCGCGAGTATTTCGTCACCTCTCCCCCTGCTCACTGCGCCGATCCACAGCCCGAGACCGTGCGCACGGTCCCGCTGCCGGTGAAGTTGTCCGAGATCCTCTTCTGTTTCGACGACGGTCGCGGCAATCGAGGAACGCGCTGGATGGCGCTGTCCCACATCCTCGAGTGGGCGGCTGGGCCGCGGCAGTCGGAACCGGCCGCGCTGCCCGCCGTCGAGATGTTTCGCAATTTCCTGAACCAGGTGGCCGCGCCGAAGTGAGCGGGCGAACTGCTCAGGCGCGGCTCAGGCGTCGCATCCGCGCGGCCCAGCCCAGGTAGCGGAGCAGGTCGCGGCGCCGCCCCCAGACAAAGCGCCAGAAAGAGCGGCGATCGAGAGCGTCGGCGGGAATCCCCCAGTACGTTTCGATGCGCCAGCGCAGGTAAGGGCTGCGCCACGGGCGCAAGCGATAGCCCCGGCCGAGCCGCCACAGCAAAGCGAGCATCTCAGGGACGCAGCGCGGAGGCGGGCTTGACCGGCTGGGCGGCCCCGCCGGCGGGCCTCCTCGAAGGTTCCGGAGTGGCGTAGTATCCGCTCCGCGTGCGAACTACGGGCCGGTTGGGCCCGGTCACGGTGACCCGAATCTGCCGGTAACTGCCGTCGAGAACCTGGTTGGTGGGGGAGTACGCGATGATGTACTGGTTGCGGATGTCGTGCGCCACCTGGAGGGCGATCCTGTTGACCTCGTCCAGCGACTCCGGGTAGAAAGCCAGTCCGCCGGTGGCCTGCGTGATCGCGTCGAGCGCCCGGCGTGCGCGGCGCGCCTCCCGCTTGTCCTCCTCGGTGAGCAGGCCGATGGCGTAGACCACCACGTCCGTCTGCTGCAACCGCTGCACAAGTTTTTCGAGCGTGATCTCGCTGGCGTTGTCGTTGCCATCGGTGACCACGAACAGGACCTTCTTGTCATGCTTGCCTTTCTCGCGCAGGTGCTCGAGGGAGAGCAGGATGGCGTCGCGCATGGCCGTCCCGCCGCGGGAGTCAATCCGCGCCAGACCTTCCTCCATCAGGCGCATGTCGGAAGTGAAATCCACGTCGAGGTAGGCGTCGTCGTTGAAGTTGACGATGAAGACCTCGTCCTGGGGATTCGAGGCCTTGACCAGCTGGAGCGCCGCTGCCTCGACCTTCTGCCGCTTGTCCCGCATGCTGCCGCTGTTGTCGATGACCAGGCCCATGGAGACGGGAACGTCCTCGCGGCGGAAGATCTTGATCTGCTGCTCGACGTTGTCCTCGTAGACGCGGAACGCGTTGCGCGGCAGGTTGGTGAGCAGCTTGCCGTTACGGTCCACGACGCTGGCGTGCAGCACCACCAGGCGAGTGTCGGCGCGGAAGACCACGCCACCCTCCTGACCGTGCAGGAGAACGCCCCCGAGGACCGCGAAGGCCAGCAGGCTATTCGACCGGCGCATAGTAGCCGAGGCGCCAGAAGGCCCGCAGCGGAGGCAGACCCTTGGGCTGGACCAGCTTGACCTGAACGCGGCGGTACTTTCCGTCCTTCTGGCGGTTGGTGGGCGAATAGCCCAGGATGTACTGATTGCGGAGCTCGATGCCGATCTTGGCGGCGATGTCGGGCAACTCGTTGACGTTCTCGACCGGGTAGTGACGGCCGCCCGTGTGCTCCGCAATCTCGCTCAACAGGGTGGGGCCGGCCAGTTCCTCCGCGGTGCGCCCGCGCGAATAGATCGGCTCGAAGATGCCGATGGCGTAGATCTGGACGTCGGCCTCGCGGACCAGCTTCTTGATCTCGCTCTGCGTATAGCGGCTGGAGTTGTCACCGCCGTCGGAAACCAGCAGCAGGGCCTTGCGCGGGTTCCGGGCGCGCTTCATCTCGTGCAGCGCGAGGTACACGGCGTCGAGCAGGGCGGTGCGACCTTTCGATTGGGTGAAGGTGAGCCGATTCTGGATCTCCTCGCCCTCGTGCGTGAAGGGAATGACGAGCTCCGGCCGGTCGCTGAACTGCACCAGGAAGAACTCATCCTCGGGATTGGAAGTCTTCAGGAACTGGGCAACCGCCTCGCGCGACTTGCGCAGTTTCGCGCCCATGCTGCCGCTGACGTCGAACACGAAGCCGACCGACAGGGGAGCATCCTCGCTGGCGAAATGGGTTATGGTCTGCTCCACTTTGTCCTCGAAAATCCGGAAGTGTTCCTTTTCGAGGCCCGTGACGAACCGGTTGAGGGGATCGGTCACCGTGACCGGGATGAGAACCAGCTCCGTATCCACGCGAATGTTGGCGCCCCGTGGACCGGCGTCCTCGGCAGCGCCTCGCGAGCGCGGTTGGATGGTGACCCTGGGCTGCTGGGAGCCTCGCGTGTCCTCGGCCCCGAAAAGGGAGCCGGCCAGCAGCGCAAGGATGGTTCCCAGCCACGCGCCGGCCCGTGAGGCTCGCGCCGCCATCTTCGTCCTCCCCGCCTTCCGCCCCTGCCACCACAAGTATACCACGCGGCCCGCGTGGTATCATCGTTCGTGCGTCCCCGAATCCTAGGAGTGATTCCCGCCCGTTACGCCTCCTCGCGCTTTCCGGGCAAGGCCCTGGCCATGCTGGCCGGTCGCCCTCTCATCCAGCACGTCTACGAGCGTGCCGTGCGGGCCCGTTACCTGAGTCGGCTGGTGATCGCCACCGACGACGAACGGATCGCCGAGGCCGCCCGCGCTTTCGGCGCCCAGGTCCGCATGACGCGCGCCGACCACGCCTCGGGCACCGACCGGGTTGCTGAGGTGGCCTCCAGCGACGCCTCCGAGCTGGTGGTGAACATCCAGGGCGACGAACCCCTGATTGATCCGGACGCCATTGACGCGGCCGTGCTGGGGCTGCTGGAAGCGCCAGAGATCCCGATGGGCACGTTGAAGAAGCTCATCGAGGACCCGGCCGAACTGACCAACCCGAACGTGGTCAAGGTGGTGACCGACCGCTTTGGCAACGCCATCTACTTTTCCCGCTCGCGCATCCCGTATGTACGCGAGGGGGCCGAGCAGGCGCCCTGTTACAAGCACGTGGGGCTTTACGTTTACCGGCGCGACTTCCTGCTGCGCTATTCCGAACTTCCCGTGGGGCCGCTCGAAAGGGCCGAGAAGCTGGAGCAGCTGCGGGCGCTGGAGAACGGGTACCGTATTCGCGTGGTCGAAACCGGGTACGAATCGCGCGGAGTGGACACGCCAGAGGACCTGGCGGCGGTCGAGCGTCTCGTCCGGTTCCAGGAGGCCGGCCTGCGATGAGCGGCTGCGACTGAGATGGCCAAGTTCGTCTTCGTCACCGGCGGCGTGGTTTCCTCTCTAGGCAAAGGGATCGCCGCAGCCTCGATCGGCTGCCTGCTGGAGAGCCGCGGGCTCAAGGTCACGCTCCAGAAGTGCGATCCCTACCTGAACGTGGACCCCGGCACCATGAGCCCGTTCCAGCACGGCGAGGTCTTCGTGACCGACGACGGCGCCGAGACGGATCTCGACCTCGGGCACTACGAGCGTTTCACCCACGCCCGCCTGACGCAGGCCAACAACATCACCTCGGGCCGCATCTACGAGCGCATCATCACCAAGGAGCGGCGGGGCGACTATCTTGGCAAGACCGTGCAGGTGATCCCGCACGTGACCAACGAAATCAAAGCCGCCATACGCCGCGTGGCCGAGGGGGTGGACGTGGTGATCACCGAGATCGGGGGCACGGTGGGCGACATCGAGTCGCTGCCCTTCCTGGAAGCCATCCGCCAGATGCGACGCGAGCACGGGCGCGACAACACGCTGTTCCTTCACGTCACGCTGGTGCCGTGGATCGCGGCGGCGGGCGAGCTCAAGACCAAGCCGACGCAACACAGCGTGCGCGAGCTGCGCGCGATCGGCATCCAGCCGGACATGCTGGTGTGCCGCACCGAGCGGCCCCTGCCGCAAGAGGTGCGCGAGAAGATCGCCCTGTTCTGCGACGTGGATGTGGATGCGGTCATCAGCGCGCGCGACGTCGAATCGGTCTACGAGGTGCCCCTGCTGTTCGCCGAGCAGCAGGTGGACGACATCGTGCTCCGGCTCCTGCGCATGGAAGCCCCGCCGCGCGATCTCGCGCGCTGGCGAGCCATGGTGGAGCGACTGAAGAAGCCCGCCGACGAGGTGGACATCGCGCTGGTAGGCAAATACACCGAGTACGTGGACTCCTACAAGAGCCTCAAGGAAGCCCTGCTGCACGGCGGCCTCGCACATGACCTGAAGGTCAACTGCCATTGGATCGGCTCGGAGAGCCTGAACTGCCCCGAGGCCATCGCACGGCTGGCGGCGTACGACGCGATCCTGGTCCCCGGGGGGTTCGGCGAGCGCGGCATCGAAGGGATGATCCAGGCGATCCGGTTCGCGCGCGAGCAGA
>JANXAE010000007.1:32542-44777 GCA_025062235.1 Bryobacteraceae bacterium
TACTTCGGCATCTGCCTGGGCATGCAGTTGATGGTCATCGAGTTCGCGCGCCACGTCTGCGGCCTGGCCGAGGCGCACTCGACCGAGTTCCGGCCCGATGCGCCGCACCGCGTGATCTACAAGCTGCGCGAACTCAAAGGCGTGGACGAGCTGGGCGGAACGATGCGCCTGGGGGCCTACCCGTGCGTGCTGGCCGAGGGCAGCCTGGCGCACCGGGCCTACGGCACCCTGCGGATCAGCGAGAGGCACCGACACCGGTACGAATTCAACCGGGATTACGAAGAGCTCCTGACCGCGCACGGCCTGCGGATCACGGGCCGCACTCCGGACGGCACCTACGTCGAGATCTGCGAGCTGCCGCACCATCCATGGTACTTGGGCTGCCAGTTCCACCCCGAGTTCAAGTCCAAGCCCCTCGAGCCGCATCCGCTGTTCCGCGCTTTCATCGGCGCCGCCTACGAGCACCGCCGCCGCAGGCTGAGCCGCGCACTGGCCGCGGAGAAGGTATGCTCGAGCTGAAGACGCCGCGGGGCGAGAACATCCGCTTCGGAGAGGGCGCGCCGCTGGCCCTGATCGCGGGCCCGTGCGTGATCGAAAGCGAGGAACACGTGCACTGGTTGGCGCGCCAGATCGCCCTGCGCGCCGGGCCTTTCGTGTTCAAGGCGTCGTTCGACAAAGCCAACCGCAGCAGCGTCCACAGCTTCCGCGGCCCCGGCCTCAAGGAGGGACTGCGCATTCTGGCGGGGCTCAAAGCGGAAGGGTTCGCCATCCTCACCGACATCCACGAGCCCTCCCAGGCCGAGCCCGCCGCCGAGGTGGCCGACATCCTGCAAATTCCCGCCTTCCTGTGCAGGCAGACCGATCTGCTGGTGGCGGCCGGGCGCACCGGCCGCATCGTGAACATCAAGAAAGGCCAGTTCCTGGCCCCGGACGACATGCGCTACGCGGTAGAGAAGGTCGCTTCGACGGGCAACGAGAAGATCCTGGTGACCGAGCGCGGCACTTCGTTCGGCTACCACAACCTGGTCGTGGACATGCGCTCGCTGGTGATGCTGCGCGCCACGGGCTGTCCGGTGATCTTCGATGCGACGCACAGCGTGCAGTTGCCGGGCGCCGCGGGCGGGCGCTCGGCCGGGCAGGCGGAGTTCATCGAACCGTTGGCCCGCGCCGCCGTCGCGGTGGGCGTGGACGGCCTCTTCGTCGAGGTGCACGAAGCGCCGCAACGGGCCCTTTCCGACGGCCCCAATTCCCTGCCTCTCGATCGCCTCGGACCGCTGCTCGAGCAGTTGCGCCGGATCGAGCGGGCGCTGGGCCCGAGCTGAGGCTCACTCGCGCCAAGCCAGCTCCGCGTCCGAGCGCCGGACGTAAAGGGCGTCCACCGCAGCGGGATCCTGGACCTGCCCGGCCCGGTAGCGCTCCAGCGCAATGCGCGCGATGGCCCCGGCGAGCGCGCGGGGGACTTCCCGCACGGGCGCCGAGGCCCAACGGGTGCCTGCCAGCGCGTGCCGGAATGCCGAGAAGTCCGTGGAAAGGAACTCGATCTCGCCCTCCGGCAAGGTTTCCAGCCACGCGGGAAACTTCATGACCACCTCGGGCGCCCGCAGCTCGAGCTTGGCCCCGTAGACCGCGCCGTAGATCTCTCCGCGTCGCGCATCGAGCACGGCGGCGCGCAGCGGCGCGGATCCGAACCAGGCCAGCGCCTGGAGGTTCGACACGGCCACGAGCGGCCTGCCAATGGCTTCCGCCAGGCCCTTGGCCGCGGCCAGGCCGACCCGCACGCCGGTGAAGGCGCCGGGGCCGGCGGCTGCTGCGATACAGTCCACATCGTCCAGCCTCCAGCCATGACGCGCCAGCAGCCGGCCGAGATGATCGAAAAGGACGTGAGCGAAGCCGTCGGGCGAGTGGAGCAACGTTTCCTCTACGATTTGTTCGGCTTGGGCAAGCGCCAGGCTGCCGAACTCCGCGGTGGTGTCGAGGGCAAGGATGCGGGGGCTCACGGCAGCAGCCTGTAGACGTGATCCAGGGCGTACAGCTTGCCGTTGGCGTTCAGGCCGTAGAGGCGCACGGCGAGCACCCCGGGCAGGTTGCGGGCGAAGTAGCGCGGGAAGCGGAAGGTGCCCTCGGGGCCGGTTCCCAGCACGCGGAAACCCAGGCCGTCGGCGGGGACCTCGCCCACCCACAGCCACTTCATGGAACGGGTGGCGCGCGTCTGGCGCGTGAGCTTGACGGCGTAGCGCGGCGGCGTCCGCAGCGAGAGGCTCTCCTCCAGCGGCGAAGCAATCTCGAAGGGGGCGCGCTGCGGGTTCTGTTCGATTTCCTGCATGAGCACCGGTCGCGATTCGAACTTGTAGCTGCGCAGCATGGATTCCTTGCGGCCCTCGCGCCAGAGGTGCAGGACCCAATCCTGGTCGGGCCCGGGAGGTTGGGCCTTGAAGCGATCGCCCTTGAAGTCCTTCTGCCTGAGGTACTCGCCGGTGCGGGGGTTGAACCAGGCGACGTCATAGGTATGTCGTTCGACGAGGACTTCGACCGGCCCGGGCCGCTCCACGTAGACGACGTACTCGACGCCTTCCAGCGCCAGCGCGCGGCCGCCTTCCACGTCGAAGTACGGCTCCAGTTCCCAGAAGCGGGTGCGCGAGAAGAAATCGAACCAGTGCGTCATCTGGCGGGCGCCGGGCGAATCCAGGTAGCGCGCATCCACGGGGAAACGGCCGCCGTAGGTGCCCGTGTTGCCGAAGGTGGGGTACTGGCCGTTCATGGTCGCGTTCCACAGGCGGCGACGGAAGGTGTCGGTATCCACGTGGTGGGCCCGCGCGCGGCCGGCGCCGCTGTCTTCGTAAGCGAACTCGGCGTTGACCTGCGGCGCCGGGTAGATCTGGTGTTCGATCGCACCCAGATCGTCCTCGTGGGACTGGTACAGGAGGTAGCTCATCCAGCCGTCCTGGAACAGCGGCGAGGAGGTGGCCAAGGTGTGTGTGGAGCGAGGGTGATTGTAGGGATCCAGCCTTTTCAGCAACTCGCCGATCTCCCGGAGCAGGGCGCGGCCGTCGGGGTACTCTTCGAACTCCTGAACGCCTTGCCAGGTGACCTGCATGGCCGCGTAGCGGCCGGTCAAGTAACGGAGGTAGCGCTCACGCTGCGCCGGGCTGGGGAACAACTCGACCAGATGGTTCTCGTCGCCGGCCAGGATCAGGTCGGCGACGATACCCTTGCGGTTCATGAAAAGGACGCGGCGATCGAGCTCCTGGAAGAAAGCAGGATCGGGCCGGTCCGGCTCGGGGAAAGCACGGCGGGAGTGCTCCCGGGAGCCGAGCACCAGACCGCGCAGGTGGTTGAACTTCTGCGCCGCGCGCGTTTCGACGAGCTTTTCGAAGAGGTCGCGCTCGAGCACGGCGAAGCTGTAGCAGGTGTCGCCCATCCACAGGTGCGGCTTGCGGTTGAGTCCGTCCACCCAGGCCCAATGGTGCACGTTGGCCGGCTGCAAGAAGCCCGGCGAATCCGCGGGCAGCGCGCTGATCGAGCCCTCGCGGCCGTCGAGGGAGGGCGCGTTGCTCGAGGTGCGAAACAGCCATTCGCCAGGGCCCGTGGGCGCGAAACGCACGAGGAAGCGCCGACCCCCATCCCAGAAACCGGGGAGTCGCAGCGTCCGGAAGCGCGGCGAGCGAAACTCGACGTCCAGCCTGATCGTGCGGTAGGGATTGGGATGCGCGGCAGCATCGGCCTCCGAAAGTTCGAAGACGACATCGCAGGGCGTGTAGGCTGGCGTCGGCGGACAGACCGACTGCGCGCCCGTCGAGCCGGCCGCGAACAGCAAGAGAGCCAGCGCACGCGATGGCATCAACAGATAGTCTAGCCTCGCGCGGAGGCGCGGACGGGAAATTCGGCCGATTCGGTGCGGGCGTGGGCCAGGACTCGCTCGATGCGTTCGACGACGTCCCGGCGCTCCCTGGCGAGGTCGTGCGTCTCGCCGGGATCGCGGGACAGATCGTAGAGTTCGAGCGGCCTGCCGGGCGCCAGACGCACGGCTTTCCAGTCGCCCATGCGCACGGCCTGCTTGAAACCTCCCTCGTGGAACTCCCAGTAGAGGTAGTCGTGGTTCCGCTGGGGCCGGCCGATCCACGAGTTCAGCATCGAGATCCCGTCCAGTCCGGGCGGCGGGGTCAGGCCCGCGGCTTCGGCAAGCGTGGGCAGCAAGTCCCAGAAAGCCCACACTTGGTCGCTCACCTGGCCGGGGCGGATTCGGGCGGGCCAGCGCACGATCATGGGCACGCGGATGCCGCCCTCGTAGAGATCGCGCTTGATGCCGCGCAGGGGCCCATTGGAATCGAAGAAATCCGGGTCGTGCCCGCCTTCACGGTGCGGCCCGTTGTCGCTGCTGAAGATGACGATGGTGTTCTCGTCCTGTCCGGTGTCGCGCAGCGCCTCCATCAGCTTGCCGACGTCGGCGTCCATGCGCGTGATCATGGCGGCGAAATTCTTCTCCGGCTGCGGCCAGTCCTGCCGCGAATAAGGCTCGTCGGAGGGCACCTCCATGCCGTTGCCGGTGTCGCGCCCCAGTTCGTTGTTGGCGTGAGGGATGGTCCAGCAAAGATGCAGGAAGAAGGGCTGGGGCCGGCGGCGGATGAAATCCAGGGCGCGCTCGGTGAACAGATCGTGCACCCAAACCGTCTTTCTCGCCCCGAAATTTCCGCGCACCAGATACTCGCGTTCGCCTTCCAGCAGCAGGTACGGGTAGTAGTCGTGCGCTTGCGTCTGGCTGAAGTAGCCGAACCACTCATCGAAGCCGCGGCGCGTGGGGTAACCGGTAGTGGCGAGCCCGCCCAAGGACCATTTGCCGAACAAGGCGGTGCGGTATCCAGCCTTCTTGAGGATCTCCGTCAGAGTCAGATCCTGCGGGCGCAGCGGAAGGTCGGGATAGCGGTTGCCGCGCACCCAGGCATGGCCGGTGTGCAAGCCGGTCATCAGAGCGCAGCGCGAGGGCGCGCAGACGGTCGAGCCGGCGTAGGCCTGCGTGAAGCGGATCCCCTCGCTGGCCAGCCGGTCGAGGTACGGCGTGAGGATGCGCTGCTGACCGTAGCAGCCCAGATCGCCGTAGCCGAGATCGTCGGCCAGGATCAGCAGGACGTTCGGAGGGGCGGGCCGGCGCGCAGCCAGCGATACTGCCGGCGCGCAGAGGAAGTCGCGGCGCGTCATGGCGAACATCATGATATAGCGCGACAGCCGAGCGCGGGGGATGAGACTCTCAACCCGCGGCGGGACCGGCAGCCGGGGTCTGGGCAGCCGACTCCAGCGCCAGCAGCAACCGCTCAAGCTCGATCTCCACGGTCGGCTTCGCCAGCCAGTAGACCTGGCCTTCCGGCAACTCGCGTGCCAAGTCCGGATCATAGGCCGGAGAGACCAGGACGAAGGCTTGGATCCGACGCCGCACGGTGTGGAAGAAGTCCAGCCAGCTCAAACCGGGCAGTTGCGAGGCGCAGAAAACCAAGTCGAAGCGGACGCGCTGGGCAAGCTCAGCACCTTGTTCGGCGCTCGCTGCCGGCACCACGCGGTATCCGCGACTGCTGAGCAAACCCATCAGACGACCGCGGGCGGACGGATCCGGCTCGACCAGGAGTACGGTGGACAGGCGAGGCACGAACCGCTCACCCAGCAGGCCGGCGCGCACGCCCGCCCGTTCCGGGGCGAGCGGCAGTTCGACCTCCATGCGCGAGCCCACGTCTCCGACGCGCACCAGCCGCGTCTCGCCGCCATGGCTCTGGACGATGCCGCGGATGACGCCTTCGATGAGGACACTGGTGTCGGCCCGGCCCGGGGTCGAGCCGGCGTGCGGGCTCGAAGCCGTGTAGGCGATCTCGACCAGGGCGCGCCGCGCCAGAACGCTCAAGCTGACGCTCATGCGTTTCTCGAAGGAATCGGCCAGGGCCTGTTCGGCGTGCATGAGCAGATTCAGGAAGACGCGTTCCAGTTGCCCGCGGGAGCCGAGCACCCACACGGGTTCGGCCCCGAGCTGCTCGTGCACCTCGATCCCCCGCAGCGCGCAGTGAGGCCGCCGGAACTCGAGCATCTGCGCGAGCAGGCTCCTGAGGTCCACCGGTCTGGCCTCCGTGCGGTCGGGCTGGATGAAGGAAACCAGGCGTTCGAGAATGTTCTTGGCACGCTCGGCCTCGACGGCAATGGTGCGCATCTCCTCGTCGGTGAGCGGGCCTCGCTTGCTGTAGAGGAAAGCCTCGGTCAGGCGCACGATCGCGCCCACGGGGCCGCGCAGCTCGGCAGCGACGCCCGAGAGCAACTGGCCGGCGGCGGCCATGCGTTCGGTGCGAGAGAGCTGTTCGCGCACCCGCTGCTCTTCCATCAGGCGCAGAGCGATGGCCGCTTGGTTGGCCACATGCTGGATCATCATCTGCTCGTCGAGGCCGAACTCGCGCTTGCGCCGGGCATCGTGAATCTCCAGCACACCGCGGACCTCGGTCTGGGCCATCATCGGCGCCAGCAAGAGGGCACGAACGCGGTCTGCCTCCGCCGGGTGCTCGAGGAACGGGCTGCGCCTGGCGTCAGGCACGGCGAGCAGCGTCTGGTTGCGGAAGCAAGCGCTCACGGCGCCGGCGACCAGCCCTTGGGCCCGATCCACGGGGATGCTGGTGGGGCGGGAGCCGGCGTCGGCCTCGATTTCCTCAAGGGCGTGCGTGTTGCGGTTGTACACGTAAACCCGTAGGCCCGTGGCCCCCAGCAACGCGGGGAGCACAGCGCGCATCTGCCGCACCAGTTGCTCCTGCGAGCCGGCCGCCAGCACCTCCTCGCCCAGCACAAACAGCTTGCGGATCACCTGCCGCTGCGCCTCCAGCCGGCGCCCGCGCGCGCGAGCCATCGCCAAAGTCAACGCCAGCGCGGCCACCACGCCCAGGAAAACTCCCAGGCCGACTTGAGCGCCACCGGCCATGGGCGCCAGCAGAGCCCCATGGCCGGCAGCCGCGGAGCTCTCCGGCGGACGGAAACCCGCGGCCACGAGCGCGCCGATCAGCCAGCCACACGAGACCGCAGCCATGGTTCGAGTTTCGGATCGCAGAAGTCCCGGACGGCCAACGCCACCCCGGGCAACTCCTCATAGGTAGTGCAAACGCCGACGACCTGCGCTCCCGCCGCTCTGGCGGCGGCCACACCGGACGGAGAGTCTTCGAAGGCGATGCAGCCTGCCGGATCTACCCCCAGACGACGCGCCGCCTCCAGGTAGACCTCGGGATGGGGCTTCGGCCTCCGGACCTGGCAGCCGTCGAGCGCGACGCGAAAGTAGCGACGCAAGCCGGCCCCGTCCAGCACGAAGTCCACGTTGGCGCGCTCGGCATTGCTGGCCACGGCCATCGGAAGCGTGCGCCATCTCTCGAGAAAGGCCATCACGCCGGGCACCAGCCGGTCGCGCAACACCGGCCGCATCAACTCGCGATAGAGAGCCTCCTTGGCCGCGCCGTGGGCCGCGATCCGGTCCGCGTCGAGATGGTCGCCGAAGAAGGCGCGCACAATCTCCTCGTTGTGGCGTCCGAAGATCACGCTGCCGGGACACGGCGGCAGGGAGCGCCCGTGCCGCGCCAAGTAGCGCTCCCAAGCCAGCACGTGCAACGCGTTGGAATCCACCAGCACCCCGTCGAGATCGAAAATCAGCGCCGACACCACAAGAGCGCGAGCCCGGCTCCCCGGGGATCATAGCACAACTGCCAACGCAAACATAGGCAGTACCTTATGTTCGGGTACTAGGAAGCCGCGGCGGAGCCTGATGTGGGTGGTATAATCCCCGTCAGTGGACGTCTTCGAGGAGCTGGTGCGCCTCCGACGCGAGGGGCGCAAGTGCGCGCTCGCCACGATCATCCAAGCGCGAGGTTCCATTCCCAGTTATGCCAGCGCCAAGATGCTGGTGCGCGATGACGGTTCGATCCTGGGGACGGTGGGCGGAGGTTGCGTCGAAGCGGAGGTCTGGAGGACGGCGAAGGAAGTCATGGAGACCGAGAAGCCCAGGCTGCTCTCGTTCGCCCTCAACCAGGACGCGGCCTCCGAGAGCGGCCTGCTCTGCGGGGGCCAGGTGGAGATTTACGTTGAGCCGGTCTTGCCGGAACCGAGGGCGATCCTGTTCGGGGCGGGCCACATTTCCCGCAGCCTGGCGAAGATCGCATCGCTGGCGGGTTTCGCCGTCACGGTCGTGGATGACCGCGAGAGCTTCGCCTCGCGGGAGCATTTTCCGGACGCCGAGCAGATCCACGCCGAGGCCTACGAGACCGCCTTCGAGAAGCTGGCAATCGACGAGAACTGTTATCTGGTGATCGTGACGCGCGGACACCGCGACGACATGCGGGTGCTGCGGCTGGCGGTGGCCACGCCGGCGCGCTACATCGCCATGGTGGGCAGCCGCCGCAAGGTGATCGAGACGGTGGAGGAGCTGAAGAAAGAGGGCATCCCGGGCGCTGCCTTCGAGCGCCTGCACGCGCCCATGGGCCTGGACATCGGGGCGGTGACCCCGGAAGAGATCGCAGTCGCAGTGGTGGCCGAGATGATCGCCGTGCGGCGGCGCGCCGACGGCCGCTGGCGCCAGCTCAGCAAATCCATTTTCGTACAGGAACGTTTCCGCGAGCTGCTGACGTGAGCATTACGGGCATCATCCTGGCAGCGGGCGCCTCGCGCCGGATGGGTACGCCGAAAGCCCTGCTCGCCTACCGGGGCGAGACTTGGCTGGACCGCTGGATCGGACTGCTCGGGCGTCACTGCGATCCGGTGCTGGTCGTGCTGGGAGCGGAGGCCGAAAGCATCCGGTCCGGGATCCGCAGGTTGGATGAAGCCCTGTTCGTGTGCAATCCGGCGCCGGAGCGGGGCCAGTTCAGCTCGTTGCAATGCGCGCTGACCGTGCTGCCCGAACGGGCCGAGGGCTTCCTGTTTGCGCCGGTGGACCACCCCGCGGTGAGGCCGGAGACGGTCGCACAACTGGTGGCCGATTTCGCGCGCGGCGGCGCGCTGGTCGTCGCGCCGCGCTATCGGGGCCGCGGCGGGCACCCAGTGTGCTGCGCGCGGCTACTGGCAGCCGAGATGCTCGTCGAGCCCCCGGAATCCCAGGCTCGGCTCGTACTTCGCCGTCATCTCCACGCGACGCGGTACGTGGACGTGGACGATCCCGGCGTGGCCGAGGACGTTGACGACCAGGACAGTTACCGCCGGCTGCTGGTCAACGGCCCATGAAGAACCGCGTGCTGCGGCGTTCGCTCGCGGCGGTGGCGGCTTGCGGCCTCATCGCCGTCGCGGCGGCGCCCTACTGGAACCTGGAACGGTACCGGCGCCAGATCCAAGCTGGCCTCGAGCGCGAGCTCCATCGGCGCGTCACGGCGGGAAAAGTCCGCTTGGAATTGCTGGGTGGCCCGGGAGTCTCCCTTTCCGACGTAGTCATCGAGGACGATCCTCGTGCCGGGCGCGAACCCTTCGCCTACGTCAGTTCGCTCGAGGCGCGGATCGCGCTGCGCAGTCTCTGGACCGGCCAGCTCGAGTTCGCCTCCCTGCGGCTGGTGGAGCCGAGCGTCAACCTGGTCAAGCCGGCTTCGGGCTCGTGGAATTTCCTCGATTTGGCCAGCCGCCCACCCGGAATCCCGGCCCGGGAAGCGGGGCGCATGCCCCCGATTTCCGTGCGCAAGGCGCGCATCAACTTCAAGTTCGGGGACACCAAGTCGGTTTTCTATCTGGCAAACGCGGACGTGGATCTGGAGCCCCCTACCGGGAGGCAGCGCTCCTGGGAAGTGCGATTCAGTGGGGAGCCCGCGCGAGCTGACCGGCCAGCGCAAGGGCTGGGCAGGCTCGCAGGGCGGGGACGGCTCGAACCGGGCGGACCTCTCGAGCTGGAAGTCACCGTGGAGCGCACCTATCTGGAAGAGATCTCCGCCCTGCTCACCGGCAGGGACCTCGGCTTGCGCGGTCAGCTGACCTCCCGCGCCAAGCTTCACGGACCCGTCTCGGCATTGCGGATCGCAGGGGAAGCGGAACTGCGGGACTTCCGGCGCTGGGAGCTGTTGCCACCCTTGGGCAGCGACTGGCGCCTGACCTACGCGGGGATGGCCGATCTTCCCGGGCAGCGGGTCCGGCTGGAAGCATTCCCCGCGGCAGGCGTCCCGTTGAAACTGCGATGGGAAGCGGAGCGCTACCTCAGCGACCCGGATTGGAACATCGAGGTGGCGCTGGAGGCGATGCCTGCGAGCGCCTTCCTGGACCTGTTGCGGGTTCTCGGCGCGAGAGTCCCTGCCAGCCTGGAGCTCGGAGGTGCGGTCTCGGGTGCGGTGAGTTATGCCCCGCGGGTTGGATGGCAAGGCGCACTGGAGGGGCGCGAGCTGGCGGCCCGGGCAGCTACGGGTGTCCAGCTGCGTTGCCCGGCGGCTTCGATCCTGATCGAGGGCGAGCGCGTGCGCCTCGGGCCCTGGCGGCTCGAGACCCAGGGTGGGGGCCGGCTGAACGTGGAAGGCGTCTGGTCCGCGAAGACCGACGAGTGGGCACTCCACATGGGAGCCGAACGAGCTCCCGCCGCTGTTGGGGCGCCATCGTGGGCCGGGCTTCCCGACATCCCCGTACTCGCCGCGTGCGACCGCGGCTTCTGGAGCGGGTCCTTGCGTCTGATGCCAAGGGGGGGACAGCCTGGGCGCTGGATCGGCCGGATCGAACTGCGGGACGCCGAGATGCCCGTGGTTGGGCTGGCGTCGCCGATCGCACTCGATCGTGCCGAGCTGCGACTGGCGCCCGACGAGATCCGCCTCACCGCGGCGCGCGGAAGAGTCGGGGACCTGACGTTCGATGTCAGCTATGCTGCGCGGGAGG
Source organism: Bryobacteraceae bacterium (assembly GCA_025062235.1). Taxonomy (GTDB): domain Bacteria; phylum Acidobacteriota; class Terriglobia; order Bryobacterales; family Bryobacteraceae; genus DTHT01. Next base: position 43,370 of record JANXAE010000007.1, read on the forward strand.
CAGTGCCACGTCCGGCGCAGTTGGACGTGCGGTTGGAGCGTCTGGATCTGGCGGAACTGGAACGCCTGCTAGCGCCGGTACTCGACCGGCGCCGGGGCGTACTGGCCCGGGCGTTGCGATGGCAGCGGGCCCTGGCTCCTGGCTGGTTGCTGCGCCGTCGGCTCGAAGGGCGTTTCGAGGCTGCATCGCTCGATATCGGCGAGTGGAAGCTGGCTGGCGCGCTGAAAGGGAACCTGAGTTGGGACGGCTTGAAGGTCACACTGCGCGAGCTTTCTTGGACGGTGGGTGACGGGGAGCTGCGAGGCCGCGCCGAGATTGACCTGCGCCGAGCGACTCCCGCCTACAGCCTTACGCTTGCCGGGGGGCCATTCGAAGCGGGAGGAGCTCGCTGGTGGGTGGAAGGATGGCTGGAAAGCGAGGGCGTGGGCGAGGACCTCGGGGCCAACCTGCGCGCGGCGGGCGTGGTCGTGGGACGGGGCATCCCCATCGCGCCGGACGAGCAGCTCGAGTGGCTGGCCGCGCGCTTCACGCTGCGCCAGTTGCGGAGAGGGTCGCGTCTGAGCGTGGAGGCCGTCGAGGCCGTGCAACGTGATGCGGTTTACCGGGGCGAAGCCAGGACCGACCTCGACGGGAGACTGGTGGCCGAACTCACAGGCGAACACAGGAGGCTCCGCCTCGAGGGCACGCTCTGGCCCCTCAAGCTGGCTCGCGCACCGGCGCCCTGAGAGCAGGGTGGACGGCCGTCCGATACAATGAAAGTGCGTTGATGGAACGAACGCGCCTGACCGCCTTCCTGGCGGCCATCCAGGCGGCTGCACAGCAACGGGGCGAGACGACGCGGCAACGCTTGGAGGCCGTCTGGGAAACTGCCGCCGCGTTGGTGGCGGAAGGCTTTTCGGCACTGAGCGCGGAGCTCGCCGCAAGCGCGCGCGAGGCTCTCCTCGAAGAGTACCAGAGCGGCAAGCGAGAGGGTCGAGAGGAGATCCTCAGTGCTTTGCTGGCAGCGCTGCGACGCATGCAGGCGGCGGGCAGCCGCGCCGAATGGCTTTCCGCTCTAGCCGATGCAGCAGCTCTTTTCGCCGAGCGCTGCACGGTGTTTCTGCCTCGCGGCGAATTCCTCCACGCCGCCGAGGTACGCGGATTTTGCGACGACGGCCGCGAGCGCATTCTATCCGCGCGCGTTTGGCTCGAGGAAGCCCCCGCCTTCCGCAGCGCGATGGAAGCGGGCGAACCCCTCATCGTCCAGCGCACGCCAAGGGAACTCTCCGAAGCCCTGGCCGCGGGACTCGGGGGCGGCGACGGGCGCACGGCGTGGATCGTGCCCGTACGCCGGGCGGAAACGACGCTGGCGGTGCTCTACGCGGACGGCGACGCACAAGCGCCCGACGCGCCCGGGCTCGAGCTGGTG
>JANXAE010000080.1:0-4288 GCA_025062235.1 Bryobacteraceae bacterium
CGATCGGTTCCACCTGGTTGTAGTACTCGAGCAGGCAGGAACGGATGTTGAAGGCGCCGATCCAATAGCAGACGCTCGCGGCGATCTGGAGCAGCCAGGATAGCGACTCCGCCTCCGGCGCGTCGCGGCCGGCAAAGGTCGGGCCCAGCGAGACCGCCGCGGAAAGCAGCACCAGGATGACGTAAAGCGAGTACATGAGGATCGCGTTGCATCGCGGTACGATCCTCTTTACCCAGCCTGCCTGCCGGAACGCCCAGTACAGGGCGAAGAGGCCGCAGGTGACAAATCCGAGCAGCAGCACCAGCGCCCAGTGCAGGTTGGGCGGCAGGGGAGCGGCGCCGAGGCCGGGCGTCACCGCTGACGGCACTGCCATGCCGGGCACGATGGGCGGCGGCGGCATCACGGGCCCAGATGAGCCGAGGACTTGCAGCAGGGGCACCCACCGCGCACTTTCTTCGCTGCGCACCAGATCACCGGCCACGAGGTTCCCCTGGGCGTAGTATCGCCGCAGATCCTCCAGACTATAGGGTCCGTACTGCTGTTGGCCTCGGAGCACGTAGTAGGCCATCTTTCGCCCTTCGCATTCGGCGCGATTATACCCTTTTATGGAAGGAGAGGTGCGGCGTGACGGAAGAGCGGGCGTGGCATTTGCAGGCGATCGGCGTGGTGCGCTCCGAGATCAAGGAGCGCAAGCAGATGCCGCCGCTGGGCGCGCCCGCGGCGATCGAGATTTTCCCTGAGTTCGTGCCCGGGCTGTGGCGGCTCGACAAGCACACGCACATCTGGGTCTTGGCCTGGCTGCATGGCGCCGGGCGCGATCTGCTCCAGGTGGTGCCCCGCGGCGTGCGCGCCGAGGAGCCGGACGCCCTGCACGGCGTCTTTGCAGTGCGGTCGCCCGTGCGGCCGAATCCCATCGGGCTCACCGCCACGCGCATCGTTCGCATCGAGGGCGCCCGCATCGAGGTGGCGCGCCTGGACTTCATTGACGGCACGCCGGTCGTGGATCTGAAGCCCTACTTCGTCAGCCGCGACCTCATCTTTTCGGCAGCGAACGTGCAGATCGGGCGTCCCGCAAGCCGCGAAAGCCTGCGCGAGGCGCTGCTCGAGCAGGCCCTGAACTTCCATGGCGAGCATTGCCCGGAGCTCGCGCTCGGCGTGCGCCTGCTCGAACACTTTCGATGGGAGGTGTTGGCTGGCGCCGATCCCGACGGGCTGCGGGTGGCCGCACCCTGGGAGCGTGGCTGCCTGCTCGACGCTTTGATGGGCATGACGCGCGCCTCGCCGGGCCGCGGAACGCTGTCGCTCGCCGTGGGCCATCGCGTGCGCTTCGAGTTCAAAGGCGCTGCGTACGAGTATCGGCTGCGCGAGCGTGAGGAACACGGTGCAGCCGCGGTTTTCGCGGCGCCGGATGAAGCGCTGTTCGAGCTCGCCATTTCGGCAACGCAGTAGCTGCATTTGCGAGCTGCCCGCCTGTAGCAGGGTTTCCGGCAAGCGACGGGGTTGCGCCGGGCGAGTTCAGCAGGCGGCTTGCCTTCGGGCGATCGCGGGCTGGACGCAGGGCGCGCCGGCGCGGGACGGAATGGCGAGCGGCCGCTTGACGGGAGGACCAGCGCCTGTCAGCGCCAGGGTTTGGAACGCGCCACCGAGATGCCGCGCACCTCGTTCGGCCACTTGCCGGAGACGGCGCAGTAGAAATGATAGAGCGCGCCGTCATGCCAGATGACGGATGGTTTGTGCGCGTACGTGGAATCCACCGAGCCGGGCGGGCCCACATCCACGAGGACCCGCGGAATCTTGACGGGGCGGAAGGGATCCTTGCCTGCCGCCACCAGGTCGCGAGCGACACCCTTGCGGTCCAGGCCGTAATAGAAGATCACCCACTCGTCGCCGTCGCGCACTACGCAGGGGTCGGCGGCGAAGCGCTCGTCCCAGCTTCCCGGAGGACCGTTGGCGATGATGGGATTGCCCTCATAACGCACCCACCGTTTCAGGTCGCGCGAAGTGGCTACGCCGATCTGCTCGCGCCAGCCGCCGCCCTGCTCGCGCGGCAGGTTCCTCGTCTTCGCGTTGTAGAAGAGGTAGTAAGTCCCCTCGTGCTCGACCAGACAAGGCTTGTAAAGTCCGCCCTGCTCCCAATCCGCCCCGTCTTCCGGACGAAGGATGACTTCGCCCACCTCCCAGTGCAGGAGATCGCGGCCCCAACAAAGCCCGATCACCGCGGGTCCACTTTCGTAACCCGGCTTTGGGTAGGCGTGGAAAACGCCGAGATAACGGCCGCCGACCTTTTTCAGCCGGCCCGGCGAGCGCAACGGGTTCTCGCGCAGGATCCAGTTCATCGCGATGTTGTAACGGATGACGGGGGAAGCCGGGTCGCGCTTCAGGATGCAGCCCAGGCGGCGCCACTCGCTCAGGTTCGTCGAAGCCGCAAGGCCGGTCTGGTAGCCGATGCCATCGAAGCCTACGTAGAGCAGGTAGAACCGGCCATCATGGGAGAACACGAATGGGCAATCCACCGCCCGGCTGTCGAACGCGCCTTCCTCTGCTGAAGGGCCCAGCACCAGCTTGCCGTACTTGTAAGGCGTCTCGAAACGACCCGCTCGGCCGTTGGCGCTCGCCGTGGAAGCGGCCGCCCAGCCGGACGTCATCGCGTACAACAGCTCGCGGCGCGTCCGCCCGCGCGCATTTCCCTCGGCCATGTTGACGGTCGCGGAGCTCGGCACCCGGAGACAGGGTAGCACACGGTAGCAGAGGGCCGCTGGCGCAGGCTTCGCGCTCAACGCTTGCCGGCGCGCCGCAGGCAGGCCGGAAAAGTTTGCTCGAGCTTGCGGACCTTGGGCTCCGAGTTCGCGACGATGTAAGGGTTCGTCGGGTGACGGCGTGCGTAATCCTGGTGGTATTCCTCGGCAGGATAGAAACCGGTCAGCGGCTCCAGGCGCGTGACGATGGGACGATCGAAGATGCGCGCTTGCTCGAGTTGCCGGATGTAGCTCTCCGCTACGCGCTTTTCTTCGTCGCCGGCGTAAAAAATCGCCGAGCGATACTGGGGACCGACGTCCGGTCCCTGGCGATCGAGCTGCGTGGGATCGTGCGCCACGGCGAAAAAGATCTTCAACAGTTGACCGTAACTGATCCGCCTTGGATCGTATGTGATCCGGATCGCCTCGGCGTGCCCGGTTCGCCCTGTGCTGACCAGCTCGTAGCGCGCGGTGCGAGCGTCGCCACCCGCGTATCCGGAAACTACGTCCAGCACGCCCTCGACTCGTTCGAAGACCGCTTCCGTGCACCAGAAGCAGCCGCCGGCCAGGACCGCGGTGCGCGGAGCGCCATCCGCCGGGACGGGCAGATCCATGGCGGGATCGGGAAAGCCCCCCTTGTCGTGTCCCGAGAAAGGATTGCGACCGGAGTCGAGCCCTGACGTCACCGCCCCACCTCCCGATGCCAGCAGCAAAGCCATCGCCAAGGACAAAGGATGAATCATGGATATCACCTTGTTGGATGCGGCAAGGGCTGTCGGCGTCGCTGGCGCGGTCCGAGTCCCGCGCGGTCGGTTGGCCCTCCCGCACGGCCGCCCTCCAAGGAGGTCGAATCGTTAGCGGCGCGGGACGGACGAGGGCGGCACCACGTCATCTATCGGCGGCTCAGGCTCCTCCTCGCCCTCGGTTTCCGCGTGCTCGAACACGATCTCCCAGGCGGAGAACCCGTGCAGATAGAAACGGGCCACCTGGCTGGCCAGCGTGTCGCTTTCGCCCGGGAGCAGCCCGATCACCTGGGGGTAATATCCCGGCGGATTGTTCATGATTTTCCTCGGCTCCGTCCATCCCCATGGATCGGCAATGTCGGGGTTGAAACTCACGTAAATGCCCGCGGCCGGCCAGCCGGGTTCGCAGCAGGCATGGTTGAGCAGGACAACGTAGCTTTCGAGGTGGGTGTTCCAGTGGACCGATGGGCCCCAGAACGCGTTCGTATCGGGGCGCTGCCACGGTTTGGCCACGGGAAAGATTGGAGTGAGACGGCCGCCAAGGCCCGGTTCATTCCAGGCGCCCTCGAAGAACTTCCAGACGGCTCCCACCGGGTTGCGGCGATCCTCGAAAGCCATGCGCGCGATGCCAATGCCTTGCGAGGCGGCATCGCCGCCATAATTCCCGAAGAGGAAGTAAAAGTAGCGCCGCTCGCGATCCAAAATTACGGAAAAATCTCCGTGGCCTCCCGCGAAAAACCCGTTCCGGGCCGAACAGTCGGGAGGTTCTGACGATGTCAGGATCAGCCCGAGATCCTGGAAACTGAGCCC
>JANXAE010000080.1:4298-15056 GCA_025062235.1 Bryobacteraceae bacterium
AGAAATGAGGGCTCCGATTTGCGGCATCACGAGCTCTTCGCCAGGGCAAACGCCGGCCTTTTCGTGGTGATACCAGGCGAAGATCGTGCCGTCGTCGTCGCGCCAGGCCGCTTCGATCCACATGGGGAAGTGCTCGTCGCGGTCCACTTTGACGATCTCCGACCGAACCGGAGCGAACTGGTTGATTCCCCAGCTCAACACCGGCGTCCCCGCTGAGTTGAAGACGTGAAACTTCCCATCGCGCCAGAAGACCGGACTGTTGGAGTCCACCTGGGCGGGCATCCAAACGTAAGGAGCGGAACGCAGGGTGGCGGTCTGGGCGAACAGGGTGAGCGGGCAAGCCAGCCAACAGGTCGCAAGCCCTTGCAGCCTCATCGCAACACGCCTCGCATCTGGCTACCCCCCTCTGATAAACGCTTCCGGGATCGCCCGGGTTACGTCACAAACGCGCTTCAAACCGCTTCCAGTTCTTCTTCGAGCAATTGCTTCTGGTACAAGTCCGCGTAGTAGCCGTTGGCGGCCAGCAGTTCGGCGTGGGAACCTTCTTCGACGATCCGGCCGCCCTCCAGAACGACGATGCGGTCAGCCTGGCGCACGGTGGAGACCCGATGGGAAATCAGGATCGTCGTCCTGTCCCGCATGAGCGGCGCCAGGCCCTCCAGGATGCGCTCTTCGGTCAGGGTATCCACGCTCGAAAGCGCGTCGTCGAGGATGAGGATGCCGGGATCGCGCAGGATTGCCCGCGCGATCGCGGTGCGCTGTTTCTGGCCTCCGGAGAGGGTCAGACCGCGCTCGCCGATCGCGGTGTCGAGCCCTTGCGGGAAGCTTGCGAGATCGGGTTCCAGCCCGGCCAGCCGCGCAGCCGCGAGGATCCGTTCGCGGCTGGCGTCCTCCACGCCGAAAGCGATGTTCTCGGCCAGCGTCGCGCTGAACAGCAGCGTCTCCTGAGGGACGATGCCGATGATTCTCCGCAACTGCGCGGGGTCGAACTCTCTGAGGTCCACTCCACCCCACAGCACCTGTCCCTCGTCGGGATCGAGCAGGCGCGGGATGAGGCGCGCGAGCGTGGTCTTGCCACTGCCGGTGCGGCCGACGATCGCGACGGTTTCTCCCGCGCGGATGACGAGGTTGACGCGATCCAGCGCGCGGCCGCCCGGGCAGAGCACGCTGACGTTGCGGAACTCGAGGTCGGCGCGGGAAGGGACGGGTCTGGGGGCAGCCGGCGCGGCGATCGCCGGGCGCTCGTCGAGCAGCTGCCGGATGCGCTCGAGCGAAGCCAGCCCCCGCTGCACGAGGTTGATCACCCAGCCCAGCGCGATCATCGGCCAGACCAGCATCGCCATGTAGGTGGTGAACATGACGAAGGCGCCGAGCGTGATGCGGCCGGCGATGACCCCGAGGCCGCCCACCCACAACACGATCAGGAACGTCAGCCCGACCAGCGCCTGCAACAGCGGCATGAAGAGCCCGGAAACCCGGGCCAGGCGCAAGCTTTGGGCGATGTAGTTGCGGTTGAGGCGCTCGAACTGCTTGAGATCGGCTTCCTCCTGCACGTACGCCCGCAGGACACGCACGCCCGCCAGCGACTCCTGTACCCGGCTGGTCAGATCCGAGAACAGGGCCTGAAGCTGCTCGAAACGGGCGTGGATGAGCCGCCCGAACCAGAACACCACGATGCTGACCGCCGGTGCGGGCAGCAGCGCCAGTACGGTGAGCCGCCAATCCACATAGGCCATGACGACGACGGCCAGCGCGAAAGTCAGCGAGGTCTCGAACCAGTACATGACGCCAGGACCCAGCATCATGCGGACCGCGTTGAGATCGTTGGTGGCCCGCGCCATCACGTCTCCGGTGCGCGTGCGGGCGTAGAAGTCCGGCGAGAGCCTCAACAGATGGGCGAAGAGGTCATTGCGCAGGTCGTACTCGATATCGCGCGAGATTCCGATCAGGATGACGCGCATCCAGTACTGGAAGACGCCCTTGATCGCCGCCAGCGCAACCAAGAGCGCGCAGAACCACAGCAACGTGACCAGTTGGAAGCGGCTTCCGATCGTATCCACACCCCACTTGATGACCACCGGCAGCGCTGCGGCCAGCAGATCCTTCGCCGCCAGCGCGCCGAAGCCCAGCACGAGACCGCGCCGGTAGGGGGCGAAATAGGGCCGCAGGAACAACCATGCTTCTCGCACCGTCAGATCCCCAGACGCCAGCTCACCATTTTCATCCATTCGAGCAAGAAGGTCTTGCGTCCCTGCCGGCTGCGCCACCATTGGGGAGGAAAATCCGGATCGGGAGCGCCGATGGCGCGGATTTCCAAGTCCGGGGCGACTCGCCGGAAACAGCCCAGCGCGCGGCGTGTATGGTAGTCGCTGGTCACCAGCAGCAGGCGCTTCACGCCCATTTGCCGTAGCCTTTGCACGACGATGCCCGCTTCCTCCTCGGTGGAACGGGCCGAATGGGCCAGGGCAATGAACCATTCGCGCGGGAAGCCGTGGCGGACCGCGAACTCGATGGCCGCGTCGGGTTCGGCCCAGCCGTAGTAATACGTTCCGCTGACGAGTGCGCGCGGCACCCAGCCCTCGCGGACCAGCTCGGCCGCCTTGAGGATCCGGTTGCCGCGCCATCCTCCCGCGAGCACTACCGCGATCTCGGCGCGCGCGGGCGCCTCATTGTGCACCAAGGCTGCTCCGGCCAGGCCGAGCCACAGAGGATGACTCCAGAGGATTCCTGCCGCGATCAGGACCGCCATCAGCCAACGGGCGTAACGCAGACGGGGAAAGGGCACCGGCTACGGTTCGTCGTGTGGATTTTTCGGATCGAGGTGGCCGACGCTTTTCAACCGGCGGTAGAGACGTTCGACCTCGGCCTCGTCCTCCGGCCGGAGCAGATGGAAGCGGGCCGGTGCGGTGCGCCGGTCCGCCTTCGGCGGCGCGCTTTCGCCCCAGTACTGCTTGTAGGGGATCCCGTCAATGAGGGCCTCGCGCGCCATGCGACGCAGTTGACGCAGCAGGCTTGCGGCGGAGTCCTGATCCCCCGGATAGATGAGGAGGATGCGGCGATCGTCCGCCAGCGTCAATTGCACGACCAGTGGGGAGATCCAGCCGGTGCGGTCCACGCGGCGGATGTCGGACCACCGAATGAGCCGCCTGCCGATGGCGAGGTGCCGCTCGGTGATCTCGATGGCCGGCTGCGAAGCAAGGTACAGCAGGACCAGCGCGCTGGCCAGCAGGAGAGCGGACGGGACGAAAGCGGGAGGCCAATTGACGCCGCACAACGCGGAGAAGGCCGCGAACGCCAGCGCCGCCAGGCCGGCCTTCAGGTATTGACGGGATGGCGCGTAGCGGGTCATGCGCTTCTCCTTACTTCCCCACATTCAAGCCTACCCCTATCGCGTCCGCGCGTCAATCGTCGCCGCCGAGCGCATGCGCGGGCGGCAGAACCGGTGCTACTATCGGAGCGTGGCGGCCGTCCGGCCGCCGGAATTTTGCCGGAGGTTGACCGGATGCGAACTTGGATGCGGTGGACGCTGATCGCGGGCCTGGCCGTCTGGATTGGCGTCGGTTTGCTCGCTGCGCAACAGAAGAAGAAGGAGCCGGAGAAGCTGCTCTTCCCGTCGAAATTCGGCAACGTGACCTTCCTGCACGCCAAGCACACCGAGCGCGAGAAAGGCGACTGCACCGTCTGCCACGACAAGCTCTGGCCGCAGGATGCCAAGGCGCCCCTGAATTACAGGGAGGGCATGCACAAGGTGGCCGAGGCCAAGAAGATCTCCTGCGGCGCCTGCCACGTTGCCGGTGGCAAGGCTTTTGCCTCGGTCGGCAACTGCAACAAGTGCCACGCCAAGCCCGGCGCCAAGGGCTGAGCTCCGCCGGGACGGTTCGCTCTGAGCCATGGCCCTCCCGGTTTCGATCGGCATCGTCGGCGGGATGGGGCCGTGGGTGGATCCGCTGCTGCTCGAGAAGCTGCTCGCCTACCAGGCGTCGCTCGGGATGCGCCGGGATCAAGACGCCATCCCCGTGCTCCTGGCGCAGTTCGCGCCGCTGTTCGCTGATCGCACCGAGTACCTCAGTAAGAGGCGGCTGGGTGGAGCGCCGGAAAATCCGGCCCTGGCTGCCGCGCGGACGTGCCGCATGCTGGCCGCCGCCGGTGCGCGCGTCGTTGGGATCCCCTGCAACACCTTCCACGCGCCGGCCATCTTCGAGGTCTTCCAACATGAGATCGCGCCCTTGGCGCGCGAAGGCGTCGAGGTCGTCCACATGGTGCGTTCGACCTGCGAGCACATCGCCCAGCAGCTCCCCGCGGCGCGGCGCGTGGGCATCCTCTCGACCACGGGCACTTACCTCCACGGCATCTACGCCGAAGAGCTGAAGCGGGCAGGCAAGCTGCCTGTCGTGCTGCCGTACGAGGAACGGGAGTTCTCCCCGGCGGAGCTGGCCCGTCGCCGGGACGCGATTGTCGCAGGCCGCATCGAACCGTTGCAAAACGACGTACACGGCGCCATCGCGGATCCGGAGTGGGGGATCAAATCCGGGCGGGAAGTCGCCGAGGGTTTTTCGCGCCCCCGAGCCGTGCTACGCGCCGCGGGAGAGAGGCTCCGGTCCGAGGGTGCAGAGGCGCTCGTGCTGGCCTGCACCGAGATCCCGCTCGCGCTGGAGCAAGGAGATTTGCCCGGGCTGCCGCTGGTGGATCCGCTCGAGGTGCTGGCGCGAGCCCTCGTGGACGCCTGGCGGCGGCGCTTCAATCCCGCTTGGCCTGCTGCCAGAGAGCTTCCAATTCTTCCAGGCTAGCTCCGGCCGGCGAACGGCCCTGCTCGCGGAGCTTGGCCTCCATCCAGGCGAAGCGCCGGCGGAACTTTGCGTTGGTTGCGCGCAAGGCCTGCTCGGGATCCACTCCGAGGAAACGCGCGAGGTTTACGACCGTGAACAAAAGGTCGCCGAGTTCATCGCTCAGGCGGTCGGCAGAACAGCAGCGGCGCGCGCCGGCCAGTTCGGCGAGCTCTTCGTGAAGCTTCTCGAGCACCTGGTCGGCGTCCTGCCAGTCGAAGCCCACGGCGGCTGCGCGCGAGGAGATCTGCGAAGCTTCGACCAGCGCGGGCAGTGCGCGGGGGACCGAGTCGAGCAGCCCCTCGCTCGGTCGTCCCTTTTCGCGTCGCTCGTCGGCTTTGATCTGGTCCCAACGCTGCTTGACTTGTTCGGCGGTGGCAGCCACGGCGTCTCCGAAGACGTGGGGGTGACGCCGGACGAGTTTCCCAATGATGGCATCCAGGGCGTGTTCGATCGTGAACAGGTCCTGCTCGGCGGCGATCTGCGCCAGGAAGGCGACCTCAAGCAACAGATCGCCGAGCTCCTCGGCGAGCGCCGGCCAGTCGCGGCGATCCACGGCGTCGAGGGCTTCGTAGGTCTCCTCGAGCAGGTACGGCTTCAGGCTCTCGAAGGTCTGTCGGCGGTCCCAGGGGCAGCCCTCCGGTCCCCGCAAGCGCGCCATGATTTCGACCAGGCGCGCGAATTTCTCACCGGCACGACCGGCGTCAGCGGCGGGCATGGTGCGGATTCCCTCGAACGTGGGAAGGCGAACTTCCAATGTAGCACGCCACGTGAGGCCGGAATCGTCCGGATACAATAGTCATTGGTATGGACGAGGAAAGGACCGAGCAGGCAGCGGCCGGCGCGACGGAAGCCACTGGCAGCGACGACACCGCCGGGCGGGACTTGCCTCTTCCGCCACCGACTTTCGAGTTCCTGACCCTCTCCTTGCGAATGCAGGCCGAGGCGCACTTGGGGCTGATCAGCTGGGACGAAGGCCAGCCGCGGAAGCCGGATTTCCGCCGGGCGCGACACACCATTGACCTCATGGCCATGCTGGAGGAAAAGACCCGGGGCAACCTCACCAGCGAGGAGAGGCGGCTGCTCGAAAACTCCCTGACGGAGCTGCGCTTCCGTTACGTGCAGATGCTGGAGGAGAGCCGCAAGAAGTCCTGAATGTCCGCCTCTGCCGCCGCGCTTACCATTCATGTGCTGGGCTCGGGGACCAGCGTGGGCGTCCCCACGATCGGTTGCAAGTGCCGGGTGTGCCAGTCGCCCGACCCGCGGGATCGGCGGCTGCGGCCCAGCATCCTGGTGCGCTACAACGGCCGCGCCGTGCTGGTGGACACCACGCCGGATTTCCGCCAGCAGGCCTTGCGGGCTGGGCTCGAGCGCCTGGACGCGGTGCTTTTCACGCACGCGCACGCCGACCATGTGATGGGCCTCGACGACGTGAGGCCGCTCAACTACGTGATGCGCGGCCCGATCCCGGTCTATGGGTCCCCGGAGACCCTGGAAGCCATCCGCCGCATCTTCGACTACATCTTTTCGGACTCGCCCGCGGAATCCTCCGTTCCCCGCCTCCGGTTGCACGCGCTCGACGGCAAGCCGTTCGACCTCTTCGGACTCGAGGTCACGCCGGTTCCGCTCCAGCACGGCCGCGGCAAGGTCTACGGTTTCCGCTTCGGCGCCGCCGCCTACCTGACCGACCATAGTGAGATTCCCGAAGAGTCTTTCGTGTTGCTGGAAAACCTGGACGTGCTGTTTCTGGATGCCTTGAGGCATAGGCCTCATCCCACGCACACCACGGTGGCGCGCGCCCTCGAGTACGTCGAGCGGCTGCGACCGCGGCGCGCCTTCCTGACGCACATCTGCCACGACCTGCCTCACGAAGAGACCGAAAGGAGCTTGCCGCCGCACGTGCGCCTGGCTTACGACGGGCTGGTCGTGACCGTGACGGGGGACGGCTCATGAGCGTACCGCTTCGGATCTGTCGCAGTCTGGAAGAGGCCGCGGGTTTCGGCCCGTGCGCGTTGAGCATCGGCAACTTCGACGGGGTTCATGCCGGCCACCGGCTCATTCTGCGCCGCGTGGTAGAGCTGGCGCGCGAGCGCGGGCTGGTTCCCTCGGCGCTGACGTTTGATCCGCACCCTGCGGTCGTCGTCGCACCCGAGCGCGCGCCGCGTCTGCTGACCACACCGGAGCAGCGTGCCCGGCTGATGGCCGAAGTGGGAATCGCGCAGGTGCTGATCCTGCCGTTCACACGGGAGTTCTCGCGGATGGGTCCGGAGGAATTCGCGCGGCGCGTGCTGCGGGACAGGCTGGGCGTGCGGGTCGTAGTCGTGGGGGAGAACTTCCGCTTCGGCTACCAGCATGCCGGCGACGTCCGCAAGCTCACCGAGCTGGGGCAACAACTGGGCTTTGCGACCGAGACGCTGGCCGCGGTGCGCAGGCGCGGGCGCGTGGTTTCGAGCAGCGAGATCCGGCGCCTGATCGGGGCCGGCGCCGTCTCGCAAGCTTGCCGCCTGCTTGAGCGGCCGCACGCAGTGGAGGGACCGGTCCAGCCGGGCCGCGGCGAGGGCGCACGCAGGGTCGTGCCGACGCTGAATCTGGCCCCCGCCCAGCTGCTGTTGCCCGCCGAAGGCGTCTACATCACGCGTGCCACCGATCTCGAGGACGGGCGTCCGCGCCCGGCGGTGACCAACGTGGGCCGGCGGCCCACGTTCGACCTGGACGAGCTGGCGATCGAAACCTATCTGCTCGAACCGCCGGCCAACCGGCAGCCCGGGAGGCTGCGCGTGGAGTTCCTGCGGCGGCTGCGGCCGGAGAAGAAATTTCCCGATGCCGAATCGCTGCGGCAGCAGATTCTGCGCGACGTGCAGCGCGCCCGGGCGTTCTTCCGGCGCATCGAGCGGCTGGCGCGCAAGCCGGCAGGCTGAGGCGGCGCGCGTGCTAATCTTGCTGACGAGAGGGTTATGCCGGCGAACCTCAGCCCGGAATACCTCGAAGCCGAGCGAGAGTACCGGGAGGCGCGCACTCCTGCCGAGAAGATTGCCGCGCTGGAGCGCATGCTCGCCACCATCCCCAAACACAAGGGCACCGAAAAGCTCCAGGCCGACATCAAACGGCGGCTCTCGCAGACTCGCAGGGAGGCCCAGCAAAAGAAGGGTGGCGCTCACGCCGCCCCCTTCTACCAGATCGAACGGGAAGGAGCCGGTCAGGTTGTCCTCGTCGGACCGCCCAATGCGGGCAAGTCGCAGCTGGTGACGCGGCTCACCAACGCGCGCCCGGAAGTGGCCGAATACCCGTTCACCACCCGCATGCCCACGCCCGGCATGATGAGCTTCGAGGACGTGCAGATTCAACTGGTGGACCTGCCTCCGATCGCGCCCGAATTTACCGAGTCGTGGCTGCCGCAGGTGTTGCGTTACGCCAATCTGGGCGTGCTCGTGGTGGACGTCAATGACCCCGCGGTGCTCGACCAGATCGAATACGTCGAGCAGCGGCTGGAGGGTTGGCGCGTCCGGCGCCCCGCGCTGCTGGCGGCCAACAAGGCGGACTTGCCCGGCGCGCGCGAGAACTTCCTCGCCCTGGAGGAGCTGGTGGGCGAGCGCTACCGCTGCCTGCTGATCTCGGCCCACACGGGCGAGGGGCTGGAGGTCTTCGCGCGGGCCGTCTTCGAGGCGCTCGAGCTGGTGCGCGTCTACACGAAAGCGCCGGGGAAGAAGCCCGATCTGACGGCGCCCTTCATCGCGCACCGCGGCGATACCGTGGTGGATGTGGCCCGCATGGTGCACAAGGACTTCGCCGAAAAGCTGAAGTTCGCGCGCTTGTACCGGCTCGACGGCGATCGCGACGGCATCATGGTCGAGCGCAACTACCTCGTGCAGGACCGCGACATCCTGGAGTTTCACATCTGAGAACTCTGCGGGGCGTTGCGGTGCGGTGTGCTAAAGTGTAGGTCTTGTCAGGCCATGCAAACGAGGAAAAGTCTGGAGGAACTCCAGGCGATCGCCCGACAGATCCGGCGACACATCATCGAGATGACCGGAGCAGCCAAGTCCGGCCATCCGGGCGGCTCGCTCTCGGCGGTGGAAATCCTGGTCACGCTGTACTTCGGCGGCGTGCTGCGGTACGATCCCAAGCGGCCGGACTGGCCCGAGCGGGATCGCTTCATTCTGTCCAAGGGCCACGCGGCGCCCGTGCTGTATGCCGTGCTCGCGGAATGCGGGTACGAGGCCGCTCCGCGCGAGCTGCTGAAGACGCTCCGCAAGCTGGGCTCCCCCTACCAGGGGCATCCCGACAAGCGCTTCCTGCCGGTGCTGGAGGCTTCCACGGGTTCGCTCGGGCAGGGCCTGTCGCTGGCCATGGGCATGGGATTCGCGGCGCGCCTGAACGGCAACCCCTCGCGCACCTACGTGCTGCTGGGCGATGGCGAGATCCAGGAGGGGCAGATCTGGGAAGCCGCCATGTTCGGAGCCTACCACAAGATTGACAACGTGACCGCCATCGTGGACTACAACAAGATGCAACTGGACGGCTTCATCAAGGACGTCATGGAGCTGGAGCCGTTGGTCCCCAAGTGGCAGGCTTTCGGCTGGCACGTCCTCGAAGTGGACGGGCATTCCATCCCCGCCTTGCAGGCAGCTTTCACGCTGGCCCGCGAGGTGCGCGGCAGACCCACGGTGATCATTGCCCATACCGTCAAGGGCAAGGGGGTCTCGTTCATGGAGAACAATCCCAAGTTCCACGGCGTGGCGCCCACGCCGGAGGAAGTGGAGCTGGCATTGAAGGAGCTGGCCTGATGCCGTTGAGGACACGCTACGAGCTGAAGCTCGGGATGGCCACGCGAGAAGCGTTCGGGCGCGCGCTGGTCGAGCTCGGCCGCGAAAACCCGGACATCATGGCCGTGGACGCCGATCTCTCCAAATCCACATTCACCTACCTGTTCGCCAAGGAGTTTCCCGACCGCTTCGTCTCCTGCGGCATCGCCGAGGCCAACATGGTCGGCGTGGCCGCTGGCCTGGCCAGCCACGGCAAGATTCCCTTCGCCGCCAGCTTCTCCTGTTTCCTGTTGAACAAGGCCTTCGAGCAGTTGCGGGTCACGGTGGCTTACCCGAACCTGAACGTCAAGATCGTGGGCACGCACAGCGGGATTTCCATCGGCGAGGACGGCCCTTCGCAGATGAGCGTGGAGGAGATCAGCCTGGCCTGCTCGCTGCCCGGCTTCGTGGTGCTGGCGCCGGCCGACGAGGTGGCCACGCGTGCGTTGGTGCGGGCTGCCGCCGAACACGTGGGGCCGGTGTTCATCCGCACGGGAAGGCCGCGCGCGCCCATCGTGTACTCGGCCGGGCAGCGCTTTGAGATTGGCAAGGCCATCGAGGTCGTCGAAGGCGGCGACGTCACGATCATCGCCAACGGCCTGATGGTGGCCGAGGCGATCCGCGCCGCCGAGATGCTCGATGCGGAAGGGATCTCCGCGCGTGTGCTCGACATGCACACGGTGAAGCCCCTGGACCGCGAGGCGATCCGCAAGGCCGCCGCGGAAACCGGCGCCATCGTCGTCGCCGAGGAGCATCTGGTGGACAGCGGGACGGGCGTGCGCGTGGCCCAAGCTGTCGCCGAGTTGCATCCCTGCGCGATGGAGTTCGTCGGGATCCAGAACACCTACGCGGAGTCGGGGCCCCCGGAAGCCCTGCTGGAGAAATACGGCCTGACGGCTCCGCACATCGCGGTCGCCGCACGGAAGGCCCTGGCCCGCAAGCGCGGTGGTTGAGCCCGCCCGGGCCTGCGCGGGGACAGGCATGGCGTGAGAAGCCGCATTCGAACCGAAGACTGGGTGAGCTGCTTCCGCAGGGCCCTCCTCCGGGAGCGTGGGCGCATCTCCCGGTTGCTGCACGACCGCGTGGGACAACTGCTCAGCGCCTCCGGCCTGCACATGGACCTTGTGCGCATG
>JANXAE010000081.1:0-13217 GCA_025062235.1 Bryobacteraceae bacterium
GCCGGTGGGCGCCGCACCTCGCGAATGAGGGCCGGGCAGGCCTGCCGCTGCTATGGCTGCACACGCAGCGGCGCGATGGCGACCAGCGTCAGCCCGATGCCGAACAGAACCAGCATCAGCCCCAGCAGCACCTTCACACGGCGCGTCGCCCCCCGGAACTCCTTCCAGACCAGCAACCCCCACAGCGCGCTGATCAGCGTGGCGCCCTGTCCCATGGCGTAGCTCACCGCAGGGCCGACTTGCACCTCGCGCGGCGCACTGGCCGCCACGAAATTCGAGATCGTTCCCACCGCCCAGACGATCCCGCCCGTCAGGCCCAGAAGGTGCTGCTTCCGGCTGCCCTTGAAGTAATCCAGAATCTCCACCGGCTCGCCCTCGACCGGCACGTTCATGAAGAACAGGTTGAATACGAACGTCGAGCCGAAAACGCCCAGGGCGAATACGAAAGCGATCGCATAAGGGCCGAGCCCCCAATCGCCCTGCTTGCCCAGTTCCACCAGCGGGTAGAACGAGCCCATGAGAACGCCGCTCGCCAGGCTCAGAGCGATGCCTTTCCAACTGGCCCGGGACACCGCGCTGCCCTTCGCACCCGCTCTGGCCTGCTCGTGGGCCCGCTCGAGCGCGTGCGTCCGATAGGCCAGCGCATCCACGACGATCGCGGCCACCACTACGGCCACGCCGGCGAACAACAGCTTGGGATTGGCCTGCGGGTTGATCGCGTAGTTCCAGATCACGCCGATCACCAGCGCCAGCCCGATGCCCACCGGAAAGGCCACCGCCAGCCCGGCCACCGCGATCGCCGCCACCAACAGCATGTTGGCCAGATTGAACACCACGCCCCCCGCGAACCCGTACGCCATGTTGCGCTTGCCCGCTCGCATGAGGTCGTCCACGAAAAGGAAGCCGTCATAGCCCAGCGTTCCGAAGGTGAAGGCGGCCACGACGGCGGCGACGAGCACACCCAGCGCGTAGTCGAAGTAATAGAGTTCGAACCTCCACTTGCCGGCCAGCTTGTAGGTGTTCGCCCAGGATCCCCAGCAAAGCATCGAGAGAATCGTCAGCAGCAGCGCCGCGGCATACGTGTCCGGAAGGACCATAAGCGGTTCCCCGCGAAATGCCGAGGTTACAATGCGCGCCGCCCGGCGGTCAAGCACCGACCCGCGGCGGCTGACGCCCGCGCCCCTTCTGTGCGATGCTTGGGCCATGTCCGAGATGAGCCGCCGCGATCTTCTCCGCGCCATACCCGCCGCAACCGCCGCAGCCCGGCAAGCGCCGGCCGGCGAGGTCCGCGGCTTGCACTTGAGCGCTCCCCGTCCCGATGATCTGGGCCTGGCGGTGCGCTTCATCCGCGAGGCCCTGCCCAAGGAAGGAGTCAATCTCCTGGTGCTCGAATTCGGTTACCGCTACCGGTTTTCGCGCCGACCCGAGATCCGCGAACAGGATGCCCTCGGCCCGCAGGATGTCGCCAGGCTGGCGGAGGCCTGCCGAGAGGCTGGCGTGCGGCTGATTCCCCAGGTCAACTGCCTCGGTCACCAGTCCTGGGCCAGAACGACCTTTGCCCTGTTGCGTGCATACCCCCATTTCGACGAGACGCCCGGAGCTTATCCCGGCAACGAAGGCATCTACTGCCGCAGCTACTGCCCGCTGCACCCCGAACTGCACGCCGTGCTTTTCGATCTGATGGACGAGCTGGCCGAGGCCTGCGCAGCCGACGCGTTCCATGTGGGCATGGACGAGGTCTTCCTCATCGGCGAACCCCAGTGCCCGCGCTGTCGCGGCCGCAACAAAGCGGAGTTGTTCGCCGGCGAGGTCCGCCGGCTGCGGGATCACCTGGCCGGCAGGGGCCTTCAGATGTGGATGTGGGGGGACCGATTCCTCGACGGCGAGCGCACAGGTCTGGGCAAGTGGGAAGCCAGCATGAACCAGACGCACCCTGCGGTCGGCATGGTCCCGCGCGACATCGTGATCTGCGACTGGCACTATGAGAACGCCCCGCCGACAGCGGCTTGGTTCGCCACCGAAGGATTTCCCGTCGTGTGCTCGCCCTGGCGCAAGCCCGAGGTCGCGCTGGCCCAGTGGGAGCTGGTGCGGCACGTCCGACGGAACGCGCCCGATGCCATCGGCCGGCGCATGCTCGGCATGTTGCAGACGAGCTGGGTTGGCTTCGGCCCGTTCGTACGGACGTATTTCGGCGAGCCTCCCGCAAGCCCGCGCGCACAGGAGGCCGTGAACTGCTTCCGGACCCTCTTCGAGGCTCTCCGCCGCGCCGGCTGACGCACGTGCAGCGCCGCCCGGCCCGGGCTTTCTACCCCAGCCCCGCCTGTGCTACGGTATAGGTTCATCCGGAGGACTCGGAGTTCATGGAAGCATTGGGGCTGATCGAAACCAAAGGGCTGGTCGGCGCCATCGAGGCCGCCGACGCTATGGTCAAGGCGGCCAACGTGGTCCTGGTCGGCAAGGAATATGTGGGCGCAGGCTACGTCACGGTGACCGTGCGCGGCGACGTCGGGGCCGTCAAGGCCGCTACGGACGCCGGCGCGGCCGCGGCGCGCCGTGTGGGCGAGCTGATCGCCGTACACGTGATCCCGCGGCCGCACGAGGAGGTCGAGAAGATTCTCCCCGGCGCAAGGAAGCAAGGCTGATTTTCCCCTTCTCTGATTGCCCAGGCCGCCGGCGATGCCCGAAGAACAGGAGCAAGCTGCCGTTCAGGAGGCCCGCAGCAAGGTCGCGCGCGCCTATGCCGCCTTCTGCAAGTACCGCCTTTTCAGCCAGCAGCAGATTGACGAAATCGTGGAAGCGATGGCCGAAGCCGGCCGCGCGAACGCCCGCCGCCTGGCTGAAATGGCGGTCGAAGAGACCGGCTATGGCAACGTCAAGGACAAGATCGCCAAGAACCTGCTCAACGCCGACCTGCTGGCGCGCACCATCCGCGGCATGAAGACCGTGGGTGTGCTGCGCGAAATCCCCGAGGAAAAGATCGTGGAAATCGGCGTGCCCTGCGGCGTGGTCGCGGCGATCGTGCCCTGCACGAATCCCACCTCCACGGTCATTTACAAGGCCCTGATCTCGCTCAAGGCGGGCAACACCATCGTCGTCAGCCCCCACCCGCGCGCCGTTCGCTGCACGCGCGAGACGGCCGATCTGCTCTACGAGGCTGCGCGCAAAGCCGGAGCGCCCGAGGACGTCCTCCTCTGCCTCGAGCGGCCCACGCTCGAGGCCACGCAGGCGCTCATGCGGCACGAGCACACCGCGGTGATCCTGGCCACTGGCGGCCATGGCATGGTCCGCGCCGCGTATTCTTCCGGCAAGCCGGCCTTCGGCGTGGGCCCGGGCAACGTGCCGGTGCTGCTCGATACGAGCTTCCCCGTGCCCGAGGCTGTCGCAGGCATCGTCGAGGGGAAGGCGTTCGACTACGGCACGGTCTGCTCCAGCGAGCAAACGCTTGTCGCCGAACAGTCGCTGCGCGAGCCCGTGCTTGCCGCGCTGCGGACCCAGAAGGCGTACCTCTGCTCGGAGGAGCAGAAGGAAGCGCTGGCGCGCGTGCTGGTCCGACCCAATTTGCAGATCAACCCGGACTGCGTGGGCCAGGCGCCCACGAAGCTGGCGCGAATGGCCGGCTTCGAGGTCCCACCGGACACCTCCATCCTGGTCGTCGAGCTGGCGGGCGTCGGCAAGGAGCACCCGCTTTCGGTCGAGAAACTCTCGCCCGTGCTCGCGCTGCGTTTCGTGCGCGATTTCGAGGAGGCCCTCCAGACTTGCGAAGCCGTGCTGCGCTTCGGCGGGCTGGGCCATACCTGTGTGATCTGGTCCAAGGACGAAGCGCGCATTCGTGAGTTCGGCGCCAGGATGCCCGCCTTCCGCGTGCTGGTGAACACCCCGGGTCCCCATGGCTCGGTCGGCATTACGACCAGGCTGATGCCCGCCATGACCCTGGGCTGCGGGGCCATGGGCGGCAACTCGACCAGCGACAACGTGGGACCGCAGCACTTGATCAACATCAAGCGCGTGGCCTGGAAGGTGCGGGAGGCTGCCGAGGCCTTGCCCTTGCCGCCCTACGAGGAGAAGCGCGCACCCGTCGAGCCGCCGGCGCCTGCCATCGCCGCACTGGACCGGGCAGCCATCGCCGCGGCCGTCGAACAGTACCTCCGCGAACGGGGTCTCGCCGCCGCCCAGGCCTCCCTTCCGGCCGCGGCAGCCGACATCGTGGATCGCTTCCTCGCGGCCAGGGGCAAGGCCCCTGCAGCTTGCCCCAGGCGGAGCGCCGTCTGCCCGACCGCCACCCCGTCCGGACCTTCCGCCACCGAGCCCACGCCGCCTGCGCAGCCCGTCCTCATCGCAGACTTCGTCTGCGAGGCGGACGTGCGTGCGGCTCTCCAGCAGGGACGAAAGATCTTCATCGGCCCCAGGACGATCGTCACGCCTGCCGCGCGCGATCTGGGCGAGCAGCACGGCGTACTGGTGATGACGCAAGGCTAGCATGGAACTGAACCTCGATACCCTCAAGGAAGAAATCGTCGAATACCTCAAAGGCGAAGGCTTCACCATCTACTACGGGTTCACCCGCATGATGGACGAGCTGCCGGTCGTCTACTGGAATGTGGACGAGAGGCCGGACTTCCGCGAGTTCCTGGCGGCTGCGCGCGAACTGGGCGTCAAGGTTATCGTTTACATGGCGCGCGCCTTCGACTCCGGCATGGTGGACCGCGCCCTGCAAATGCTCGATGACTGCGATTTCTCCCGCGACGAGCGTCGCTCGTACGAGCGGCGCCTGAAAGAGTTCCGTCCTTACGACGGTTTCACCTGCGCGATCGAGCTGTCCTTCGATTACGCCGCGCGCGTTTACATGTACGCCATCGAGGCGGACTGGTACAACGACTTCCTCCAGTTGAGCGACGAGATCGAAGCCGCGGCCCAGGAAGGCGACGAGGAGGACGAAGACAAAGACTCCATGGGCGGTTACTTCTCGCGCAACTGATGCGATCCCTCAGGGCGGCGCGCTGGTGCATCGCGGCGGTGGACCGCGCCGAAGCCCTGTCCCTGGCCGCAGCACTCGGCTTCAGCCCACTGGCCGCCCGTGTTTTGATGGCGCGCGGGCTCGGCCGCCCCGAGCAGGCGCGCCGTTTCCTGCGGCCCAACCTGCGGGATCTGCACGACCCGCTCCTCATGCGGGACATGCCGCGCGCGGTCGAACGCTTGCGCGTCGCACTGGCGCGGCGCGAGCCCCTGCTGCTGTACGGGGATTACGACGCCGACGGCGTGACCTCGGTCGTCATGCTCCACAAGGCGATCGAACTGGCCGGTCACCGGGCGCTGACCGAGATCCCTCACCGCCTGCGCGATGGCTACGGCTTGCACGCCGCGTTGCTGGAAGGCGCCGCGAACCGGGGCGTCCGGTTGCTGGTGAGTCTCGATACGGGCGTGCGTGCGGCGTCGGCCATCCAGCAGGCGCGCAGGCTCGGCATGGACGTGATCGTCGTGGACCACCACCTTCCCGATCGCGAGCTCCCGCCTGCCTTCGCCGTCCTGAACCCGCGCCGCAGCGATTGCCCCTATCCGGAAAAGAACCTTTGCGCTGCCGGAGTGACGCTCAAGCTCATTCAGGCCTTGCTGCCCGCGCTCGGTTGGCCAGCGCAGCGAATCGAAAAGCTCGTTCGCTCTTTCCTCAAAATGGCCGCCATCGCCACCGTGGCTGATGTCGCGCCCCTCACCGGCGAGAATCGCATCATCGTCAAGCATGGCCTCGAGGGACTGCGCTCGGTGCGCAACCCGGGCTTGCGCGAGTTGTTGAGACTCGCCGGCTTGGCCGAGGGTGAACCCTTGACCGCCGAACAAGTGGCCTTCCGGCTCGCCCCGCGACTGAACGCCGCCGGACGCATGGCGGACGCCCACGGCGTGGTCCGGCTGCTGCTCACCGACGACGAGCAGTACGCCCGCCAGGCCGCCGCCGAGCTCCAGGACTTCAACCGCCAGCGCCAGCAGACCGAGAACGACATCCTGCGACAGGTCGAAGAGCAGTGCCTCCGCGCACCCGTGAGCCCGGAGGATGCTGCCCTGGTTTTCTCCGGCCCCTTCCACCGTGGCGTGCTCGGCATCGTGGCCGCCCGCTTGGTCGAGCGATACCACCGCCCCGTCTTCGTGCTGGCTGAGCTGCCGGCGGAGGGCTTGGCACAGGGCTCGGGCCGCAGCATTTCATCCTTTCACCTGCTGGAGGCGCTGGAAGCGATGCCCGAGCTGTTCGTGCACTACGGCGGACATCGGCAGGCAGCTGGCGTGACGCTGCCGCTCGAGCGCTTGGAGGAATTCCGCAGGCGCCTGAACGCCTATGCTTCTGCCCGGCTGACGGCAGACGATTTCCGACCGTCGCTCGATGTGGACGCTTGCTGCACGCTCGACGAGCTGAACGAGCGGTCTGCCGCCGAGCTGCTCCAGCTGGCGCCTTTCGGCCATGGCAATCCGGCTCCGCTGCTCCTGTTGCCGGGAGTCGCCGTGGCTGGGCAGCCCGCCGTCTTCAAGGAGCGGCATCTCCGGGTCGCCTTGCGTCAGGGCAACCGCACGCTGGTGGCGAAGGCGTGGGACTTCGCGCCACGGGCGGCGGAATTGGCGGCAGGGGCGCGCGTGGACGCCGTCGTTCGCATCGAAGCCGACGCGTTCGCCACGGCGCGCGGCTGCCCCAGCTGGAGCGCGGTCCTGGTTGACGTCCGGCCCGCTCAGATGACCGTGTAGAGCGGGTCGAACTCCGGCAGGCCCAGGCGACGGGCGGCCATCCAGCGCATCATGTACACCGCGCGGGGGTCGGTCTTGTGCCCGAACAACATGTTGGGCACGACCTCGAGCAGCGCGTGCGCGCAGGGCTCTGGATAGTAGTCCATGTCGAGCTCGATCAGCACGCACTCCTCGCCACGCCGGGCTTCGCGCCGCGTTTCGTGGAATGTGATCTGAAGATTCGCGGCGGGCAGCCGGGTTTCCTTGAAGCTCGCCGTCGCGCCCGGGTGAAACGCTCCGGGCAGAAGCTCCGGATGGAACAAACCAGTCTGCACGCCGCGAGCCACCTCGGTCAGCAAATCTCGCCGGGCCCAGGCGAAAATGCGGTCGGGCTCCGGTGCCGGCCTCCAGGCCACCTCTTCCAAGTAATGGATCGCCGCACCGCCGTTCAGCGGGGTTTGTTCGAGCGCCGCCAGCAGATTGAGCATCCCGGCGAGTGCCGCGGGCTGGCCCTCCAGCAGCTCCTGGTACGGCTCGCGCTCCAGCAGTCTCGCCCAGTGCGGCCGGGAACGCACCAGGCGGTCCCAAGTGGCCTCGCGGAAGTGGAACGAACCCTCGCGCGGCAAGACCATGAAATCCACCGTTGCGAGCCGGCCTGGGCTGAGTGCGAGGCCTGTGATTCCGCTGGTCAGAGAACGGGGCGCTGAAACTACGACGCGGTAGTTGTCGCGGAAGTCGCCGTGGCAGGGCACGTCGGCGAAGAACACGCTCGGGCCGCGGTGATACCGTGCCGAAAGGATGCGGCCGGCGCCGTTGATCACGCGGACAAGCACCCGCTGCGGGCCGGAAAGAGGCTGGCGGGCGCCGTCGAACAGGTTGACCATCAGGGACGTCGAGCTGCGGGCCATGTCGCCCCATGCTTACACCGAAGGCGTGCATCCGCGAGGCGCCGGGGCGCCTAACCGCGCCGAAACAGGCCGGATCTTTTCCGTTGCGGCCCGTGAACGTCCATGCGCAAGGCTTCAGGGCCCCGCTCTCCGCCGCAGGCGGTGTTGCCCAGTCGGGTGCGGGTCCGCCGTGCCCGAGGGAGACGGGGAATCCAGCGGCTCGCGCGCCTGCGTCGGATCGAAGATCCTCGGATCCACGGGCACGGTCGTGTACGGCGTGAAATCGGGCTCATCCGTGAAGCAATCCGCCAGGTCGGCCGCTGTCGCGTCGAAAAGGTTCAGGGGCGGCAGCCCCAGCAAACGGAAGATCGTCTTGAGCAGCCCGGGAAAGCTCGAGTTCACGCGGGAGACGTAGTTGCGGCGCGCGTAAGGGCTGACCACGAGCAGGATCGTGCGATGCGAATCGATGTGGTCCACCCCGCCCTCGGCCGCCTCCTCGGTGACGAAGATCGCCATCTCGCGCCAGTGCGGGGTGCGGGAGAGGAACTCGACGATTCTCCCTAGCGCGTAATCGTTGTCGGCTGCATAGGAGGCCTCGTAGGGGTAGCCGTCCTCAGGCCGCGGAGGTGCCAGGCGGTCGTTGGGGAGGTGGACGTAAAGAAAGCGCGGGAACGGCCGGTCGCCGCTCAGGAAGAGCTCGCGGACCTCTGCGATGAAGCGGTCCGCGCGATGCTGGTCGGGAATGTTGGTGTTCGCCAGCGGGTATTCGCGCGAGGTGTTCCGGTAGAGCGGCTCCGGCAGGGGCACGTTGGTGAGGTACCGCGCCCCGCTGGGCTTGAAGCTTGCCTGCACGAAGGCGCCGGCCAGCTCGAGGCCGCCGCCGTAGCTGCGGAAGCTGACGCCATGCCGCTCCAGATGGTGCCACAGAGTGCCCGCCTCCGGCTGATCCTCGGGGTGCAGCGCGGTGCTCGCTTGCACGAAGGCCAGACGTCCCGGCGCGATCTTGGAAAGGCGGAAGTCTTTGTGGCCCGCGTAGGCCGCCATGAGCGAGCTCACAGCCCACGCATTGGGATACGCGCCCGCCAGCCAGCGATGCCCGCAGGCGCTTCCTTCTGAATCGGCGTAGAAGTTGTCGCTGAAGGCGAACCGTTCGGCGAGCGAATGATGATTGGGTGTGATGTTCACGTTCCGGAGCAGGAGGCGCGTTCCCGCCGTGCGCCGGCCCGAGACCACTTCGCCCCAGCGGCCCAGGCGCGCCAGCGCCCGCGAGCCGGCCACCGGCCCGTTCTGAGCTCTCTCGATGTCGCCCAGCACCTCGTCAAAGGTCCGGTTTCCCTTCACGATCAGGACCACGTAGCGGATTTGCGGGGGCAGGGCGGCCGGAGGGCTTTTCCGGGCGACGAAGCCGTTGTGCTCCAGCACGCGCCTGGTCGCGTGCCGGAGCTCGTCCGCCCCCGGCAGCGGGTAGACGGAGATCGTGCCGCGCCGCAGCAAGCCGTGGAAAGTTCCGAGCGCCTTGCGGTCGTGATTGGGGCCCGTTCCCAACCCCCTGGCGCTGGTCACGAAGACCGTATCGCCATGAAGGACCACGCGCGTGGGGAGCCACGCTGCGGGGATGTGCCCCAGCACCTCCATGGTCCGCGTGTCAATGACCCCCACGGCATTGATGCCCGCTTCGGCAACCAGGAGCCAGCCACTGGACTCGTGATAGGCAAGGCCCACGGGCAGCACTCCCCGCAACTTCTCGAGTCCCGGCACGCGGATGGGAATGGTCGCCCGCACGCGATGGCTCGCTGCATCCAGCACGGTGATCGAATCGTTGTGCGCGTTGGAGACGAAGACCAGCCCGGCCCCGCAGGCAATCCCCGAAGGACTGCTGCCGCCGAGGCTCTCCTCTCCGAAGGGCAACCCCGTCCGCAGGAACGCTTCCACCCGTGGGGCGGCGGGATCTTCCAGATTGACCACCGCAACCGAATTCGACTCGGGGGCGTTCGGATCTCCGAGACCCGGCACATCCACGAAACCCTGCGTCGTCTGTCGCCGGGCGCCCGCGAAAGCTTCCGGAGAAGGGAAGCCGAAGGCGGGGAAGGGAAGCCCGGTCCCGCGCGGGTCAGCCCGGTTCCCACCGGGAATAACGCGGTACTCGAACATGCCCACATTCGCCACCCAGGCTTTGCGTCCGTCCGGGGCCAGTGCAAGGCAGAACGGCAACCTGCCGACGCGCACCGAACCAAGCACCCTGTGCCGGCGTGTGTCAATCACGACAAGACGGAAGTTCGCCTGGTCGAGGACAAAGAGTAGCCCGCGATGGCGGTCGAACGCCAGATCGCCGCTGTAGCTTTCGCGGTAGCCGCCTTCGTCCAGCGGGTAGATGCGCTTGGAATCCCCCGTCCTGGGATCCATCGCGCGCACCCGGCCCGAGTTGCCCTCCGAAACATACAGGGTCCGGTCGTCACCGAAGGCCACTCCCATGGACACGCTGCGCCAGTGTCCCTCGGTCGTTTCTCCCTCTTTCGATGCCGCGACCAGATGCCGCGTCTGCCAGAAACTGCCCTCCCTCTCCATCACCGTGAGCGAACACCGCTCCGGACCCCCGTTGGCAGAAGCCACGAGCCTGCCGCTGGGACTGACGGCGAGACCGAAGGGACCGGGCCCCGTCGGGTACTGGCGCCCCCAAGGCTCGATGATCCGTCCTCCGGGCAGGATGCTCTGCGCCCCGGGCCTGCGGATCGCAGCACGGGTTCCTGCGGGCGGAGCATAGTGGTCTGCGGCCAGCGCCAGCGCTGCCGCCAGAGGCAAAATGGACATGTTGCTCGCCGACCCGCCTCTGCCAGGCCTGTGGCGGGTTACGGTGACAATTCTAAGTCAGTTTCCATCTGCACGAGGCTCGCAATGAATCGCCGATCTTTCCTGTACATGACGGGAGGCCTTGGCATGACTTCGGCTGCTGCGGCGGCGTCCGCAAGAACCCGCTATTACACGCTCGAGCAATTCTTTCTCAAACAGGGTTCGCAGGTGACCCGCATCCACGAGTTCTGGAGCAAGGGTTGCCTCCCCGCACTGGGCAGGCTGCACTCAGGGCCGGTCATTCTGCTGGAGGCGCTGGTTGCCCCCCACATGCCGCAGTACGTGGCGATCACCGGCTACCGATCCTTGGCGGAAATCGAAAAGGTCCGCACCGCGCTTCAGGCCGATGCGGAATTCCAGAAGGCCCTCGCCGCCTGGGAAAGCGATCCGGAACCCCCTTACGAGCATTACGCCACCAGCTTGCTCGAGGCTACGGATTACTCGCCCGAAGTCAAGCCGCTCGATCCGCCTCCCAAGGCGCCGCGCATTTTCGAGTTGCGCACTTACCACTCGCCCACGCTGCGTCAGCTACGCGCCCTGCACGAGCGCTTCGCGGGGCCCGAGATCAAGATCTTCCACCGCGTGGGCGTGCATCCCGTGCTCTACACCAGTACGGTCTACGGTCCTAACCAGCCCAACCTGACCTACTTGATCCCGTTCGAGAACCTCGCGGCGCGTGAGAAGGCTTGGGCTGCCTTCGGAGCCGATCCCGAATGGGCCAGGGTGCGGAAGGAATCCATCGAGCGCCACGGCCAGATTTCCAGCGTCATTCAGATCTGGCTGTTCCGCGCCGCTCCCTATTCTCCGATCCGCTGAGGGTCACCGTGACCCTCATGGTGGCTTCGGACGAAGACAGCCAGCGGCGGATGGTTTCGTAGAGATCCTGACGGCGAACCGGCTTGGCGAGGTAATCGTCCATGCCCGCGGCCAGGCAACGTTCTCGGTCCCCCTCCATGGCGTTTGCCGTCAGCGCCACGATCGGCGTGTGTCTGTGAGTGCCCTCGAGATGGCGGATCCTCGCGGTCGCTTCGTAGCCGTCCATGCCAGGCATCTGAACGTCCATGAGCACCAGGTCGTAGTGCGCCTTCTTTACCGCCTCGACGGCCTCCGAGCCGCTGTTGACGGCCTCGGCAACGTAGCCGGCCTGTTCGAGCATCTTCAGGGCGATCTTCTGATTGATGGGATTGTCTTCGGCCAGCAGGATGCGGTACGGCTTGGGTGCGGCAGCATCAGCCGGCTCCGGGCACGTCGGCCTGCCTGAATCCGCTCGTGGCGCCTTCTCCAGCTCCAGCTCGAACCAGAACGTGCTGCCCTCGCCCAGGCGGCTCTCGCATCCGATCCTGCCGCCCATCAGCTCGACCAGCCGTTTGGAAATCGCCAGCCCCAGACCTGTGCCTCCGTAGCGCCTGCGGTTGGACCCATCGCCCTGCACGAAACTCTCGAACAGAATCGCCTGGTGTTCCGGCGCGATGCCCAAGCCCGTGTCCTCTACGGTGAAGCGCAGCCTCAGGTGCCTATGGCTTTCTCCCGTGCAGGTGACCGAGAGACGGACGTGGCCCCGCTCGGTGAATTTCACCGCGTTGCCTGCCAAGTTGAGCAGGACCTGTCGTACGCGGCCTGCATCGCCCAGCACGCGCGTCTCGACGCGCGGGTCCAGCCGGCAGGTGAGCTCCAGGCCTTTAGCCTTCGCGCGCAACTGCATCAGTTCTGCGACGCTCCGCAGCACCTCGCACGGGTCGAATGGCGCGCATTCCAGCTTGAGCCGACCTGCCTCAAGCGTGGAGATGTCCAGCAGGTCGTTGATCAGTTCGAGCAGGATCTGACCCGACTCGCGCAGCCCGCGCAGGTATTCCTGCTGCTGCGCGTCCAGCGCCGTGGTGGCGAGAAGGTCCGCCATGCCCAGGATGGCGTGCAGCGGCGTGCGGATCTCGTGACTGACGTTGGCCAGGAACTGGTCCTTCAGCTGGGTGGCGCGCCGGGAGGCCGCCAGCGCCTCCGCCAACTCGCGATTCGCCCTCTCCAGCTCGCGAGCCTGGGCCTCCATCTGTCCCCGCGCGTGCTCGCGTTCGGTCACGTCGAGCATTGCGGAGCGGATGCCGACGATGCGTCCCCGGCCGTTGCGGATCAGGTTCTCGTGGATCTCCACCAGCACCTTGCGCCCGTCGCGGCGCTGATAGGCGCGCAGGAACGGCGCCAGCGGCTGCTCGCCAGCCAGCTTGCGCAGCACCGCACGGTGGCTGGTCTCTCTTTCCTCCTCGCTGACGAATTCCCAGACCGGCCGCCCGAGCATCTCGCAGGGCGATAGGCCCAGCAACTGGCACTCGGCTCGGTTGACCCGCCGAACCACGCCCCGTCGGTCAATCTCGTGGTAAGCGATCGGCGCTTCGTCGAACAGCTCTTGGTAAATGCGGCGGCTCGAAGCGTGCTTGCGGCGTAACCAGGCGCACGCCGCGATCGCCGCCGCCAGCCCTAACCAGCCGAGCACCGAGATGGACACCGATTCACCCTGGATCTCAGCAAAGAACAACCGGTCCTACTCTCTATTCGGTAAAGGCGGGCAAAGGTTTAACCGGCCTCAGCGTCGTGGGCGAGCGGCGCCGGGCTCAACCCGGCAGGATCTTGGCAATGTCGTTGTAGAGCACGAAAACCACGATGGCCATCAGGAAAACGAAACCCAGCTTGTAAACCATTTCCTTGACGGCCTGGTTCAGCTCGCGCTGCATGGCCATTTCGATCAGCAGTACGAGGATGACGCCCCCGTCCAGGATCGGGATAGGCAAC
>JANXAE010000081.1:13227-14860 GCA_025062235.1 Bryobacteraceae bacterium
TGAAGACCGCCAGGTTCAGGCTCACCACGGCCATCAGGACGATGAACGAGGGTAGGCCTTCACGGGCCGCTTCGCCCGAGAGCCGCGCGATCCCGATCGGGCCCTCGATGGACCTGGGCGACAACCGCCGCTCGACGATCCCGCGCAGGAAGCGGAAAATCAGCGTCGCGTGTTTCAGGTTTTGCCGTACCGCTTCGCGGAAGGCCTCGTCCAACGGCAGTCTGGTGACGATCAGCCGGTGGGAAGGCTCCACCCCGATCATCCAGCGCGCCGTCCCGTCCAGGTTGGTGTAAACGGGGTGGACCACAACGCTTTGGACCTTGCCGTCCCTGAGATACTCGATGGTCACCGGCTTGCCTCCGCTGGCGCGGATCACCTCCGAGAGCCGATAGCGCGAGCGGATGGGCCGTCCGTCCACGCTGAGCAGAACGTCGCCGCGGCGCAGACCGGCTCTCTCCGCAGGCATGCCCGGCGTCAGATTGGCGATCTGGATCTCGCCCTGTTCCGCCCAACCCGCGTACCCCAGCCCGGTGCGCTCTTCGAGCACGGGCGTCACCGTGGTCCAGAAAGTCTGACCCTCGCGTTCGACTCTCAGGATCAAGGGACGGTTCGCGCTGGCCAGCTCTTTCACGACGATGTCTTCCCAGCTCGGCTGGTCTTTCTCGTCAATGCGCAGGATGCGGTCGCCCTCCCGCAAGCCTGCCTTCGCTGCGGGCGAATCCGGGAAGACGTGCCCGATGACCGCCTGGCGCGCGGCCTCCGGCGGTTGCTGATAGTGCACGGTGAACAGGCCGGTAAGCAACGCCACCGCCAGCACCACGTTCATCGCCGGCCCGGCCGCAGCGATGATCAGTCGCTGCCAGCGAGGCTTCGCCAGGAACGCCCTGGGGTCGCTGGCCGCATCTTCGCCCGGTTGTTCGCCGGCCATTTTCACGTAGCCGCCGAACAAGACCAACGACAGCCGGTAGTCGGTTTCACCCCGGCGGAAGCCGATCAGGCGCGGCCCGAACCCGAAGCTGAAAACCTCGACCCGGACGTCGAAATACCTGGCGGCCATGAAATGACCCAGCTCGTGCACCAGGATCATCACGCCGATCAGCACGATCAGCCACCACAGGTTTTCCAGCAAAGGCATCATCGCTCTGTCCAGCCCCTCAACTCTTGGCGGCCGGCTGCACCGTTCCGGCGCGCTCGCGCTTGTGGATGCGCTGCGCGGTCAGGCGGCGCGCCTCTTCATCCAGCGCCAGCACCTCGCCCACCGACTTGGGCTCCGGCCTCGCCAGGCTGCCCAGCACTTCCTCGACCACCTCCCCGATCTCGGTGAACCCGATCCGCCCCTCGAGGAATGCCGCCACCGCCACTTCGTCCGCTGCGTTCAGGATGCAGGTCGCCGCCGGGCCCGCCCGTTGCGCTTCGTAAGCCAGCTTCAGCAACGGGAACCTCTCGAAATCCGGCGGTCGAAACTCCCACCGCCTGGCTTGCTTCCAATCCAGGCGTGGGACCGGCGCGGGACCGCGCTCCGGCCAGGTCAGCGCGTACTGGATCGGCATCCGCATATCGGTGGTCGAAATCTGTGCGATCACGCTACCGTCCCGGAACTCGACCAGCGCGTGCACGGTGGACTGCGGGTGGA
>JANXAE010000082.1 GCA_025062235.1 Bryobacteraceae bacterium
GGCGGCAATTCTTCCACGAAATAGAAGTTGTCCTGCTTCGGGATCCACAGCTTGGGCAGTCCGCTTTGCTGCAAGCGGCGCCACAGCTCCGCCGGGTGCACGTTCCGCGCCGTGTAGAGCACTACCAGCCGCTCGCCTCGCTCGGGATCGGGCACGGCCATGACAGCGCACGGCGCGCCGCCCAGAAGTTCGCTCACGGTTTGTTCGATGCGCCCGTGGGGCACCATCTCGCCGCCGATCTTGCTGAAGCGCGACAGGCGGTCGGCGATGCTCAAGAACCCTTCCTCGTCGAGCGAGCCGATGTCGCCGGTGAGATACCACCCCTCGCGCAGGACCTCCCGCGTGCGTTCCGGCTGACCAAGATAGCCTCGCATGACGCACGGGCCCTTGACCGCCAGCACGCCCTCCTGGCCCTGGGGCAGCACCGCGCCGGTCGAAGGGTCGAGGATACGAACCGCCACGCCCGGAATGGGACGCCCCACAGTCCCGGGCTTGTGGGTTCGCCAGCAGGTCTCACCCTCGCAAAAGTCGGGCACGTTGACGGCCACCACCGGCGAGGTCTCGGTGAGCCCGTAGCCTTCGAGCAGCTCGATGCCGAATTTCTCGCGGAAGGCGCCGGCCAGCGCCGCAGGCAGCTTTTCCCCGCCCGCGATGGCATAGCGCAGCGAGCGGAATTCCTCCGGCTCGCAACGGCGCAGGTAATGGCCAAAGAACGTGGGTGTGGCCAGCAGCAAGGTTCCCTGGTAGCGCGCCGTCAATTCCCCGATCGTGCGGGCATCGGTGGGATTGGGGTGGTAGATGGCCGCGTATCCCCATGCCAGCGGGAAACACAGCACACAGGTGAAACCGAAGACGTGAAAGAAAGGCAGCACGCCGATCACACGGTCGTCGGGCCGGAGCCGGAAAATGCTGCGCAACGATTCGATGTTGGAAATGATGTTGCGGTGCGAGAGGACGACGCCCTTGGGCTCGCCCGTGCTGCCGCTCGAGAAGATGATCGTTGCGGTGTCGTCCGGCGAGCGTCCTCCGAACAGCCGCTCCAACAAGCGTACGGGGACCAGCCGGGCCAGCAGAGCCGTCGCCAGTTTGGCCGTCTTGCCGAAACCGGCGGTCAGCTCCTCGAGCAGGACACCGCCAGGGGGCGCCGGGAGCCCCGCCTTCTCGAGGAACGTGCGGGAGGTGAGAATGGTGCGCAGCCGGCACTCTGCGATCGCCGTCTCCATCGTCTCGCGGCCCGCGGTGAAGTTCAGATTCACAGGGACCTTGCCCGCCATCAGCACGCCGAAGTTGGCGATCGCTGCCCCGGCGGTTGCGGGCAGAAGGATTCCGATGCAGTGCTGATCGCCGCAGCGGCGCCGGAGCCAGCCGGCCAGCAGCATGGAAGCGATCAGGGCTCGGCCGAAACTGAGCTCGCGTCCGGTGGAGTCCGCCACGGCCAGCTTCTTCCAGTGCCGTCTGGCGGAGCGGATGAAGCGGCGCTCGAGGCGGTCGCGCGGGCCAAAACGCAGACCCGAAGCGCCGGCAGCCAGCTCGACGATGCTTTGCTGAACCTGGTACACCGTGGCGTCCGGGCCCAGCGGCTTGCCGAAGCTCACCACCGCCGGGCGTCGAAGGCCCGGCGGCCGGCGGACCAGGCGGCCGTCTCGGTAGCTTAGCCACGCCCCACTCATGCCCTCCAGGTGAACCGGGACGATGGCCGCAGCCGTTCCCGCCCACAGCTTCTCCAGCTCCGGTCGGAAAGGCATCAGATGACCGGTGCGCGTGATCTGTGCGCCACCGAAGACCGCGACGATGCCGCCTCGCACCAGCTCCGCGCGGGCCTCTTCGAGCGCGGACGTTGCCAGCCCCTCCCCAGGCTGGAGCGGGATCGCAGGCAGCAGGCGCGCCAGCGGCCCCAGCCGCTCTCGATCCTCGGCGTCCAGAAGGAAACGGGCCGACGGCGGCAGGCAGCAGCTGATCAGGAAAGCATCCAGGCAGGAGACGTGGCTGGCGACGAGCAGGACTGGTCCCTGACGAGGGATGTTCTCCCGCCCCGTCACCTGGATGCGATACAGGACGCGACTCAGCAGCGAGGCCGCAGCCCCCCGCACCAGATCGCGGACCGTTCGCAGCGTGCCACTCACGGCGCACTCCGTGAGGCCCGCCGTTTCGCCAGCGCCTCCCGCGCGACTTTGACCGTATTGATGTGAATGGTTACCGTGTCTTCGACGCGCATGGCGTAACCGCCCGCCAAGGTAACGAAGATCGCAGCGTTGTGCTCGAGTGCGGCCTGCAACACCAGCCGGTCGCGCCGTCGCAACCCTTCCATGGTAAGGCACAGGCCCCCGAGCTGATCTTCTTCGTACGGATCGGCCCCGGCGATGTAGGCGACCAGCTCGGGCCGGAACTTGTCGAGCGCAGGGAGGTAGGCGCCACGGAGCAAATCGAGGTACTCCTCGTCGCCCACGCCGTCGGGCAAGTGAATGTCAATGTCGGAAGGCGGCTTGGGGCTGGGATAGTTGTTGTATTGGTGGATGGATAGCGTGAATACGGAGGGGTCGTCGCGGAAGATGTACGCCGTGCCGTTGCCTTGGTGCACGTCGCAATCGACCACCATGGCCCGCCTGATCGAGCCGTCGCGCTGGAGCCGGCGCAGCGCGACCGCAACGTCGTGGATGGCGCAGAAGCCCTCGCCATGATCCGGGAATGCGTGGTGGAACCCGCCGCTGAGGTTGAAGGCGACGCTACCCTCGAGGGCGAGGCGAGCTGCCAGGATGCTTCCGCCTGTGGCGAGCAGAACTGCCCGCACCATCTCCCGCGAGAAAGGCACTTCCAGACGCAGCAGCTCTTGGAAACTGAGGGAGCCCGTTTTGAGGCGGCGAATCCAGTCGGGGTGGTGAACCAGCAACAGGTCCTCGTCAGTGGCCGGTTCGGGCTCGACGAAATCCTCCGGTTCCGCAATCCTCTCGTGCAGAAGGCGCTGCTGCACCATGCGGTACTTCTCGCTGGGGAAGATGTGATCGCCCAGATGCAGATCGTAACCAGGATGATAAACGAGCTTGAAACCCAGCATGGCGGCCCTAGCCGCTCGCCTGACGGGCACTTGCCACCTGCGCCGCGGTGATCACAGCCGTGTGCACGATGTCCTCGGTCGAGCAGCCCCTCCAGACAATATTAACCGGGCGGCGAGCGCCGAGCACCAGCAGTCCCAGCCGGACGGCCCCACCCAAGCGCTCCACCAGCCTGTAGCCGATGCTGGCCGAATGCAGGTCCGGAAAGACCAGCGTGTTGGCCCGGCCCGCGACGGGCGAACCAGGGGCCTTGGAGAGGCCCGCGGCGGGCGCAAGCGCGGCGTCGGCTTGCAGTTCACCGTCACACAGCAAGCCCGGAGCGCGCACCTTGACGCAACGCAGCGCTTCGAGCACCCGGTTCACTTCCCGGTGCTGCGCGCTGCCTTTGGTGGAAAACGATAGCAATGCCACGCGCGGCTCGGCTTCGAGCAGGTGGCGGGCCAACCCTGCGGCGGCAATGGCGATGTCGGCCAGCTCGCTGGCCGTGGGACGGATGACGAGGGCCGGGTCTGCAAAGACCAGCAGGCCCTGATGGCCGTAGGCCGCATCCCGCACGGCCATAAGAACGGCTCCTGCCAGCCGGCGGACACCCTGCTGCGGCTCGATGATCTCCTCGCTGACCCGGACGATCTCGTGGGTGGCGTGAGCTGCGCCGGCCACCATGGCCTCGGCATCGCCCGCGGCGACCATCAAAGCTGCGAACTCCAGAGGACGGGCCGCTTGCTCCAGCGCCTCGTTCTCGGAGACGCCACGCGCCCGTCGGCGTTCCCAGAGCAGCCGCGCGTATTTCGCCAGAAACGGCGATTCCGCAGGCTGGACACAGGGCGCACCGTCCGAGCCGCCAGTCGCGCGGCCCACGACCACGGGTTCGCAGACCTGCTGCCGCACCAGCTCCGCCGCCGCAGATGCCACGCGGGCAACCGCGCCCTCGGGGAGCGCGATCCTCGGCCTGACTCCAAAGGTGCGCAGGCGCTCGCGCTGTCGGACGAGGAATCTTGCGGCGGTCGCGGGCAGCGCCATCGGAAGCTTCCCATTGTATTCGCTTTTTCCGGGTCGGGCCCGCAGGCGCGCCCAGCCTCCGCCTGTTCGCCTCGCAGGCTCAGCGCGGGATTGCGCTATGCTTGGGCCTGATGCGGCTGGTGATCGTGGGCGGCGTCGCTGCGGGCATGAGCGCGGCGGCGCGCGCCCGCCGTCTGGACCCGTCGCTCGAGATCGTGGTGCTGGAGCGAGGCGCCCACGTAGCCTGGGCCGCCTGCGGCTTGCCTTTTTACCTGAGCGGCAGGGTGGCTCGGCTCGATGACCTCATCTTGTTCACACCGGAGCGATTCCAGCGCGAGCGCGGAGTCCTCGTGCGCACTGGCGCGGAGGTAACCGCGATCCGGCCAGCCCGGCGCCAGGTCGTTCTGCGCGGAGGCGAGCAAATCTCCTACGATCGGCTGATTCTGGCCACGGGAGCGCGACCGCGTCGCGACATCGCGGGCGCGGAGCTTCCGCACGTCTTCACCCTCCATACCCTGGAGGACGGCCGCAGGTTGCGAAGCTTCCTCGACGAGCAGCGTCCGCGTCGCGCCGGGGTGATCGGCGCGGGCTACATTGGCCTGGAAATCGCCGACGCGCTCTCCGAGCGGGGGTTGGAGGTGACTGTCTGGGAAGCGAGGCCGTGGGTGCTCGATCGGCAGGATCCCGAGTTGACGCAACTTCTCGAACGACGCCTGGCCGAGCGGCGTATCGAACTCCGGCTCGGCACAGCTGTCAGCGGCATCGAGCCTGGTTCGGTGCAGGGGGTTCCGGCCGAGGTCGTGGTCATTGCCGCGGGCCTGCAACCCAACGTCGAACTGGCGGCAGAGGCGGGTATCGAGCTTGGCCGATTCGGCGCCATTCGCGTCAACGACCGGATGGAGACGAACCTCGCTGGCGTTTATGCGGCGGGCGACTGCGCCGAGACCACGCATGTCGTCACTGGCGGGCCGGTGTACCTGCCTTTGGGGACCACCGCCAACAAGATGGGACGCGTAGCGGGCGCCAACGCCGCGGGCAGACGCGAGCGTTTCGGCGGCGTGGCCGGCACGCTCATCGTAGCGCTGCGCGAGCTGGCGATCGCCGTGACGGGGCTCTCCGTCGCTCAGGCGCGTCAGGCCGGGTTTCAGCCCGTCTCGGTGCGCATCGAGGCTCCCGACCGCTCGCGCTACCTCGGCAGCCGTCCGACCTGGGTCGAGCTGGTGGCCGATCGCAACACCTCGCGGCTGCTCGGCGGGAGCGTCGTAGGGGAGAAGGGAGTCGCCGGCCGCATCAACGTCGTGGCAACAGCCCTCGCGGCTGGCATGACCCTCGAGCAGTTCGCGCAGCTCGATCTGGCCTACACGCCGCCGCTGGCGCCCGTGCGCGATCCGCTGCTGGTCGCCGCCAACGAGCTGAACAAGGTGCTGGCGTCCTGAAAAAGAACGCGACCACGGAAACCTGCTAGACTGGGAGCGATGGGCGGCTGGAAGCCTCGTCGGATGCTGGGCGCCGGCGAGAAGGCGCCGGAGTTCGAACTCAAGGATCTCAGCGGGCAGACGTTCCGACTCAAGGACGAGCTGGCGCGCGGGCCTGTGCTGCTGGCCTTTTTCAAGGCCGACTGTCCGGTCTGCCAGTTCACTTTTCCTTTCCTGGAAAGGCTGCACCGCAACGGCAGCGGGGTCATCCGGTTCTTCGGCATCTCGCAGGATTCCCCGCGCGAGACCCAGGAGTTCAACCGGGACTGCCGCGTCAGCTTCCCCACGCTGCTCGACGAGGGCCGGAACGGCTACCCTGTGAGCAACGCCTTCGGCATCTCGGTCGTTCCCAGCGCCTTCCTGATCGAGACCGATGGAACGATCGGTTGGGCGATGGAGAGCTTCCGCAAGCGCGAGTTGGAAGAGCTGGGAACGCGAGCCGGCACAGCGACGTTCCATCCCGGTGAGCGCGTGCCCGATTACCGCCCGGGTTGAGGGTCGAAGAACTAGGCTCCCGGTGGGAGCCTCGGCAGAGGGAAAAAAGAGGAGGCTAGGCTGTGGCTGGCGTCAAGGAGATGCTCGACTCCGCCGCCGCGATCGCCCGTGGGATGCGTGTCACCCTCCGGGAGATGTTCTCTCCCACGGTGACCGAGACGTATCCGGACGAGCCGCCGCGCTTCCAGGAGCGCTATCGCGGCCGACATGTGCTGGAACGCGACGAGAACGGGCTCGAAAAGTGCGTAGCCTGCTTTCTCTGCGCTGCGGCCTGTCCGGCCGATTGCATTTACATCGAGGCCGCGGAGAACACCAGCGAGGTGCGCATCAGCGGCGGCGAACGCTACGCGAAGGTCTACAACATTGACTACAGCCGCTGCATCTTCTGCGGGTACTGTGTCGAGGCCTGCCCCACCGACGCCATCACGCATGGCCACGGATTCGAGCTCGCCAGCTACAGTACCGCGTCGCTGATCTATCGAAAAGAGCAGTTGCTGCGGCCCTGGCCGGCCGAAGCTCGCGCCGGCGAGCCTTGCGAGCAACGCGCGGCTGCGGTCGGCTGAAACTCCCCGCTGGACTGTCCTTTCGGGGCGCCTCCAGCGGGGGCCAGTAAACCGAGCGTCAGCACGCACAGGTCGCTCCTTTCCCGCGGGTCTTTTCCACGCCCGA
Source organism: Bryobacteraceae bacterium (assembly GCA_025062235.1). Taxonomy (GTDB): domain Bacteria; phylum Acidobacteriota; class Terriglobia; order Bryobacterales; family Bryobacteraceae; genus DTHT01. The sequence continues at coordinate 6,689 of JANXAE010000082.1, forward strand.
CCTGAGTAGCACGAAAATCGAATAATTGCTACAATCGTTGCGTGCGCCAGCTTTACCTTTGCGCTACCTTTTCGCTGATCACCGGCGCGCTCCTCGCCGGTCCGCTCGATGTTCAGGTCCTGGACCCCCACGACCTGCCGATCCCCGGGGCGAGCGTGGAGGCGCGCGACCCCTCCACTGGGCGCATTCTCGGGTTCGCGCGAACCGATGAGAACGGCATCGCGCGCCTGGAGGTGGTCTTGCCTGTCCGCTTGACGGCCAAAGCGCCCGGCTTCGGAGCGGAAGCGGTTCACGTACAGCAGCAGGGCTCGTTGACCCTCCGGTTGCGGCCTGCGGTGGTGAGCGAAACGATTCAAGTGGTGGTGAGCGAGCCTTCGCTGGGCTTCACGCAGACCGTCGCTACCGCGATCGAAATGGATCGCAGCGGGGCGCGCACCGTCTTCGACGCAGTGGATCGCCTCGTTCCGAGCCTGTTCGTGACGCGCCGCGGCATCATGGGCTATGGAATCGCAACGAACGGCACCGGTGCGGTAACGATCCGTGGCGTAGGTGGCTCGCCCAATACCGGCGTCCTCATCGTTGTGGACGGTCGGCCGGACTTCCAGGGGCTGATGGGACATCCTCTGCCCGATTTCTACAGCCTCTCGGGCGCGGCGGAGGTGACCGTGACGCAGGGACCTGCTTCCGTGCTTTACGGCAGCAATGCCATGGGTGGCGTCATCGAGATCGTCTCGTCGCAGCCGGAGCCTGGAGCTCACACGCGCCTCAGCTCCTCGCTGGGCTCTTTCTGGACCGGGCAACACCGGCTGGCGCATGGCGCCCGCTGGCGGAAGGGTTTCCTCAGTCTCCATGCAGGCCTCGACCACACCCGCGGCGAAAGACGGCCGGCAGCTTACCGCAGCAAGGATCTGACGCTCGGATGGGGCTCGAGTTTGGGCAACTCGTGGAAGGTCTCGTTGCACGGGCGCTACGGGCACTTTCACGTCGAGGACCCCGGGCCGGTGACCGCACCTCTGCCCAACAGCTACGCGCGCGTTGGACGCGGCGGCGCAACCATCAACTTGGACAACGCCTACCGGCGCACTTGGGGCTATCTGCGGGCGTTCCGCAACCAAGGGCGGCACTTCCTCACCGACGGTTTCCGTTCGGTGGATTCGACCACGGGTGGCCGTCTCTTGCAGAGCTTCACTCCGAGGTCCCGCGTGCTAGTGGACGTGGGCGCGGAGGGAGCGCTCTACGGAGGGCGGGCCCGCAACGTGCTCACGCGGCGGGATTTCGGCCGGCACGAAGTCGGCACGGGGGCAGGCTTCGCCCGCACGCAATGGAACGCAAGCGAGCGCTGGCGGGTCCGCGCCGGCTACCGTTGGGAGCGCAATTCGGTGTTCGGGAACGTTTCGGTTCCCGAGATCGGAGCCAGCGTGCAGCTCGGCCGCGCCTGCGTGCTGGGCGCCTCGGTGGCCAAAGGCTTCCGCAATCCGACCATCCGCGAGCTGTACCTGTTCCCGGCGCCGAACCCGCTTCTCAAACCCGAGCGGATGTGGAACTATCAGGCCACGCTCCGCGCGCAACCAGCCCCGCGCACCCAGTTCGCCGCGACGGTCTACTATGCCGACTTGGACAACCTGATCGTCACCGTCGGCCGCTTCCCGAACATCGCGCTGGGCAACTACGGCTCTGCCATCCACAAAGGAATCGAATTCGCGAGCCGGCTGCGTGTCCACCGCAGGATCCAGTTCGACAACGGTTATGCCTGGTTGCGCTCGACCAATCTGCCTCCCTTCGTGCCGGAACAGAAGTGGAACTCTTCGCTCGATCTCGATCTCGGGAGGTTTTTCCTCCACATGGACGCCATCACTGTGGGCAAGCGCTGGGCTAATGCGGCCAGGACCTACAAGCTTGGCGGCTACACGGGCGCCACAATCAAGCTTACGGCCCCGGTGACGCGCCGCCACCGGGTCTTCCTGAGCGTGGACAATGTACTCGATCGTCGTTACGAGGTCATCGCCAACTACCCCATGCCCGGCATCAACGCCGCCTTCGGCCTCAGCTTGGAGTTCTGAGCGATGCCTCTCGAACCGATCCGTCTGCGACATCTGGTAGTCAATGCCTGGATCATGGCGCTGGGGCTGGCCTTGCCAGTGGCCTTTCACGCCGCAGGATTGGGGAGCAAGTTCACTCCCATGCTGCTTCCGCTGCTGCTGAACGGCTTCCTGTCACCCTGGAGCTGGGCTGCGTTCACTGCGGGGTTGACGCCGCTGGTCTCGGCCCTGGTCACCGGCATGCCGCCGATCTATCCTCCGGTGGCGCTCATCATGTCCGTGGAAGCGAGCGTGCTGGCGGTGACGGCGTGCCTTCTCGACCGCGCCACCAGGGGGAAGGTATGGCTCGCCACCGTGGTCGCAGTCGCTTCGGGCCGCACCACGTCCCTGGCGTTGACTTGGCTCGTGGCGGGCCTCTTCGAGCTGCCGCGACAAGTGTCGGTGGGAGCCTCGCTGCTGGGCGGTCTGCCCGGGATCGCACTGCAGCTCACCGTCGTACCGGTAGCGGCGCAAACGATTCGCCGCCGGCCCAGCCTCCTCTTCCGCGATGTCCGCTAGCAGCAAGCGTCAGTACTTCGATCAGCTCGCGCCGCGCTGGGACTCGACCCAGGGGCCGGATGCCCAGGCACGTGCGGGCCAGATCCTCGACCGGCTAGGCGAGCTGCCGGCCTCGGGTTGGGTTCTGGATGCGGGCTGTGGCACTGGCGTTCTCGTCTCGGTGCTTCGCGAGAGGTTGTCGCCGGCCTGCCTGATTCTCGAGGTGGACTTCGCCGAGCAAATGCTGCGCCTCAATGCATGCGCACACGCAGGGCCGCGCGTGTTCCATTTGTGCGCGGACGTGGAGCGTTTGCCGCTCGCGCCAGGCAGTCTCGCCCTGGTCATTTGCTACGGGCTGTATCCCCACCTGGAGCGTCCGGCTGCCGCTCTGCGAGAAATGTTGCGCGCCCTTCGCAGGGGAGGCATGCTGGCCATCGCTCACTCGATGTCCAGCGAGGAACTCAATGCGTTCCACAGGGCGATAGGGGGGCCCGTCTCGGCCGACCGCCTGCCTCCTGCCGGTGAACTGGCCCTTCTGCTGAGGCAGATGGGCGCCGAAGAGGTACGGGCCGAGGAGGAGCCGGGGCTGTACCTGGTGCGGGGCTCGAAAGCCGGATCATGATGCGACGCCTTTGGCGCTGGGGGCCGATCGTCGTGCTGGCCGCCGCGCTGGCTCTGCTGCAGTGGCTATCGGGCGGACGCGTCACCGGGCTGTGGTGGCAAACGGTCGCGGTGGCGGTCGCCGTGGCCTGCGCCGTCGGCCTTGCGCCCTGGTCGCGCTGGCTTTTCCGTCCGCATACGCGTTCACCCTGGCTTGAGCTCTCGTTGTTCGCTTCGCTGGTCCGTCATTTTGCCTTGCTCTTGCAAGCCGAAGCGCGGCGAGCCCTGCTCGCTCACCGTCTCGCCGCACCGCTGCGTTACCGCAGCGGGTGGTTCGATTCGCTTCGCTGGCTGCTGATCGCCTACTTCCGCCGCGTGTGGATCCGGGCCGAGAGGATGTACGCGTCACTGTTGGTGCGACTGTAGAGGAAGGCATGACGTCGGTGCTCGAGGTGGAGAACCTTCGCTTCAGCTTCGACGGCCGCACGGAGGTGATCCGAGGCGTATCCTTCGAAGTGCGGCCGGCGGACTCGCTGGCCATACTTGGGGCCAGCGGAGCCGGCAAGAGCACACTGTTGTGGTGTGTCCTGGGATTGCTTCCGGCTCGAGGAACCGTGAGAATTCTGGGCGCCCCACGGACGCGCGCCAGCTTGCGCCATGTGGGTGTGGTTTTTCAGAACCCGGAGGATCAGCTCTTCATGCCGCGCTTGCTGGATGACGTTGCGCTGCCTCTGATCAACCGCGGCGTAGAGGTCGAGCAAGCGCGCACCCGCGCGCTGAGCCTGCTCGAACGACTGGGCTTGGCAGGGGCCTGCCACCGGCCCGCCTCCCAGCTGAGCCTGGGCGAACGCAAGAAGGCTGCGATCGCTGCCGCACTGATCGCCTCGCCCCAACTGCTGCTGCTGGACGAGCCTACCGCGGAACTCGACCGCAGGTCGGCGCGCTCCCTCACGCAAGAGTTGCTCGCACTGCCGATGAGTCTGGTGCTCGCGACGCACGACTTGGAGCTGGCTCGCACCGTGTGCCGTCGCGCCCTCGTGCTGCGGTCGGGCGCGGTCATGGCGGAAGGAACCGTCTGCCGGATCCTGGACGATCCGGCACTGCTCGAAAGGGCGGAGTTGATTTGAAGCACCTTAGCCGCGCACGGGCGGATCTCGAGGGGCCGGCCGTCCCTCGCCGGGCGCGAGCCGTTCAGGTACCGGGCTTGGCCACGTGGCGTGGCAGTTGCGCAGGCCCGCGCTGGCGTGCTAATATGAGCACTCCCCGAGGAGAAGGGGACCAGGACGGTACCAATTCAGGGTCAAATCTTTTCGACGCGGCGAAAAGGGGCGCAACTCGTGCCCCTTTTCTTTTGTCCCTCCGCGCAACGTCGGCGCCGCATGCCGTTCGGCGGCAGTCGGCGCCCGTCGGGAAACCGGCCCCTTTCGGTAGGCAGTAGGCTGCGGTTCCGGCCCTCTTCAGGCTGACGCTACGCAGTTGCAGCCGAGATAGCCGCGCAAGAGGCGAACCATGTCTGCGGCGAGAAACGGCTTCCGGAGCACGGGGAAGCCGTACTCCTCGCAGACCGCCTCTTCTTCCGGTCCCATTTGCGCGCCGGTCATGATGATGATCGGCGCGCGCGTTCCGCGGCGACGCAGCTCGACGGCCAGTTCGATGCCGCTTCCATCCGGCAGCAGGTAATCGAGCAAGGCCGCGTCGGGCAGGCGGCGCCCGATCTGCTCGTAAGCCTGCCGCGCCGATTGTGCGGCGAGAAGTTGCCATCCGGTCTGCGTCATGTTCTTTTCCAGGTAGCGCAGCAGGTCGCGGTTGTCGTCCACCAAGAGGACGACCGGCTGCTCGGGGGCGGCTGCCAGACGCCCGATGGCAGGTTGGAATGCGAGGCCCGCCCCGTCCTCTTTGAGATCCACCCGGACGCGATCGCCGGGCGCCACGCCGCCGGCCGCGACCAGCGCGGCCAGGGGCTGCGTCAGGTGCCGGTGGATGGTCCGCTTCAGTTCGCGCGCGCCATACTCGCGGCTGGTTCCCATGCGCAGGAGGAACTGGCGCGCGGCTGCGGCGACTTCCACGTCGAAGCGGCGCTCGCCCAGCCGGATGTCAATCAGCCGTTGCAGCTCGCCGATCTGCTGATCGAGGATGGCTTCCAACGAGGCTGCGTCCAGCGGTCGGTACGTGAGGACGGCGTCAATGCGGTTGATGAATTCGGGCGAGAAGCGCCGGCGCACGGCGTTCAGGCCGATGGCTTCGAGCTTGCCGGTTACGTCCCGGGAGGGGGCGCCCGCCCGGAAACCGAAATCGGGGTTCAATTCCTTCAGCATCTCGCGCGCGCCGAGATTGCTGGTGAGAAAGATCAGACTGTTCTCGAAGTTCACCGTGGTGTTGTCGCCCAGCCGCAGGGTAGCCCGATCGAGGATCCCCAGCAACAGCCGCGTCAGCGAGGGCGCCGCTTTTTCGATCTCGTCGAAGAGAACCAGCGATAGCTTCGAGCGCTCGCTGGTGACCGCGTGCAGCTTCTGCTGCGTGAGCATGGGCACGGTCTCGCGATGGCCCAGATAGCCCGGCGGCGCGCCGATCAACTTGGCCACTTCGTGATCCATCTGATACTCGCCGCAGTCAATCTTGAGCACGCACTTCTCGCTTCCATGGAGGACTTCGGCGAGCGCCTCGACCGTGCGGGTCTTGCCGGTGCCGGTGGGGCCGAGCAACAGGAAGACACCCACGGGCCGGCCCTCCGGGGCGAGGCCAGCTTCGAACATCTGGATGTAGGGTACGATCTGTTGGATCGCCGCCGCTTGGCCGACGATCTTCCGGCTGAGCTGCGACCCCAGATCCGTCGCCGCTTCCGCGGTCGGCTTTCTGGGCTTGCTCGCGCTGCCGGCGCTCTTGATCACCACGGGTTTTCCCCTCGCTCGCATTATATCGGCGACGCTTGGACACAACCCTCCGGGGCAGGGGCGAAAGGCAGGTGTCGCGCGCGCGCTCCTTACCTCAATTATCCGAGAAAAATGAGTGAATTGCGTCGGCTATGCGCACGCTGGCGCGCCCGTCCCCGTAGGGATTGTGAACGCGCGACATGCGTTCGTACTCGGCGGCGTCTTCCAGCAGCCGCAGAGTCTCCTGGACGATGCGGCGGGGATCAGTGCCCACCAGCTTCACGGTGCCCGCTTCCACTGCTTCCGGACGCTCGGTTTTTTCCCGCAGCACGAGCACAGGCTTGCCCAGCGAGGGAGCTTCCTCCTGAAGTCCGCCCGAATCGGTCAGAATCAACCAGGCACGCCGCAGCAGATCCACGAACGGGACGTACTGGAGAGGTTCAGTCAGCAAGACGTTGCTCAGCCCGCGCAGCCGCTCGAACACCACCGCCCGAACGTTGGGGTTCGGATGCACGGGGTAAATGATCTGCAAGTCGGCCCGTGAAGCCAGTTCCGCTAGCGCCGAGCAGATCCGCCGGAATCCTTCGCCGAAACTCTCCCGCCGATGAGCCGTCACCACGATCCACCGCCGGGATGGGTCGAGGCCGGACCACTCGCAACCCGCCAACAGGCCGGCTTCCAGGCGATCCCGGACCCAAAGCACGGCATCAATACCGGGATTGCCGGTGATCACGATCTGGCCAGCGGGCACGCCTTCCTGCATCAGGTTGCCCGCCGCCCATGGCGTGGCGGCAAAATGCAGGCTCGCGAGCCGGCTGGTGAGTACCCGGTTGATCTCCTCGGGAAAGGGCTGGGCGGGATCCCAGGTCCGCAGGCCGGCCTCGACATGACCCACCGGGATGCGGTGGTAGAAAGCCGCGAGGGCTGCGCAAAACGTGGTAGTGGTGTCGCCCTGCACCAGCACCATGTCCGGCCGCCACTCCCTCAGCACGGGCTCCAAACCTGCCACGACTCGCGCGGTTGTCTCTGCCAGCGTCTGGTCGGGCCTCATCAGGTCCAGGTCCCAATCTGGTCTGACCCCGAAGACTTCCAGGGCCTGGTCTAGCAAGTCCCGGTGTTGGGCTGTCGCGCAAACACGGACATCGAACTCGCGGCGTCGGCTGAGTTCGAGCTGGACAGGGCAAAGCTTGATGGCTTCCGGACGTGTCCCCAGGACGATGAGAATGCGCTTGGGTCGCGCCGCAACCACTGCTGTTCTCCGCGCCCTCTCAGGCGCGAACTCCGCCCCGCAGCCACCCGCCCTGGCAGGGAGGCGGACTCACTTGTGACGGTAAACGATGCGGCCCTTGGTCAGATCGTATGGGGAAAGTTCCAGCGTGACGCGGTCGCCCGCGAGCACGCGGATGCGGTTGCGGCGCAGCTTGCCCGCCAAATGGGCCAGCACCTTGCGGTCCTGATCAATCTGTACGCTGAACAGGCCGCTCGGGAACTTCTCTACGACGACTCCTTGAACCTCGATGCAATCCTCTTTGCTCATTGGCCTCCTGGTGTCGGAATGACTCTCCTCATGGGGCTTTCGCCCCTACCCGAAATTCAGCATAGTGGATGCCGGTGGCAAAATCAATGGTGGGCGCAGATCATCGCCCGCGCGGACGGCTGGCTCAGACCCGTCGCGACTGACCCGACTGCCACGCCGCGGGCTGGCAGCAGCTAGGCCGAGCGGCTCGGGAGCCGCCTGCTAGAGGGTGCGGCGCTACCGCGACCTGGTCGCAGGCACGCAAGCCTAGGGTATTCCCCCGATCCTGACCGGGCTGTGGCCCGCCGATATTTCCAGTAGTCAGGCGCGATGATTTCGCTTAAGAAGTCGCTCGACGCTATTGAACAACACGAGCGCCTGTTCCGGGCTTCGCTCGATGCCTATCTGGCAGCCATCCACAACCTGGCCCGTCACACGCCGCCCATGCTGAGCGACGAAGCGATTCCTATCCGCGCACGGCTCACGGAACTGCGCGAGCGGCTAGCGGCCGAGCCCAGCCTGGAGCGGATCTCGGCAAGCCGCCTCGAGTTGGAAGAACAGTTGCGGGATTACAGG
>JANXAE010000083.1 GCA_025062235.1 Bryobacteraceae bacterium
CAACTGCGACAAGATCGTGCCCGCGATGCTGATGGCCATGGTGCGCATCAACATCCCGGCGGTGTACGTGAGCGGCGGCCCGATGCTGGCGGGTCCCGGCGGCACCGACCTCATCACGGTATTCGAAGGAGTGGGCCGCCACGCCGCGGGCAAGATGAGCGAGGACGAGCTGCGGCGGTTGACCGAGCGCGCCTGCCCCGGTTGCGGCAGTTGCTCCGGCATGTTCACGGCCAACTCGATGAACTGCCTCTCCGAGGCGCTGGGACTGGCGCTGCCCGGCAACGGCACGATCACTGCCGAGCGGTGGCGCGAGGATGGCCGCACCGAACTCAATCCTGAGCGGATCGCGCTGGTGCGCCGCGCCGCGCACGTGCTCAAGCGCTGCCTGGAGCAGAACATCCGCCCGCTCGACATCGTCAACGAGCAGGCGCTCGTCAATGCCTTCGTGCTCGACATGGCGATGGGCGGCTCGACCAACACCATCCTGCACACGCTCGCCATCGCGCACTCGGCCGGGATCCCCTTCCCGCTCGAGCGGTTGAACGAGATTTCCGACGCCACGCCCACTCTCTGCAAGGTTTCGCCCAGCCGACCCGAGGTGCACATCGAGGACGTGCACCGCATGGGCGGAATTCCTGCGATCCTCAAGGAGACCGCACGCTGGCCGGGCGTGCCGCTCGATCTGGATGCGCCGACCGTCACCGGCCGTCTGCGCGAAGCGGTCGAGGCGGCGCCCGAAGCCGACGGAGACATCATCCGCCGCTGTGCGAACCCCTTCTCGGAAACCGGCGGGCTGGCTGTTCTTTTCGGCAACCTGGCTCCCCGGGGCGCCGTGGTCAAGACGGCAGGCGTGGATGAGGACATGATGGAATTCGAGGGGCCCGCGCGGATCTTCGAATCGCAGGAAGATGCGGTCGCCGGCATCCTCGGTGGGCAGGTGCGCGACGGCGACGTGGTGGTGATCCGTTACGAAGGACCGCGCGGCGGTCCCGGCATGCAGGAGATGCTCTCGCCGACTTCCGCCATCAAGGGCGCGGGCATCCGGGCCGCGCTGGTCACCGACGGGCGTTTCTCCGGCGGCACGCGTGGCCTCTGTGTCGGCCATGTCTCGCCGGAGGCGGCAGCCGGGGGGCCGATCGCCGCCGTGCAACCCGGCGACCGCATCTACATCAACGCCCGCACCCGCCGTCTGGAGCTGAAGGTCAGTGACGAAGAGATTCGCCGCCGGCTGGCCGCCGTGCCGCCGTTCGAGCCCAAGGTCAAGCGCGGCTGGCTGGCGCGCTACGCGCACTTCGTGACCAGCGCGGACACGGGCGCCGTGCTCTCGATCTGAGCGGCGCCAGCGCGATCACTCTTCTTCGGCGGGGATTGTCTGCTCGAGGTCGGAGACCGGGTTCTCGAACTTGGTGAGCTCCTTCAGAAAGACCAGCGGGATCTTTCCCGTGGGTCCGTTGCGCTGTTTGGCGATGATCAGCTCGGCCCGTCCGCGCAGGTCGGCGCGATCCGGCTTGTAGACCTCCTCGCGGAAGATGAAGGCCACCAAGTCGGCGTCCTGCTCGATGGAGCCGCTCTCGCGCAAGTCGCTCAACTGCGGGCGGTGATCGCCGTCGCGCAGATCCGGGGCGCGGTTCAACTGCGAAAGGACGAGCAGGGGCACTCCCAAGTCCTTGGCCATCAGCTTCAGTCCGCGGGAAAGGGAGCTGATTTCCTGAACACGGTTCTCGAAGCGGCCGCGCCCGGTCATCAACTGAAGGTAATCCACGATGGCCAGCGCCAGACCGTGCTCGGCCTTCAGCCGCCGCAGCTTGGCATGCATGTCCATGAGGTTGATCCCGCCGCTGTCGTCCAGGAACAGGGGCGCTTCGGCCAATTGCGCGGCCGCCTGGCTCAGGCGCTGGCGCTCCTCGGCCTTGAGATACCCCGAACGGAACTTGTGGCTGTTGACCCGCGCCACGGCGCACAGCAGGCGCGTGAGGATGGATTCCTTGGACATCTCCAGGCTGAAGATCGCGACTGGCCGCGGGTTGCGGCCCATGGCCACGTGCTGCGCGATGTTGAGCGCCATGGCGGTCTTCCCCATGGCGGGACGGGCCGCGAGGATGATGAGCTCGCCCGGGTGCAGGCCGCCCGTCATCTCGTCGAACCTCAGGAAGCCGGTCGAGATGCCCTTGATCCGCTGGTTGGGATCGAGGAAAGCGTTGACGCCGCCCTGGTAGCTCTCGATGATCTCGCGCGGCGTCAGCAACCCGCTGTGCACACGCGACTCGCCCAGCTTGAGCAGCGCCTCCTCGGCCGAAGCGAGGATCTGATCGGGATCCTCCTCGCCCAGCAAGCAGCGGTCAATCACCTTCTGCGCGGCGAAGATGAGGCGGCGCAGCGCCGCCTTGTCACGGACCAGGCGGATGTAGCTCTCCAGATTGGCGGCCTGCGGCAGGCCCTCGTCCAGGGAGACCAGGTAGCTCAGTCCGCCTACCGATTCGAGCTGGCGGTGCCGTTGCAGCTCGTGCGCCACGGTCAGGCGGTCGATGCGCTCGCCACGCGCGTAGAGATCGCCCATGCGTAGGAAGATCCGCCGGTGAGCCTCGAGGTGAAAATCCTCGGGGCTGAGCGCTCCCGCCACCTGCGGGTAGAGGGAATCGTCGAGCAGGATGCATCCCAGGACGAGCCGCTCCGCCTCCGGTGCGGCGGGCAATCCCTTCTCGAGCGCGAGATCGGGAGTCGCCATGGCTAGCTCATTACCATACGGCCTCGCGGGCCTCCCTGCAACGACCCGGCTGGCCTCGGCGCGCGTGCCTGTTTGCACCCGCTTAGACGGTGCGAATCTATCAGGATGGCGGCGTGGAAAACGTCCCGTTGCGCGGGAAGGCGAAGCCTTCTGGCATCAAGCGGGTGCTGCCGTACGGACGCCATTTTCCACAGCTTCGATCCTACAAAATCCCCTCCCTATGTTTTTTACCGCAAAACGCCTGCGCGCGCCAGACCCAACGGCTCCTGCGCCGCCGGAGCGGCACGCGCGTCGGTCATCGCACCAGGCGGCGGCGCCGGAGGAAGGGCGGGGTGTCCAGGTCCTCGAGGTCGTCCTCTTCGGAGAGCGCCTCGGGCAGGGCGGGCTCCGCCAGATCGGTCTCCGCCAGCCAGGCGACCTGCGGCTCAGAGGCATGCTGGGGCGCTCCGCGCACGATCTCGGGCTCCGGCGCAGGCACAGGGCGCCAGCTTTCCTCGCCTGGCAACGGCTGGCCGGCGGGCACGGGGGCGAATCCGGTCGCGATCACGCTGACCTTCACGGAGTCGGCCATGGTCTCGTTGAGCACGACACCCAGACTGAGCTCGACATCGCGCATCCGCGTGGCCTCGCGTACCAGCAGGCAAGCCTCGTGCAGCTCGTGCAGGCCCAGGCGGCTGGAGCCGGTGACGTGGACCAGCACATTGCGTGCGCCCGCGAGGGATGCGCCCTCGACGAGCGGGCAGTTGATGGCCTGGCGCGCCGCCTCCACCGCGGCGTTCTCGCCGCGCGCCGTGGCCGTGCCCAGCACGGCCAGGCCGCCGCCCCGCATCACAGCGCGGATGTCCGCGAAGTCGCGGTTGATCAGACCCGGAGTCTGGATGATCTCGACGATCTCCTGGACCGCCTGACGCATGATTTCGTTCGCCATGCGGAACGCCTCGATGAGACTGGCGCCGCGCGGCGCGAGCGCCAGCAAACGGTCGTTGGGGATCGCCACCAACGCGTCCACCGCGGCGGCCAGCTCCTGCAAGCCACGCTCGGCCTGCTCGGCCCGGCGCGGTCCTTCCACCGTGAACGGCTTGGTCACCACGGCCGCGGTCAGCGCGTCCATCTGCCGGGCCATGGAAGCGATGACCGGCGCCGCTCCGGTGCCCGTGCCATTGCCCAGGCCCGCGGCCACGAAGACCATGGCCGCTCCCTGCAGCATGTCCATCAGGCGCTCGGTGTCCTCGAGGGCTGCCTGCCGGCCGATCTCCGGATCCGAACCGGCGCCCTGCCCGCCGGTGAGCTTGCGTCCGATCTCGAGTTTGTTGGGCACGGGCGAGGCCCGCAGCGCCTGTGCGTCGGTGTTGACCGCCCAGAATTCCACGCCTTGCAGGCCCGCCGACATGATATGAGCCACCGCGTTGGAGCCCGCCCCGCCCACCCCGATGACGCGGATCCTCGGACGGGGCTGCGTCTCTTCCTGGAGCTCGAATTTCAACGGCGTGATCGCCGGATCCAGCACTGTCATCGCGTACCTCCCTGAAACCGCACCCGCACGCGGCGGGACTCAGCCGAAAATCCTGCTGAAGAAGCTGCGGCGGCGCTCCCGCTCCCGCTGTTTCAAGCGCGCCGAGTACATGGCCAGGCCGGTGGCTGTCGTCCATTCGGGATCCTGCAACTCGGGCGGGAAGTTGCGGATGCGTCCCGGCAGGCCCAGGTAGGCCTCGCAACCGAGCACCTTCTCGGCCATTTCGCACAGGCCAGGGAGCCGCGCAGCCCCGCCGCACAATGCGAGCCCGTTGAGCAACTCGCCCTCCCGGTTGATGCGACGCAGCTCCCGGCGCACCCAGCGGAACAATTGCTCGGCCCGGGCCTCGAGGATGAAGGCCAACTCATCGCGCGCGATGGTTCGCGGGCCCCGTCCAGGGGGGGCGGGCAGCTCGAGGAAGGCGGGAGGCGCCTCCCCATCGAGCGCCATGCAGCCGTGCTCGAGCTTGACGGTTTCGGCCTCCTGGAAACCGACGCCCAGACCCCGGGCGACGTCCTCGGTGAAACGCCAGCCGCCCAGCTCGATGCTGGAAGCCAGCAGCAGCGCGTCGCCATCGTAGACCACAAGGTCCGACGATTCCGCGCCCATGTCCAGAAGCGCCACGCCGCCCCTCCGCTGCTCGCTGCGCAGACATGCATATGCGGCGGCCAGCGGCTCGAAGACCGTTTCCTCCACGGCGAGGCCAGCCAGGTTGGCTGCGCCCACAAGCACGTCGTGCTCCTGGGTGGAGAACGTGATCAGGCTCACGTAGGCTTGCAATTGCACGCCCGCCTGCCCGCGCGGATCGCGCAGCCGGGCACGCCCGTCCACGCTGAACTCGCGCAGGCACAGATGCAACAGCATCCGGTCTTCGCCCAGCTCGACGTGAGCCGCCCGCTCGATCACCAGATCCACATCCGCCTGGTTGAGCGCGCGCCGGTAATCGTCCTCGTAACCGCCCCGGCTGGAAGCGCAGCCCACGGTCGAACCGCCAGCACCGAGCACGCCGGATTCCACGGGTCGGCCCGCGCACAGACCGGCCGCCTCCCTGGCCTGCCGTATGGATTCGGCCACTCCCCTGGCGTCCGCGATCCGGCTGCGATGCCAGCCGTTGGAAATGCTTTCTCCGAAGCCGGCGAACTCGATTGAATCACGGTTCACCGCCAGCACGACGACGCGGGTGCGGTCGCTGCCCGCATCCACGCCAACTCCCCAAACCGTCCTATCTGGCACGCTGTTCCCCCTTTCCGTTCCTGCCCGTTTCCACGGCCTGCGCGAGCGCGGCATCCGCCACGCGCACCTGTCCGTCCACGCGCAGATCGAAGGTGCGCGCCTCCGGCGCCCAGCGCGCGATCTGCCCGTAGTACTCGCGGAATGCGTTCAGCCGCGCCGCGAAGTTTTCGCGTCCCAGCCAGAGGCGCACCGCGCGGTCTTCCAGCACCAGCGTGACCGCGACGTTGCGCGGGTCGCCGACGTCAACCTCGGAGATCCGGCTCGCCAGCGGTCCGGCCTGTCCGAGCACCTCGAGCATCAGGCGCACCCGCCCGCGCCGCTCTTGCGCCGGCTGCGACGCACGGACCCCCCAGAGCACCGGCAGCGAGAACTCCCCCTGCGCGGGCCACCGCAGTAGCACGCCCTCGGCGTCAATCAGCATGGCGCCGCCCTCTCCGGCCGAGGCCGTTGCCTCGGCGACGACGAAAGCCACCGGACGGCGCTCGCGGATCCGGATCTCGAGCCGGTTGGGCCACCGCCGGGCGACGGTGGCGTCGGCGACCCAATCCATGGCGAGGAGCTGGCGGCGGCGCTCGGCGAGCGGGACACGGAAGATGCTGCCACCCAAGTCCGGGCGGAAGACCTCGAGCACTTCCTGACGCGGAATGGCGTGCGCGCCGCGTACGTCCACGGCCTGCGGCCCCGCTTCCCATTCGGTGGCCGGGAGCCGGAAGCGCGGGTCCGCTTCGAGGAACCTCTTCAGATGCCCCCAGGACCACGCGCCCGCCGCGCCGGCGAGCAGCCATGGGGCGAGCCCGAGCAGGGTGCGCGCAGGCGACCGCCACCGGGAAGGCGGCCGGGTGCGGGAGCGTCCCTGACGCGACTGCGGCTCGGCCGAGCCCGTCTCAGGCCAGTCCATAACCACTTGGGAGGTGCGACTACGCCCCACCGACCTCCCTCCGCTTCAATCCTTCGAGCAGCCATTCGCCCGCCTGCCAGACGTTGCCCGCTCCCAAGGTGAGCACGGCGTCGCCCGGCTGCGCGTGCGCCAGCACGGCTTTTACGCCTCTTTCGAGGGCACCCACGTACTCGACATGGCGGTGTCCGTGTGCACGCATGCGCTCGGCCAGCGCTGCGGCGTGAACGCCCTCGATGGGTGCTTCCGAGGCCGGGTAGATATCCAGAAGGAAAACCGCGTCGGCCTCGTAGAAACAGCGCGCGAACTCTTCCATCAGGTGCATCGTGCGGGTGTAACGATGCGGCTGGAACAGCACGAGCAGCCGCTCGTAACGGCACTGGCGGGCGGCAGCCAGGGTAGCCTGGATTTCTGCCGGGTGGTGCCCGTAATCGTCAATGACGGTGACGCCCGCGGCTTGCCCGCGCACCTGGAACCGTCGTTCCACGCCTGCGAACCCTTCCAGGGCGTCGCGAGCGGCGGAGACCTCCACGCCCAGCTCCGTGGCGGCGGCGACGGCGGCGGCGGCGTTCAAGACGTTGTGCCGCCCCGGAACGCGCAGCCGGAACTCGCCCAAGTCCTCGCCGTTCCGGCGCAAGCAGAACCGGGTGGCGAACGGCTCCGTCCGGATGTCGCGGATCTCCAAATCGGCCTGGGCCCGCGTGCCGTAGGTCAGCACACGACGCCGGACCTGGGGAAGGATGCGCTGCACGTTCTCGTCATCGAGGCAGAGCACCGCGGCCCCGTAGAAAGGCACGCGGTTGGCGAACTCGGCAAAGGCCTCCAGGATGTCCTCCAGCGAGCGGTAGTGGTCCAGGTGCTCGCGGTCGATGTTGGTGATCACGGCCAGGATCGGGGCCAGCCTGAGGAAGGAGCGGTCGCTTTCGTCGGCTTCCACCACCAGGAGCGCGCTGCGGCCGATGCGCGCGTTGGATCCCCCGAAAGCCTGCAGACGTCCGCCTACCACGACGGTGGGATCCCGACCGGCGCGCTCCAGAATGAAAGCCAGCATGGCCGTGGTGGTCGTCTTGCCGTGGCTGCCCGCCACCGCGATGCCGTACTTCAGGCGCATGAGCTCGGCCAGCATTTCTCCGCGGCTGATCACGGGGATCTGCAAGCGCCGCGCTTCGACCAGCTCGGGATTGTCGGGCGGGATGGCCGAGCTGACCACGAGCGCACGCGCGCCAGCCACGTGGGAGGCGTCATGCCCCTCGTAGATGCGGGCCCCCAGGCGGGCCAGCCGCTCGGTCGTCGCCGACAGCTTCAGGTCGGAACCGCTGATGGTGAAGCCGAGCTGGAGCAGGATCTCGGCGATGCCGCTCATGCCGATTCCGCCGATGCCGATGAAGTGCAGGTGCTGCGGCGGAACAAACATTGTCGGCCAGGATTGTGCGAGCTGCGAAGGAAACATTTCGAAAGCCTATTGTTCCGTTCGAACCGATTCCCCGTCAAGGCCGGACCGGCCGGCGACCTCGAGCAGAGCGGCGGCGACCCTGCGGGCCGCATCCGGGCGGGCGAAACGCCGCACCGCGCGAGCCATGGCCTCCAGCTCCTGCGGGCGTGCGGCCAGCCCGCAGACCTCCTCGAACAAACGGTGCCCGTTCATCTGGCGATCCTCGACGAGCCGCGCCGCCCCGGCGCGCGCCAGCGCCTCCGCGTTGCGCAACTGATGCTGGTCCGCGGCGTAGGGGAACGGCACCAGAATGGCGGGCTTGCCCGCGGCGGCCAACTCCGCCAACGCTCCTGCGCCCGCCCGGCAGACCACCAGGTCGGCCTCGGCGAAGGCGCGGGGCATGTCTTCGAGGAAGGGCGTCACCCGACCCGGCATCCCCGACCGCTCGAACTCCAGCGCCAGTTCGGGGAACTCGGCCGGGCCGGTCTGAAGAACCATGCGCACGCGCGTGCGGGCGCCGACGAACAGCGGCCAGCTTTCGCGCGCCGCCCGATTCAGCGTGCGCGAGCCCTGGCTGCCGCCTGTCACCAGCAGCTCGAACCACTCGCCCGGCACCTTCGGCGGCACTTGAAAGAACTCCTCCCGCACGGGCACTCCGACCACATCCACCCGCGCGCGGTCGAAGAAAGCGGCCGTCTGTTCGAAATTCACCAACACGCGCGCCGCCCGCCTCCCTGCCCAGCGGTTCGTCAACCCCGGCGTCGCGTTGGGCTCTAGCACCACGACAGGCACTCCCCGCAAGAAAGCGGCCAGGCACACCGGCGCAGCCACATAACTGCCCAGACTCAGCACCGCCGCCGCCCGCAGGCGCCCGAGCAGACGCCAGCATCGCAGCGTGCTCAGGGGAAACTCCCCTGCAGTGCGCATGCGCCGCGCCAGGCCGACGCGCTGCCACCCCCCCATGCGGATCCACTCGATGCGGAACCCTGCGGTGGGGACCAGGCGCGCCTCCAGGCCGCGCAACGTCCCGATGAAAACGGCCTCGTGCCCGCTGCGGCGCAGCTCGCGCGCCACGGCAAGCGCCGGCATCACATGTCCGCCCGTGCCCCCGGCCGCCATCACGAAGACCATCCGCGACCGCCTTCACAAGCTGCGCTCGCGCACGCTGAGCAGCATGCCGAACAACGCCAGCGTGGCCACCATCGAGCTTC
This sequence comes from Bryobacteraceae bacterium, assembly GCA_025062235.1. Taxonomy (GTDB): domain Bacteria; phylum Acidobacteriota; class Terriglobia; order Bryobacterales; family Bryobacteraceae; genus DTHT01. The sequence goes on from JANXAE010000083.1 coordinate 9,010, forward strand.
CTCCGTAACTGATCAGCGGCAACGGCAAGCCCTTGGCCGGCAGCAGCTTCACCACGACGCTCATGTTGACCAGGGCCTGGAAAACGATCAGGAAGGAGGCGCCCAGAGCGAGGTGACGCCCGAACTCATCCGGCGCAGCGCGCACCAGCTTCTGGCAGCGCCACCAGATCACCAGGTACAGGGCGAGCACGCCCAGGCAACCGATCAATCCCCACTCCTCGCCGATGACCGCATAAATGAAATCGTTGTCGGCTTCCGGCAGGAAGCCCAGCTTCTGCCGCCCGTTGGCTGGGCCTACGCCCAGCAGACCGCCGCTGGCCAGCGCCAGCAGCGACTGGCGCTGCTGATACCGGACATCGCGCCGCGGGGGACCCGTGCGGTCTGCGCTTTCCGGCTCTGGGTGGGCTTCGCCGGCGGCGGGAGCGGCCATGCCCAGCCAGCGGCTCACGGGCAGCTCGCGCAGGAACGCGACTGTGCGCTCGCGGCGGTAGCCCGGAACGATGGCCGCCAGCACGGTGCACAGGGCGCAGACGACGGCCGCCGTGCGCACGTGGCGCCACTGGAGTCCCGCTGCCAGGAAGACCGCACCCGAGGTGGCGAGCATCACGAAGGCGGTACCCAGATCCGCGATCATCACCCCCCCGATGAGCAATCCCAACGTCATGGCGGCGGGCGCCAGGGTCCGGCCATCGTTGAGCACGCGCGAACGCTGCGCAATGAAGTAGGCCAGGAAGAGCACCAGCACGGGCTTGGCCAGTTCGGAAGGCTGCACGCCCATGCCCGCGAATCGCAGGAAGCGGTGGCGCTCGCCCACCGCATAAGCGGCCGCCAGGCCGGCCAGGGCCAACGCCGTGGAGCCGAAAACCCAGCCGGCGTGATTCAGGCGGCGGTAATCCACGCAACGGAGCAGCCACATGCCTGCCAGGCCCACCAACACCCACACTCCCTGTTTCCAGGCCCGGTCGCTCAGCGGCTCGATGAACTGCTCGCCGCCGGCCCCCGGATCGGCCTCGAGCAACGCGCTCAAGCCGGCATCGTCCAACACGGGCGGCTGCTTGCTCGGCTTGTACTGCGTGGCGCTCCAGACCGTCGCCAGTCCGAAGACCAGCAGCAACAGCATGCTGCCAACGAGCCATGCGTCCAGCCGCGGACGGAACTCCATCTCAGCTCTCCTCGGCGGCGCTCCGCGCCGCAAGAGACGCTACCAGTTGCTTGAACACGCGTCCGCGATGCTCGAAGTTTTCGAACTGGTCGAAGCTGGCGCAGGCGGGCGCCAGCAGGACGGTGTCGCCGGGGACGGCGCGGCGAAAGGCATACTCGACGGCATTCTCCAGCGTGCCGCAGGAGGCCAGCGGCACGGCGCCCTCCAGTTGCCGCGCGATTTTCTCCGCCGCCGCCCCGATCAGCAAGACGGCGCGGGCCTTCTGCCGCAAGGGCTCGCGCAGCGGCCGGAAGTCCCCGTCCTTGTCCTTGCCGCCCAGGATCACCCATAACGGTCCCTCGAAGGCTTGCAAGGCCTTCAAGGCCGCGTCCACGTTGGTGGCCTTCGAGTCGTTGTAGAACTCCACGCCGCGCACGCGGCAGACGAACTCCAGCCGGTGCTCGACGCCCGGGAAGCTACGGACGGCCTCCGCGATGGCCTCCGCAGGCGCACCTGTCAACCGGGCGGCGAGGGCTGCGGCCAGCACGTTCTCGACGTTGTGCAACCCGCGCAGCGGGATGTCGGAGGCCGGCATCAAGGGACGTCCGCCGAGCCACAGGGTGTTCTCCCTCAGGCAAGCCCCTTCCGGAGCGTCGCCGCGCAGGCTGAACCAATGCACTGCGGCGGGAGTGCGGCGCGCCCAGGCCGCGCAGGCGGGGTCGTCGCGATTGAGCACGGCGTGGTCGCCGGGCCGCTGCGTTTCGAACAGCCGCGCCTTCTTTGCCGCGTAGTTCTCGAACGTGCGATGGCGGTCCAGGTGGTCGGGAGTCAGGTTCAGGCCCACCGCCACATGGGCCCGGAAGCGTTCGATGGTTTCCAGTTGAAAGCTGGAGAGCTCGAGCACGTTCCACTGATCGGCACGCGAGCTGGCGACGAGGGAACAGGCCGGGATGCCGATGTTGCCGCCCACCTGCACGGGGATGCCGGCGTGACGCAGGATGTGGCCGGTCAGCGCGGTGGTGGTGGTCTTGCCGTTGGAGCCGGTGATGCCGAGCACGGGGCCGCGCAGATAATAGGAGGCCAGCTCCACCTCGCCGATCACGCGCGCGCCGCGGCCACGAGCCTCCTCGAGCTCGGGCAGGTCGGCGGGCACGCCGGGCGAGAGCACGATCCAGTGGGCCTCGCGGAAGACTTCAGGCGACTGGGGGCGGAACTCGACCCCGGCTTCGCGCAGGCGCTCGAGCACGGGCCCGGCCGGCGGGGTCAGGTCGGCCGCGCAGACGCGTGCGCCCTGCGCGAGCAGCAACTCGACGGCCGCCTGCCCGGAACGTCCCAGTCCCACCACCAGCACGCGCACGCCCGCGAAGTTCACCGTCTCACCTCAGCTTGAGCGTGGTCAGCGCGAACAGCGCCATGACCAGGCCCGCGATCCAGAAGCGCACGATGATCTTGGATTCCTGCCAGCCCAGCGCCTCGAAGTGATGGTGCAACGGGGCCATCTTGAATATGCGCTTGCCGCGCAGCTTGAAGCTGGCCACTTGCAGGATGACCGAGAGGGCCTCGAGCACGAAGACGCCGCCCACGAACAGCAGCAGGATCTCCTGCTTGATCAGGATGGCGAGAACGCCGAGGCAGCCGCCCAGCGCCAGCGAGCCGACGTCGCCCATGAAGATCTCCGCCGGGTGCGCGTTGTACCAGAGGAAACCCAGGCAGGCGCCGGTGAGCGCCCCGCAGAAGATGGTGAGCTCGGCGGCAGCCGGCTGCCAGATCAGATCCAGGTACCGCGCGAAGACGGCGTGCCCGCTGGTGTAGGAGAGCACGGTCATGGCGCTTGCGGCGATCACCATCAGTCCGATGGCAAGACCGTCCAGCCCGTCGGTCAGGTTGACCGCATTCGAGCTGCCCACCACCACCAGCACGAGGAAGAAGAAGAAAACCACGAAAGCCAGCGGGTAGGTCCACGGGTCGGCCAGTAGGACCTCGGGCAACAAGCTGGGACGGAATTGCTTGAAAAAGGGCACGTTCATGGTGGGCGAATAGACGCCCGCGGCGCGCAGCAGGAGCAGCAGCGCCCCGATCAGTCCCGCCGCGCTGCACTGCAACAGGAACTTGGTGCGGCCGCGCAGACCCAGGTTGCGGCCGCGGCGCAATTTGAGCAAATCATCCCAGAAGCCGATGCCGCCGAAAAGGACCATGCTGAGCATGGCCGTCCAGACCAGCGGGTTGGCGAGGTTGGCCCAGAGCAGCGTGGGAACCAGCACGGCCACAATGATCAGCACGCCGCCCATGGTGGGCGTGCCTGCCTTTTGGCGGTGCGACGCGGGTCCCTCTTCGCGGATGTACTGGCCGATCTGGAAACGCCGCAAACGAGCGATCAGCCAGGGTCCGATCACGAGGCAGAGGAACAGCGCCGTGAGGCTGGCGAACGCCGTGCGGAAGGTTACATAGCGGAAGACGCGGAAGGGGCTGAAGTACGGGAACAGCTGTTCGAACAGCAGCCAGTAGAGCACGTCAGCTCTCCTCCCCTCCCGCCTCGGGCCTCAGGAACTCCTCGATCGCCCTTTCCAGACGGACCCCCCGCGAGGCCTTGAACAACACGACGTCTCCCTCGAGCGCCAGCGGGCGCAGCAGGCGCCCTGCCTCCTCCGGTTCCTCGACGAAGAACGCCGCCTCGGGGCGCATGCCGGCGCGGATTGCCTCCTCGACCAGGAAGCGGGCGGCGCCGCGCACCCCGATGAGCACATCCACGCCGCACTCGACGACGCGGCGTCCCGCCTCGCGATGCAGGGCTTCGGCCCAGCGGCCGAGCTCCAGCATCTCGCCCAGCACGGCGATCCTGCGGCGCGCCGGCTCTGCGCGCAGCGTTTCCAGCATCGCCTGCAAAGCTTCGGGGTTGGAGTTGTAGCAATCGTCGAGAATCGTGACGCCGCGATGCACGAGGCGCCGACCGCGCATCGGGCTTGCCTCCAGCTTGCGCACCGGTTCCCGCAGTTGCGGGAGCGGCAGGCCGAACAGGCGCGCCACCGCCAGCGCCGCCAGCACATTGAGGATGCCGTGACGGCCGGGCAGCGGCGATTCGAAAGTCACGCCGCCCACGCGGAAGCGCGCTCCCGCGGCGTTCCACTCGGCGTCCTCGGCGCGCACATCCGCCTTCTCGCTGAAGCCGAAGGTCAGCACCGGCCCGGGATGGATCGCGGCGAACGCCGCCACGCGCGGATCGTCGGCATTCAACACCGCCACACCGCCCGCAGGCAACGCCTCGATCAACTCGCGCTTGGCCAGTGCGATTTCCTCGGGCGATTCGAAGAAGCCCGCATGCGCGCGGCCCACGTTGGTCACCACGCCGATTTCCGGCTGGGCCAGTCCCGCCAGCTCGCGGATTTCGCCGCGGCGGTTCATCGCCAGCTCGAGCACCGCTGCCTGCGCATCCTCCGGCAGGCGCAGCAGGGAGAGCGGCACGCCGATCCGGTTGTTCAGGTTGCCCTCGCTGCGGCCCACCTTCATGGCGGTGGAAAGCAGCGCGGCGATGGCCTCCTTGGTCGTGGTTTTCCCCGCGCTGCCCGTCACGGCCACCACGCGGCCGGGGAAACGCGCGCGCGCCCAGCGGGCGGCCTCCCACAGCGCGCGACCGGTATCTGCCACCCGCAGCAGGGGGCCGGCGGCTTGGGCGACGGGCCGCGACACCACAGCGCCGCAGGCTCCCGCGGCGAAGGCCGCGGCCACGAAGTCGTGGCCGTCGTAACGCGGCCCCGGGAGGGCGAAGAAGAGTTCGCCGGGACGGATGGTGCGCGAGTCCACGCTCCAGCCTGCGACGGGAACATTCGTATCGCCGAACGTTTCGGCCGCGAGCGCGCGCGCCACCTCCGCCAGCGTCGCCTTCATGCGCGCTCGCCTCCCCGGTAGCCCAGCTCGCGCAGCGCCGCGCGGGCCACCTCGCGGTCGTCGAAAGGAACGGCGCCGTCGCGGAGCACCTGGTAGGTTTCGTGACCCTTGCCCGCGATGACCACGACGTCTCCCGGACCCGCCTC